>CAYQEG010000029.1:0-50041 GCA_964416435.1 uncultured Rickettsiales bacterium
GTTGTCGATCCCGTCGCAGACCTCGGTGTTGCCGGGGTACATCGAGCTGTTGCCGTCGTTGCAGTCGCCGTCGCAGACCGAGACGCCGTCGCCGTCGCCGTCCGTCTCGGGATCGTCCCCGTCGATCAGCGTGTCGCAGTCGTCGTCGATGCTGTTGCAGACCTCCGGCGCGCCGGGGAAGACCGCTGCGTCGGTGTCGTCGCAGTCGGTCGAGCACTCGGAGTAGCCGTCACCGTCGGCGTCGGTGTCGGGATCCGCCGCGTCCACCAGGCCGTCGCAGTCGTTGTCCAGCGCGTCGCACAGCTCGGGGAAGCCGGGCCCCACCTCGACCAGGTCGTCGTCGCAGTCGTCGCCGCCATACTCGTCGTCCAGGAAGCCGTCGTTGTCCTGGTCGCCGTCGACTACGACGTAGGTGCCCTGCTCGCCGTCGTCGGCCGACTCGCAGATGTTGGTCCCGCCCGAGCCTCCGTTGATGTTGACCGACGGGCTGATGCCGCTGTCGGTGGCGTAGAAGATCTTGACGCGACCGCCGCTGCCCCCGCCGCCGCCGTCGTCGAAGGACGCGCCGTGGCCGCCCCGCACGTTCAGCGAGCCCGTCACGGACACGTCGAGGCCCGTGATCAGGATGCCGCCGCCGGAGCCCCCGCCACCGGAGTCGTTCAGCCAGTTGAAGCCGTTGCCACCCCGCACGTTGATGTTGCCGTCGATGTCGATCGTGTCGGCGTCCAACCAGACCGCCGCCCCGCCGTCGCCGCCGCCGTTGGACGAGTCGCCGTCACCGGAGCCGCCGGCCCCGCCGGCGCTGCCCATGTCGATGTCGAGCCCGGAGTCGGTGCCGTTCTCGACGCCGCCGCTGCCGTCGGGCCAGGGCGTGCCGCAGCCCACCACCTGCCACCAGTCACGGATGCCGTTGCCACCGGCGCCGCCGTAGCCGCCGCCGCCGGCGCCGTCGATCACGAAGACGCCGCCCTCGCCGCCGCCGGGGCCGTCGCCGGTGTCGTCAGTCGACTGGTAGCCGTCGCCGACTCCGTGGATCGATGACGTCCCGTCGATGACGATCGAGTCCGCGATGATGTGCAGGATCCCCGTCGTGGACAGGTCACCGTTGTACGTCGCGATCTCGATCGTGCCGCCGTTGATCACCTGGACCGAGTCGTAGGTCAGCGTCCCACCGAGGGTAACGGTGGTGCCGTCGACCAACAGGTCCTGGGCGCCAGCAGCAGCGGGGAACGCGAGACCCAGTCCGATCAGGGCAAGGAGGACGAATCGGGGCATGTTGCTCTCTCCGGCTAGTCTGGGTGTTACCACGGCTGGCGGCCGGTCGATAGGGCCTGCGCGCGCGTGCGAAATCCCATGCGCGCGCAAAAGACGGGCCCCTCACGACCCGGGCGAGTCGCAGGACGCCTGCCCGACGGTCAGGCCCGAGCATTGTCCTGTTCAAGTCGGCGGAACCGTCGTAGGACGATCACATGAGCGGAGAGCTACCAAGACTCAGAGCATTGGTGCTCGACTACAACGAAGCGGCGGCGCGAGCGCTCGAGCGGCTCCTGCACCGGTTCGAGTTCGCGGTAGCGCCCACATCCGACCCCGACGAGGCCCTCGGCTGGCTCGCGAGCCATCACCCCCACGTGCTGTTCGTCGACTACGCCATCCCGGGGAGCCCCGGCGACGAGCTGGTCCGACAGATCCGGGCGACCGCCGGCGGGCTCGACGTACCGATCGTCGCGATGGGGGAGGCGGACCTTCCGGATCCCCCGGAGTTGGCGGCGGCCTGGCTGCCGAGACCCGCGAGCGAGGAGGACCTCCTCCTGGCCCTGCACGCCGCCATCGCCGCGTCCCCCGACTACGAGCCGCCGCCCGAGCGGCGCAGGCGGGACCGCGCGATGGACGTCCGCCCCCGCTTGACGCTGTTCCGTCCGACCGGCCACCTCGAGCTGCGCATCGAGGCGCGCACCCCCGTCGGCATGCGGGTGCACTCGGCGGACGAGGAGTTGGCGCTCGGCTCGGTCCAGGCCGGACACGTCGAGTGGGTGGACCGGGGGCCCGCGGGCGCCCGGACCCGCCGGGTGCGCCTCACCGCCTCGGTGGACTCCGTCAGCCAGGCGGACGACGGCTGGCATTGCGGCTTGAGGGTGGAGTCGGCGAAGCCCGAGCACCTGTGGCGACGGCTCACGAAGCTCGGCGACTGAGGCCGTCGGATCAGACGAGCGGCTCGAGCCCCGCTTCGGTCCACCGCCACAGCTCCCCCGACAGGGGGCGCGGCCGGCGCTGGTAACCCGCCGACGCGGCCTCCGCGAGGTCCGCCCGGGTGGGCTCGTCGTCCCGCCCCACGAGGACCAGTCCGGCGGCCGGCATGGCGACGATGAGGGGGCCGCCGAGCGCCGCCTCGACGGACGCGCGCACGTTGGGGCAGAGCAGCCGGCCACTGTCGTACCCGTCGCGGGTGTCCAGCTGCAGCGCGAGGAGGGAGCCGCTCTCGTCGTCCCGGATCTCGACCAGGCTGACCGGCCCGTCGAGCGTGGCGACGGCGCGGGTCAGGAGGGTGCGGGCGTCGATGCCCCAGCGCTCCGCCTCGACCTGCGGGATGTAGGTCATGCGGTCCGCGGAGTCGAGCACCGGGCAGGCGACGAGGTCGTTGGCGAGGGGGATCTGCACGACGGGCAGGCCGCGCAGCGCGTCCGTCCGCCGCAGCACCACCCGCAGCCGGGGCCGTACGTCATCCCACTCGGCCCCGTCGAACTGCTCCTCGACGTCGTTGCGGGCCCGGGTGTCCACCGCCGACGCGACGGCGTCCAGGTTCCCCGACGCCAGGTAGGCGCGATACAGGTGCGCGAGCCTCACGGTCAGCTCACCCGACGCGAGGTGGCCCTGGGCCGAGAATCCCCACGGCGGGTCCCCGGGGGCCAGGCGGTCGTTGAGCAGCTCACACAGCGCGGTCGGGAAGTGCTCGGGCGCCAGCAGGTCCGGGTCGGGCAGCCGGATGGAGGCCAGCACGGTCTCGACGCGGTCCGCCGAGACGGCGAGCTCGTCGGGATCGCCTTCGACGATCGCGAGCACCATGCCCTCCTCGTGACCGAGCACGAGCAGGCGCCAGTCGCGGTGTCCCTCCGGTCCCCGCTCACGCCACCCCCAGCAGCCCGCCCAGCCGACGTCCCCCCAGCGGTCGAGCTTCACGTCGCTGCGCCGCACCGGCACCGAGCGCGCCTCCGCCAGCTGCTCGACGGCGTCGAGGATGCCCTGCGGGCCAGCGATCTCACCCGGGTGGCTGGTCACCGTGATGGCGACGTCCATGTGGGTGCGCGGGTCCGGCTGCAGGCGCACCGGATCGCCTCCCTGCCCGGAGATGGCGTTCCAATCCCGGGGATAGGAGACGACGAAGCGGGTCCAGGGTCCGGCCATGCACTCGTGCAGGCGCCAGCCCTCCGGAGGGGCGGAGCGGAGCGGCACCGCGACCTCTCGCGGCGACGGCTCGCCAGGGGACGCCTCCCCCGAATGGGAGAAGATCTCACGGAGCGCAGAGACCAGTCGAGAGACGGACACCGTCCCGTGAGGCTAGCACCAAGCGTGCCGCGGCTGCGGGCACCCCCCGAAAGGGTGTGGACGACCTGTTCAGGCGTCGGACGCGCTGTCCGCCGGATCTCCGTGCCACACAGCGTCACCAAACGGGTGGACTTCGCCGTCCCAGGTGACCAGCCAGTAGCCCGCGCCGGTGGGGGTCGCGACCAGGTCCATGACCGCGGAGCCGGTGTCGCCCGCGAGGTCGCCCAGCGGGGTCGCCCCGCCGAAGCCGAACACGCGGCCGTCGGCGGTGGTCAGCCAGTAGCCCTCGCCCGAGGGGTGGGCGTCCATGCCGACGAAGGCGCTCCAGCCCGCCTCGCCGTCGGCGTCCCCCGCGTCGCCGGCGTCACCGTACGCGTAGACCACCCCGTCGAAGCCGAGGATCCAGTAGCCGTTGCCCGACGGGGTCGGCGCGATGTCCACCGCCATGCGGCGCCCGGGCAGCCGGTCCGGCTGGCCGATGCGCTCGGCCGCGCCGTACGAGTGGACCACGCCGTCGGCGCCGACCGTCCAGTAGCCCTGGCCCGACGGGTGGGCGGCGAAGCCGGAGATGGCCGCGGTGATCGGGTCGCTCGTGTTGGAGTCGAAGATCTGGGCGGAGCCGAAGGGGTACACCGTCGCGTCGGCGCCGAGCAGCCAGTAGCCGGCCCCGCCGGGGTGGGCGATCAGGGCCTCGATCGGCGTGTCGCCGGCCTGGAAGTCGCCGTGGTGGGACGCGCCGCCGAACCAGGCGACCCGACCGTCCACGTCCGTCATCCAGTAGCCGTCGCCGTCGGGCGTAGCGTCGAAGCCGTACCACTTCGTCGGCTCCGAGTCGCCGGGCTCCCAGATCTCGACGTCGCCGTAGGACTCCTCCCACCACGGCGGCGCCCCGGTGCCGTCGTCCGAGCTGATCTCGTCCTCCCCGCCGACGTCCGGGGCGCTGTCCTCGGGGGTGCAGTCCGGGTCGGGCAGGAAGTCGAGCGGCAGGTCGACCTCGCCGGAGGCCAACTCGTAGGGGCCGAAGTTCACCAGGTCGAACTCGTAGTCCGGGACCGCGCCCCAGAGCCCGCCGACGTGGGCCGACGTGTCGACGCCCCAGTTGAGCTCCCAGTCGACCGCGTCGCAGTCGAGCCCGAGCGTGGGGCCGATCCAGGGCTCGCCGCTCGCGCCGAACTCCAGCGCGCCGCCGTATACATTGGCGCTGGCGGTGATCTTGAGGCCCGCGCGGGCGCTGAACGTGCCCTCCAGGTCGACCTCGGGGCCGATCATGCCGGCCTCCCAGTCCCAGTCGTCGAGCAGCTCCCAGTTGCCGTCGGCGTAGCGGCCGCCCAGGCCGAAGCGGGCGTCGGCGTGCGCGCCGATGGAGCCGTCGAGCGACGCGCTGGCGGCGGCCTCCCAGGTCAGCTCGACCGTGAAGTCCATGCCGGCGACGATCGGGATGCCGGCCGGCCCGGGGAACACGAAGTCGCGACCGAACGTGAACAGCTGCTTGCTGCCGTCCTCGGTCCAGTGCCCCTCGACGCGGCCGTGGAGCACGATCTCGGCGGTCGCCTCGAACACCACGCCAGCCTCGACCTTGTCGACCGCGACGGAGATCGGCGGCCAGCCCCAGCTGGTCTCGACGCCGATGTCGGCGTCCATGTACAGCGTCGGCACGACGTACAGCAGCCCCTCGGCGTCCAGCTGCGCGGACCAGCCGGTGTCCGCGTCGCCCCCGGAGCCGGAGTACAGGACCTTGCTGAAGCTCCACCCCTGCGGCAGGGACAGCTCGACCTCGCGCATCGCGTCGTCCACGAGCCCCTCGGCCATCGGGTCGATGCGCACCGCCGACGCGAAGTCCGCGACGTACCAGACGTCCTCGAAGCCGGCCGACGAGGTGCGCGCCACCGCGACGTTCCCGTTGGTCTGCAGCTCGTCGACCCGGCGCAGGTAGCCGCGCCCCTCGGTGCCGATCAGCACCTGGCCCTCGCGCAGGCCGGCCTCCTCGGCGGGGCAGGAGAACGACAGCACCAGCGTCTCGCCGCCGTCGGGGGACGAGGTCGCCTCGTAGCAGGGGGCGTCGCGCACGACGAAGGCGTCGTTGCTGACGAGGGTGTCCTCGTACCAGGTCGCGTCGAGCCACTCGGCGAGCTCCTCGCGGGTGTACCCGGCCAGGGGGTCGTCGTCGTCGGACGCGGGGCCGAAGCCCGGCTCCGGGTCAGGCTCGCCGGGCTCGCCCCACACGTAGGTGCAGCCGGGCACCGTGCAGAGCAGACCGAAGGACAGAACGAGGGAGACGAACTGGCGCATGCGTTCTGGAGAAGCACGGGCCGTGCCAGATCGGTAGACGACGCACGCAGGCGCTGCGACAGAGTCGGGTGGTCACTGCAGGGGCCAGGTCACGGCAGGTTCCACGGGGAACTGGAAAGTCGGGTTACCACCCGGGAGTCAATTCTCCGACTTGAGCACCCGGACGGCGCCGTAGACCACCATCCCGGGAGCCAGCCCCCGAGCGCGGGCCCCGTCGACGCGGTCGGCGAGCGAGGCGGCTCGCTCGAACACGTCGTCGTTGGCCTCGACGTAGTTGTGCCACGCCGTCTCCAGGTCCTTGCGGAGCCCCCGCCGGTTCTTCCTGGCGCCCTCGGACACCTCCGGCAGATCGGTGGCGGCGAGCGCCTTGCGGGCCAGGATCAGGGTCAGCTGGGACGCGTTCGCCTGCAGCTCGGCGATGGCGCGGCTCTCCCAGCCGTCCCGGGCGTCGGCCGGCGTCGCCAGCTGGCGCGCGCGCAGCAGCCGGGAGTCGACGGCCACCCGCTTGAGGAGCATGCCGGCCTGCACGGGGTCGAGCCCCACGGTCCACTCGGTCAGCAGGATCGCCTCGGTCGCGTCGACGACGAATTCCAGCGACGCGCCACGCTCACTCCCGGGCACCCGGATGTTCCGGTTGCGGAGGTAGCGCAGGCTCTTCTGCATCAGCCGCTTCTCGGAGCGGTCCAGGATCTTCGACAGCGCCTTCTCGTAGGCCTGGAAGCCTTCGGCGAACCGATCGACGACCGTCTGCGGCTCCAGCACGTCGATGCGCCGCAGGAGCAGCCACTGGGCCAGCGCGGAGACCGCCTGCTCGACGTGGCGGAGCTTGACGTACTCGACGGAGGCCCGCACGTCGGGGATGTCCCGCAGCTTCGACTTGAGGTCCCACGCCTTGAGCAGGTCCGCCGCGATCAGCGACGCGAACGCGATCTCCAGCGTGCTCGCGCCCGTCACCCGGCTCATCCGCGAGAAGTGGGTGACGCCCATGCCGTCGATCAGCCGGTTGGTGATGACGGTCGCGGCGATCTCCCGGCGCAGCTGGTGCCGACCGATCGCGTCCCCGAAGCGCTTGCGCACCTTCTTGGGGAAGTAGTCGTACAGCCAGCTCGGCAGGAGCTCGACCTCGAAGCCGTCCGAGGCGAGCAGGTCCTCGTAGACCTTCATCTTGACGTAGGGCCCGACCCGCGTGAGCTCGGGCCGCAGCAGCCCCTCGCCGTTCCGCTGCCGGCGGAGCATCTCGCCGTCTTCGGGCAGGACGTGGCGCGACCGGTCGAGCCGCCCCTCCGCCTCCAGGTCGTTCAGGAGGACCCTGAAGTCGTCGATCATGTCCTTGGACCGGGCGACGTCGAGCGACAGCATCAGCGAGTGGTCGTGGTTGTTGGCCTGGACCGACGCCGAGACCTTCTTGGCGATCGCGAGCAGGATCTCGTCCCGCTCGTCCTGCTCCAGCTCCCCCCGCCGCATGACGTCGGCGAAGAGGATCTTGAGGTTGACCTCGTGGTCGCTCATGTCGACGCCGCCGCTGTTGTCGACGGCGTCGGAGTTCACCCGCCCACCGTGGCTGGCGTACTCGACGCGGGCGGCCTGGGTGAAGCCGAGGTTGCCCCCCTCGCCGACGATCTTGGCGTGCAGCTGGGTGGCGTCGATCCGAACGGCGTCGTTGGACGAGTCGCCGACCTGGCGGTGCGTCTCGTGGCTCGCCTTGACGTAGGTGCCGATGCCGCCGTTCCAGAGCAGGTCGACCTCCATCGTCAGGATCGCCTTGACCAGCGCGTCGCCGGTCAGCTGGTGCGCCTCGGTGTGCAGCATCGCCTGCACCTGGGGGCTGAGCGCGATCGACTTGGCGTGACGCGGGAAGATCCCGCCGCCCTCGCTCAGCAGGCCGGCGTCGTAGTCCGCCCAGGTGCTTCGGGGCAGGTCGAACAGCCGCTTCCGCTCCTTCCAGGACGGCCCCGGCTTGGGCGTCGGGTCGAGGAAGATGTGCATGTGGTTGAACGCCGCGCGCAGCTTCAGCGTCTTGGACAGGAGCATGCCGTTGCCGAACACGTCGCCGCTCATGTCGCCGATGCCCGCCGCGGTGATCTCGTCCTTCTCGGGGTCCAGGCCGAACTCGCGGAAGTGACGCCGGACGCACACCCAGGCGCCCTTGGCGGTGATCGCGTAGGCCTTGTGGTCGTAGCCGTGGGAGCCGCCCGACGCGAAGGCGTCGTCCAGCCAGAAGCCGTACTCCGCCGCGATGCCGTTGGCGGTGTCCGACAGGTGCGCGGTGCCCTTGTCGGCGGCGACCACGAGGTAGGGGTCGTCCCCGTCGTACCGGACGACGTTCGCCGGGGGCATGACCTCCCCTCCGACGACGTTGTCGGTGAGGTCCAGCAGCCCGCGGATGAACACCTTGTAGTAGGCGTCGGCGGCCTGCCGGGCCGCGCCGCGGTCCTTGTAGCCGCCCTTGAGCACGAACCCGCCCTTCGCGCCGACCGGCACGATGAGCACGTTCTTGACCATCTGCGTGTCCATCAGGCCGAGGATCTCGGTCCGGAAGTCCGCGTGCCGGTCGGACCAGCGCAGGCCGCCGCGCGCGACCGGACCGCCGCGGAGGTGCACTCCGTCCACCTTGAGGTGGTGCACGAAGATCTCGCGGTACGGCCGCGGGCTGGGCATCTCCTCGACCAACGAGCAGTCGATCTTGATCGAGAGCGGGTGCCCGGCCTCGCACGCGCGGCTGAAGAAGTTGGTCCTCAGCGAAGCGTCGACCAGGTTCAGCGTGCGGCGCAGGATCCGGTCGTCAGCGACCCGCTCCACCTTGTCGATGTAGTCGACCAGGGACCGTCGGTTCCGAGCCACCAACCGGCGGCGATCGGCCGCGTCGGGGGCGCCGAGGCCCGGCTTGAACCGGGAGCGGAACAGGCGAGCGGTCATCCGGGCGGCGATCGGGTGAGCGCGCCACGTTCGGTGCACCTGGGGGACCGGGTCGGTCGCGCCCAGCTGGCGCGCATAGGCGACGTAGGCGCGCAGCACGCCCACGCCATCGAGGGACAACCCGCCGGTGACGATCAACCCGTTGAGGCTGTCGTCGGGGGCCTCGCCCCGGAGCACCGACTGCAGGCCCTCCACCAGCTTGTCGGCGCAGGCCCCGAGGTCGACGCCCCGGTCCTCCGGGATGACCCGGAAGGAGTCGACGAACACGGTCCGCGCGTCTCCCGTCGACACCGTGAACGACACCTGGTCGATGATCCGGAGCCCGAAGTGGGCGATGACCGGGGCGGAGTCGGTCAGGAGGATCTTCTCCGCCTGGTACAGCTTGAGGCGCTTGACGCCGCCGACGAAGTCGTCCGCGTCCTCGGCCAGGGCGACTCGGAGCTGGCCCTCGGTGCGCAGCCCCTCGAGGTACTCGACGTCCTCGGCCGCCTCGGCCGGGATCGTCGCCTGGTGGTACTCCTCGGGGAACGCCTCGCCGTAGCGGTGGACGAGCTCCTCGGCGACGGCCTCGGTGACGCCGGTGCCGAGGATCCCCTCGAGCTGCTCGGTCCAGGAGCCGGTGACGTCGGCGATCGCCGCCGCCACCGTGGCCTCGTCCGTCTCGATGAACCGCGTGCGAGCGGTCACGTAGAACTGGAGCACGACGTTCTCGGACTGGCCGATGGCGACGCGCCAGTCCATGTAGTTGCCGCCCGTCACGTCCAGGAGGCGGCGACCCACGGCGATCCGGATCTCCTCGTCGTACCGCTCGCGGGGCAGCGACACGAGCACGAACGCGGTCCGCTGAGCCGGCCCCAGCATCAGGTGGACCCCGGTCTCGCGACCTTCTTCGGCCGCGATGATCAAGCGCAGGGCCCCCTGGATGGCGACCAGGTCGCTGGTGAAGAGGAACTCGACGGGCACCGCCCGGAACGCCTCCTCGAGCTTGCGGGCCAGGTGGCTGCCGGGCAGCGCCTCTTGCTGGGCGAGCACCGCCTCGAGCTTCTCCCGGAGGATCGGGATCCGCGGGATCTCTTCGTGGATCGCCTTCTGGGTGTAGAGCCCCGTGAACAGCGCGACGCGCTCGGCGCTGTCCTCGCCGACCAGCCTCAGGGCGACGTGATCGGTCTTGCCGGGACGGTGGATGCGGGCTTCGTGCTCGCCCTTCCCAAGGAAGATGACGCCGTCACCTGCGACCCACTCGGCGGCGTCGGACGGCACCTCGACGGGCAGCCCCGCCCCGTCGTACAGGCCCAACGCCGAGTCCGGCCGGGGCGTCGCCCCGTCAGGCCCCAGATCGAACTCCGCGTAGCCGATGAAGACGAACTTGTCGTCGGCCAGCCAGTGCATGAACTTCTGCGCGACGGCGACGTGGCGGTAGTGCTCCATCGACGTGCTGGGCGTGAACTCCGAGAGGTGGCTGCCGTGCCACAGGGCGCGGTTCCGCATCGCCTGGTGGTCGGCGACGACGCGCGTGATGGCGTTCAACCGGGCCTGGACCGCCGCCTGCAGATCCTCCATCTCGTCCACGGTCAGCGGGCGGGGGAGCTCCCAGTGCATCACCGACTCGAGCCGCTGCTCGCCCTCGGGCCTCGACTCCAGGGACTTCACCCCGCCGTCGTCGGTGCGCTCGATCTGGAAGATCGGGTGGATGACGCGATGGACCGGCAGCGAGCGCTCCCGCAGGAGCAACCGGAGCGAGTCGAAGATGAACGGCTGGTCCTGCATGCACGTCTGCAGCACCGGTCGCTCGACCGCGTAGCCATGAGACTCGTCGGTGGGGTGGAAGACGCGGACCTTCACCTCACCCTCGGCGCGAACCGAGATCCAGCGGGCGAGGTCACGCCACTGGTTCAGCACCGACACCAGGTCCCGACCGGCGAGGTAGCCGTCGTCGCTCCGTCGGAACAGACCCTCGGCGACCCGACGCTCGAAGCGGCTGACGTCGTCCTGGGCCCGGATGGTGTCCAGCAGGCCGTCGATCGAGATCCTGAGGGGGCTGAGGCTCCCCGGCGTGGACGAAAGGGGCGACGTGGTCATCGAACTCCTCGGGGCGTCGGACTAGCCGTCGCTGCACTCCGGGGGGAGGGCGTCGACGGCGACATCGACGAGCGGGGCGCCGGCCGCCGGGGCCAGCGAGAACTCCCAGACGACCCCGACACAGATGGGCAGGCCAGCCGCATCCGCAGGGTCTTCACAGGGCACGCAGGGCGAGGCGCCGTCGGCCGTGGCTGCGGCCAACTCTTCGCAGGCCTCCGCGGGCGGGGTGCCGGTCTGCTCTTCGGTGGCCGCCAGGTCGAGCAGCCCGACGATCGCGCCGGCCTGCAGGGCGCTGCCGGACGAGCTCATGCGGGCCTGGAACGCGCCGCGAGCGAGCGGTCCGCCGAACGGCGTCGGGAGCACGTCTCCGGCCACCAGGTCCCCGCCGAGCTGACGCTCGTCGAGCCGGAACGAGCCGGCCCAGGTCTCGGTGGGCGAGCACGGATCCTGGGCCCCGCCGCCCGGCTCGGTGACGCCGACCGTGATCGGCCGGACGCCGTCCAGGTCGGCCTCCCCGACGCGCAGGAGCACGTCGCGGAGGTCCCCGGGGGCGACGGTCGCGAGATCCAGGCCGACCGGCAGCCGCAGGTCGTCGGCGTCCAGGGAGATCCTGAACGTCGCGTCGCCGAGGTCGGCCGGGTTGGGCCCCCGGCCGGCGGCCAGCGGGACCTCGAAGTCGAAGCTGCCGGAGCGATCCCCGTCGACGAGGTCGACCTCGACCGCCAGGGCGGGGGCGTCCGGCAGCGGGGAGCTGGCGAGGCCGAACGCGCAGGTCCGACCGCTCCCCCAGCCGACCACGCTCGGCAACAGGCCGTCGGGGCCGAGCACATCGATCGCGAGGGAGGTGGGGGGGCAGAGGGCGCAGACCTGCTGCCAGACGGGCTGCGCCTGCCCGCTGTCGGCGGCGGTCCGGGTCAACCCCAGGGGGGCGCCTTCGGACTCGCAGTCGACCTCGGGCACGGGGGCGTCGGGATCGGGAGGTTCGGGCGGCTCCGGACGACAGCCACCCAGTGCCCACAGGGCGACCACGGCCGAAAGGGAGCGGTGGGCCTGCATAGGCGCGGGAGTCTACCTGCCGCGACCCCAATCCGGGTGACCAACCGCGGTGGACTTGGGCTCCCCCGACGTTCATCATCGGGCCGTGTCGGTGTACGAACGCCACGTCTTCGTCTGTGTCAACGAGCGCGACGAGAGCGACGCTCGGGGCTGCTGCATGAGCCGCGGCGGGGGCGACGTGCACGCCTGGTTCAAGGCCGAGGGCAAGGCGCGGGATTGGAAGGGACGCATCCGGGTCAACAAGGCCGGCTGCCTCGACCAGTGCGCGCTGGGGCCCGTCGTCGTCGTCTATCCCGACGGCGCCTGGTACTCGCCGGCGAGCGCCGAGGACGTCCACCGAATCTGTCAAGAGCACGTCGAAGGGGGACGCGTGGTCGAGGAGCTGCTGACCCCCGGGCTGGGCTGACCGTGAGCCAATGCATCCTGGTGGTCGAGGACGACCCGCACTTCGGCCGTCAACTCGTCGATCTGTTCCACTTCCAGGGCTACGAGGTCGAGCTGGCGATCAAGGCGTCCGACGCGCTCGAGATCTTCGCCTCGCACGACGTCGACCTGATCCTCACCGACCTGATGCTCCCCCAGATGGGCGGCGTCGACTTCATCAAGCTGCTGCGCACCCGCCCCGGCGGGGACGACGTGCCCGTGGTGATGATGAGCGCGGTCTACAAGAACCCGCGCCTGTTCGAGCGGGAGCTGCGCTCCCTGGGCGTGTTCGAGTTCCTGCCCAAGCCGTTCTCGCTGATCGATCTGGGCCGGAAGATCGACGCCATCCTCGATCGTTCGCTGTCGCTGGAGAGCAGCGACGCGCGGGTGACGATGACGGGCTCCTGGCGGCTGGAGGACCTCAACCTGGCGCTCGGCGAGGGCGGGCCCGGGTTCGCCAACGTCGGCTCGTTCGACCGACGCAGCCTCCTCAACCTGCTGATCGACATCTTCCGCAAGCACGCGGCCGGGGTGTTGACGGTCCGCAAGGCCAAGAGTGAGCGTCGCCTGTACTTCCTCAACGGCTACCCGGTGTGGGCGGAGAGCGACGAGGACAGCGAGCGGCTCGGGGAGGTCCTGGTCAAGCTGAACCTGATCGAGCGAGCCGAGCTCGACGCCGCGCTGGCCCGGGCCGTGCGGGACGGCACGATGTTCCGCGAGGCGCTCATCCGGGCGGGCTACATCGACGAGCGCAAGTTGTTCCGCGCCGAGCGGGAGCGTGTCCGGCGGGTCGTGGTGCAGACGTTCGCGTGGGCCGCGGGCGCCTACGAGTTCACCGAGGGGGACGACTTCGTCGATCGCGTCGGCGTCTTCGAGGTCAACCCGGTGCGCTGCCTGGGCGAGGCGGTACGCCGGTTCCTCAGCGTCAACGAGCTCGCCCCCGACATCCAGCACCGCTCCCCCCACGAGTTCCTCGAGGGCTCCCGCTACCGACGGCTGGTGCCCTACCTGGACCTGCCCGACGAGCTCGACGGCTTGCTCACCTGCCTCGACTCGGGGATTACGGTCTCGGAGCTGTTCCGACGGTACGGCGCCGCCCACGAAGCCTTGATCAAGAACCTGTGGCTGATGTTCAGCCTGGGCATCGCCGACTCCTTGCCTCCGTCGGTGCAGGAGCTCGGGCCCGACGAACCCGAGCCGGCTGCGACCCCTCCCCCGACGCCCGTGCTGCGGGACGAGCCCCCGGACGACGGCGGCTCCCGGTTCATCGCCACGCTGGCCGACATCGAGGTGATCGAGGACGAGGACGAGGAGGAGGAGCTGAGCGAGCGGGCGCAGCGGGTGGTGCGGGACTACATCGCCCTGATGGGGGCGAACTACTACCGATTCCTCGGCATCGATCGGGCCGCGGACTCCAGCGCGATCCGAGCGGCCGCCGACGGCCTGCGCGACGCCTGGAGCCCCGAGCGCCTCGGGGCCAGCGCTTCGAGCGAGATCTTCGACAAGGCCAAGGCGCTGGTCGACCGCGTCCAGGTCGCCTGGCGCACGCTCGCGGACCCGCTGAACCGGGAGGCCTACGACGCCCGGCTGGCGATCCTCGAGTCCGGCGAGTTCCCGACCATGCCCAGCCAGGTCGAGAACCTGCAGGAGGCCCAGGCCGCGGCGAACGAGGAGCGCTGGAGCGAAGCCGAGCGCATCCTGGGTGAGCTGGCGGTCACGAACACCGACGCGATCGACGTGCTCTGCCTGCTCGGTCGGGTGGTGCACGCCCAGGCGAACGGCGACGTGCCGCGCCTCACCGAAGCTCGGGACTGGCTGCGCAAGGCGCAGCAGGAGGATCCGCTGCACCTCCCGACGCTGCGCTCCCTGGCGGAGGTGCTCCGCGACCTGGGAGACCGGGACGGCTACAAGCTCACGGCCGCGACGGTCCGGGCGGTGGATCCCCAGGACCCCTGGCTGATCCTGGAGCAGGCTCGACGCCGCGCTGCTTCGGATTGACCCCTCCGCAGCCGGCTACTACCGTGCGCGAGTGCGACTGATCGCCCTGCTCCTCGCCTTCGGCCTGCTGACCGGCTCGACCCTCGCGACGCCGACGCCGGCCCGCGCCGGCTCGGTGGTCGGCGGGGCCCTCGACGCGCCGGGCGAGCGCTCCCACAACGTCGGCGTCGGCTGGCCCGAGATCTGGTACGTCTGGGAAGGCTACACGCGGCCGAAGTTCGCCCTCGGCGCCCGGGTCGGGCTGCAGGTCTGGCCGCTGTCCGTGAGCATCGGCCTGAACACCCGCGTCACCCTCCGCGAGCAGGGTCGCGTGGCGCTGTCGCTGCTGGCGGTGCCGTCGTTCAACGTCGCCGGGTTCGGCGGCACGCGCGCGACCTACGTCAACAACTTCGGCTTCGGCCGCTCCCGCACGTTCCGTCCGAGCCTCGGGCCGGGGTTCAACCTCGGGCTGCTGGCGACGATCGACGTCTCGCCGATCTTCCACGTCAACGTGTCGCTGGAGAACCCGGTGGCGCTGTGGGTCTGGACCGCTCCTGCGGAGTGGTGGCTGGAGTGGCCGATCGTGGTGAGCGGCGGCGTCGAGTACGACGTGAACTACTCGACCTCGCTGTTCGGCCGGGTCGGCGCCGGACCGTCGATCGCGTTCACGGGGCGGCACCAGCTCCTCGGGGTCGCCTGGCACGCCTTCTTCGGCGTGCAGCACCGCTACTGAGCGATCGAGGCGGTCAGTCGAGCTCGATCTCGCGGACCCGCTGGGTGCGTGCTTCGTCCAGCTCCCGCTGCTCCTGGGCGCGGCGCGCGTCCTCGAGCACCCGGCTGTGGCGGATGACGAACCAGGTCTTCTGCTCGCGGTTCTCCTTGAGCACCTGGATCGTGAAGGGGTCCTGCCAGGTCCACCACTGCTGCGCGATCTCGCGCGTCTGCTTGAGCGGGCTGGTCGCGGCGTAGATCGCCTCGTGCTTGCCGTCGCCGTAGTGACGCTGGAACTTGCCGACCAGGTCACGACCCTCGGACCGGGTGAACGGCCCCTCGTACAGGATGTGGACCTCGATCAGGCGGCCGTCCCAGAACTTCCACTTGATCACCTCGGTGACGTCCGTCTCGCCGGGGAGCGGGGCGTCGATCAACCAGGTGATGTGGGGGTTCTGGGTGGGCTGGTGCTCCATGCCGCGGAGGCGGATGCCCTGGACGATCTCCGGGGTGGCCCCCCAGACGATGTTCTTGGCCCCGGCGGGCAGCACCGCGTCACCGCCGACGCCGGGGATCGACTGGTCGGCGTTCGGCAGCTCCTGCGCGTTGGCGAGGGAGAGGGCCACGAAAGCGGCCGCGAGGCACAGGGGGAGGAGACGAGTCACGAGACTTGGAATCATACAGACCTGTCCGAGGGCGCTCGAACGCTGAAGACGTCATCGGGATCGTGTTCGCGCGACGCCCAGGCGATCGCGGTCATCGGGCCGGGCCCGCGGTTCACCAGGCAATGCACGACGCCGGGCGGCACCCGGACCGTGCGCGGGGTCTTCCCCTCGAGCAGGATGCCCAGGCGCTCGCCGCTCTCCGGGTCGAGGAGCTCGAGGTTCGCCACACCCTCAACAACGCAGAACCACTCCTCCATCTTCCGGTGGAGGTGATCTCCGCGGCGATCACCCGGGCGCTCCGCCCGCACGACGTACAGCTCGCCGAACTCCAGGTCGTCCGGCACCTGGGACGCGCCGAAGGCCACGTGCAGCCAGCCCCGTCCGTCCTCGGCGCGACGGCCCTTGAGGACCTTGACCCGCTCCAGCAGCGACTCCGTCATGCGACTCCTCAGCCGGCCCGCGCGGCGCGGGCCGCCGCGATCGTACGTCGCAGCCCCTCGCGCAGGCTCACGGTGGGATTGTGGCCCAGAACGTCGCGACACCGGGTCACGTCCGCGAAGAAGCGAGGCACTTCGCCCGGTCGGGTCGGCAGCGCGCCGGGCTCGAGCAGGCCGTCGGGCGCGCCCGCCAGCTCGAAGATGAGGCGGGCCACGTCGACGACGCGGTGCTCGTCGCCCCCGGCGATGTTGACGACACCGCCCTCCAGGGCGGCCACCCCCGCCACCCGGGCGAGGCCGAGGGCGGTGTCGTCGACGTAGTTGAACTCGCGGGTCTGCAGCCCCGCCGTCATGGGGAACGGGATCCCGCCGAGCGCCGCCTGGATCGCGGCGGGCACCAGCATCGGTCGGGTCAGGCCGGGGCCGTAGGTGAGGAACGGGCGGGCGACCACCACCCGGACCGACGCGGGGTCGTGGGCGGCGAGCGTCTCGCGGGTCGCCCGGAGCTTGGCCGCGGCGTACGGGGAGACCGGCGCGGACGGCTCGTCGGTCTCGGCGAAGGGAGCGGGGATCGTGCCGTACTCCTCGCAGGTGCCGACCTGGACGAGCAGGGGGGCGGCCGGCAGGGCGCGGGCGGCCCCCAGCACGGCGCGGGCGCCGCCGACGATGACGGCGTCCATCAGGTCGGCGAGGCTCGGATCCCGGGAGACGTCGACGGGCGCGGCCAGGTTGTACAGCACCCCCGGGGCGGCGTCGGCGATGGACGCCGCGACCGCCGGGGCGTCGCGCACGTCGCCGTCGAAGACCACGACCCTGGCGCCGTGGCGGGCCAGCAGGTCGACCAGCCTGGCGCCGATGAAGCCGAGACCTCCGGACACCCACACGCCCTCACCCGCCAGCCGGCGAGCCAGGGCGGGGTCCGTGGGCGGGGACGTCGGCGCGGTCACGGCTGAATCGTAGACGCCCGTCGCCCGATGTGCCCCGCGCGTCGCGCTCCGGGGGGGTGGACATCCGCGGGCCGGCCCCCCAAGGTTCGCCGGTGACGGAGATCCCGGTCGACACCCTGCTCGCGCTGCCGCTGGACGACATCGTGCAGCGGCTGCCCCGCTTCCTGGGTTCGTACGTGACCGAGCGGCACGGCGCCCGGGACGCGGTCGTGGCCGGGCTGGAGGAGGTCCGCCGGACCGGGTCGGGGTGGGCGGAGCTGCTCGAGCACATGCGCCACCTCGGCGGTGACTTCGGGGGGTACGAGCGCAACCCCCTCGCGACGAAGATCGCGACGGCGTACATGACCCCGCTGCTGCCGACGTCCTCCTCGCTGGAGTCGCTGGATCAGCTCGCGAAGGCCGAGGAGCTCGCGGCGGGCCGGCGGCTGATGATCGTCGGCAACCACCTGTCCTACGTCGACACGATGACGCTGTGTGTGCTGATGGAGCGCGCGGGGCTCGGCGACGAGCGGGCGCGGGTGACGCCGGTCGCCGGCCCCAAGGTCTACACGGAGCCGATGAGGCGCCTCGCCGCGGCGAGCATGAACTCGATCAAGGTCGCGCAGTCGGCATCGGTCGCCAGCGGAGGCGCCCAGATGAACCCCCGCGAGGTCGTGCGGATCACCCGCCGGTGCCTCGGCGTCGCCGAAGAGCTGATGGACGCGGGCAAGATCGTGCTGATCTACCCGGAGGGCACGCGATCGCGGACGGGCCGGCTCGGCACGTTCCTGCGGGCCGTCAACCGCTGGCTGAATCTCCCGGGGGTGGTGATCCTGCCGACGGCGGTGTGGGGCACGGAGCGGCTCTACTCGATCGACGACGACATGATGGAGCCGGCCGAGTGCCACGCTCGCTTCGGCGCCCCGCTCGACGTCGACGCCCTGCGCGAGGCGGGGGTGGGACGCAACGGCGTGCTGGAGGCGGCGTGGGAGGCGATCGACGGGCTGCTGCCGCCGGAGTACCAGGCGGAGCCCGGCACCCCCCGCATCACGTAGCGTCGGCGCCCCAGTCGGGGTCGACGAGCTGGATCGACAGCGGCGGCGGGGTGCTGCCCGGCACGCACGAGTAGGGATCCAGGTCGGTGATCCCGCACTCGGCGAGGATCTCCTCGTCCAGCCACGCGTGGAAGCGGGTCTCCGACGGCGGGCGGGCGAGCAGCTCGGACGCCGCGTCGGCCAGGATCGCCGGCGTCCGCCACTGGGAGTCGTCCCCCATCATCAGGTTGACGGTGGCGGCGGTGCGGATCGCGGCGACCGGCCAGAGGGCCGAGGCGCAGACCCCCTGGTCGGCGTACTCGGCGTCGATGGCGCGCGCGAGCATGGTCATGCCGAGCTTGCTGACGAGGTACGGCGCCTTGCCCGGGGCCGCCTTGGGGTTCTCCGGCGGCGACATCATCACGATGTGGCCGAAGCCCTGCTTCGTCATGTGGGGGAGGACCGCCTTGCTGCAGAGGAAGGCGCCCCGCACGTTGACGCCCATCACGAGGTCGAACTTCTTGAGGGGCCAGTCGCCGACCTGGGACCAGAAGATCGCGCCGGCGTTGTTGAGCAGGTAGTCGACCCGGCCGTACTCGTCGATCGCCCGGGCGACCATGGCCTCGACCTGGTCCTCGTACCGGACGTCGACCTGCACCGCGATGGCGTCGCTCCCGGCCGCCTTCACCGCGGCGACGGTGTCCCGCAGGGTGCCGGGCAGCTTGGGGTGCGGGTCGATGGTCTTGGCGGCGGCCACGACGCGGCAGCCCTCACGGGCAAGCGCGACGGCGATCTCGGCCCCGACGCCGCGGGACGCTCCGGTGATCAGCGCGACTCGATCCTGGAACCTCATGACTCTGCTCCAACGGCCCGACGCTTGCGATCGGGCGCGGCGTGTGAACACTCAAGGGCGTGCTCCCGGGCTCGCCGGGGGCCGAACGATGCCAGAGGAGGGCCCGATGGGCATCCTGAAGCGAATCAAGAACCGGCTGCCGATCGTCGGTGGAAGCGCCAGCTCACCCCGACCGGCGGACGCCCACCGCTCCGCCCCCCTGCCCGACCGGGAGCCGCCCCCGCCGCCCCCGCCGCCGAGGTCGGCCGAAGAGGTGAAGGCCGAGATCCAGTCGACGATCGACGAGCACAAGGTCGTGATCTTCATGAAGGGCACCGCCAACGCCCCCCAGTGCGGGTTCTCGGCCGCGGCCGCGGCCGCGGTCTCGGAGCTCGGCGTGCCGTTCGAGACGGTCAACGTGTTGGCCGAGCCGGCGCTCCGCCAGGGGATCAAGGACTTCTCGGACTGGCCGACGATCCCGCAGATCTACATCGGCGGCGAGTTCGTCGGCGGCTCCGACATCCTGCGCGAGATGGCCGAGAGCGGAGAGCTGAAGGAAGCCGTCGACGCCGCGTTCGCCGAGTAGCTCTAAACGGCCCATCACTCATATGCGGCCTCACACCGGAGAGGGCACGGCCCGAGACCCCGGAGCGAGGAGGGAGCGATGCGGGCCATCGTGACCGACGAGCGACGCCGGGATCGGGCTCGTGGACCGACGGTGTGTGGGCTGCAGGTGGGTGATGGGTCGTTTAGCGCAGGTCGCACATCGGCCCGTCACCCTCGGCCGCGCCGCGGAGGGCCGGGTCGTCCGGGTCGGGGCCGCAAGCGACGCACTCCGCGCCGCGACGGACTCCAAAGCCGGTCCAGCTCCCGCTGAACGCGTCGAAGGTCCAGAGCCGCCCCTCCGGCGCACCGGAGCCGAGCATCTGCACCGCCATGGCCGCCTGCCACAGCCCCATCACGCCGGCGACCGGACCGAGGATGCCGGCGGAGCTGCAGGTCGGCACGACGCCGGGGGCGGGAGACTCGGGGAACAGGCACCGATAGCAGGCCGCGCCGGAGCCGGGACGGACCGCCAGAGCCTGCCCCTCGAAGCGCAGCACGCCGGCGACGACGGCCGGGATTCCGACCTGCAGCGCCGCCGCGTTGACCCGGAACTTGGTCGGGAAGTTGTCGCTGCCTTCGATGACGGCGTCGACGCCGCGCAGGAGGGTGCTGGCGTTGCCGGGGTCGAGGCGGGTCCGGACCAGGTCCAGCTCGAGGTCGTCGTCGGCCATCCGGCGCAGACCGTCGGCCGCGGAGTCCACCTTCGGGCGGCCGACGTCCTCTTCTCGGTGGAGGACCTGGCGGGGCAGGTTGGTGATGTCGACGACGTCGTCGTCGATGATCCGGAGGCGCCGCACGCCGGCGAGGAGCAGCCCGATGGCGGCGGGACAGCCGAGGCCCCCCGCTCCGACGATGGCGACGGTCGCGTCACCCGGGTCGGGGAGGGACGGCAGGGGGGGAGGTTCGAAGCCAGGGGCGTCGCGATCGGGGAGCAGTCCGAGCAGCGTCGAGCTGGCCTCACCCAGCCCGGCGATCGCGCCGCCCAGGCCGGCGCCTTCCACCCGGACGTCGACGTCCGCACCGTCCCCGTCGACGACGCGCACGCCGGCGGCGGACAGCCACGTGCGCGCGAGGGAAACACCCGGCCCCGTGCCCACCACTCTTGCGGTGGATCGGAGCCAGGCCTGCTGCCCTTTCGGTCCTACTTCGCGCAGGACGAGTTGGCGCGAGAAGCGCTGGACCGTCCTGAGGTGCTCTTGACCAGACATTCACTCGACTCCGGTCGGTTCCTGTTTATAGTCTGCGCCTCTTCGGAATGGAGAATCGGATGATGAAGGCTCGAATCGCCTGCACCGCCCTCGCGCTCGCCGCTTGTGCTGCCCTCGCCCTCCCCGCCGTGGCGGAGGACACCGAGGATCTGCTCACGCGCGCCAAGCTCGAAGGCAAGAACGCGCTCCAGATCTTCTACTCCGCCTACACCGGCGACGCAGAACTCAACCCCGAAGCCGCGATCAAGGTCCCGGCCCGGGAGATCGAGCTGCCCCACGGCAAGCTCGTGCTCGACGGCGGCTGGCTGATCCCGATCGACCCCGAGGCGATCGACGAAGCGGACGTGCCCGAGGGCGTCGAGATCCCCGACCGTGAGTCGGTCGCCGCCGTGTATGTCGGCACCGGTCGGTTCGAGTGGGTGCCCCCGAACGAGACCGAGCGGTGGATGATGAACTTCCACCTCTCCGACATCCATCCCGCGAAGAAGTACCACGACCTCGACGTGCTCGACATCGCCGTCGCGGACGGGATCGTGATCGCCTACCACGGCTCCTGGAAGGAGCTGTTCGCCGAAGGCGGCGAGGCCGGCACCCCAGACGGCAAGACGGTCGACGTCGCCCGTCGCCTGTGGCGCACCCGCGGCGACATGTTCCACGGCGGCATGGGCCGCACCGCGACCATCGACGCCTTCTCCGACCTGGACGAGGACACCCGGAGCGAGTTGGTCCTCGACGTCGACACCGACGACGTCAAGGGCGCGCCCGCGATCACCTACGAGATCTCGGACGAGAAGAACGACGAAGGCGTCAGCCTGATCGTCCTGCGCCGCTACGCGCTGAACAAGGACTCCATCGAGTACTGGCCCCTCGGCTCGTGGTTCCACCCCAACGTCGCCGGTGATCGGAGCGATCGCGAGCTCGCGCACATGCGGCTCGAGCAGGACCTCGACGTCACCCACTACGACATGGACATGACCGTCTACAAGGACGCGGACGTCGGCTACTGGGGCATGAAGGTGTCCGGCACGATGGACCTGACGATCGTGGCAGACGAGGTCTCGATCCTCCCGCTGACGATGATGAACTACGGAGAGAACGAGTTCGATCCCAACGCGGGCGAGGAGTCGGTCCAGCGGCTCAGCGGCTCCAACCGCGTCATCACCACCGCGGTGACCGACGGCGAAGACACCCCGCTGGAGTTCATGCACAACAACCACACGCTGACGGTGCTCCTGCCCCGCGTGTACAAGAAGGGCGAGACCCTCCAGATCAAGTTCAACTACCACGGCCTGTTCATCGTCACGATCAAGCAGCCGTTGCCCACCGGAGGCCTGGCGGACGCCGGCTCCGTCGCGGGCGTCGACATCATCAACTACCGGGTGCCCAACGATTACCCCTGGTTCCCGCAGAACGGCTCCCACAGCGACGGGTTCACGTTCGACTGGACCCTCCGCCTGCCGTCGCCGATGCTCGCGGCCACCTCCGGCAACCTCGTCGGCATGACGCAGGAGGGGAAGTTCAACGTCCACACCATCAGCGAGACGACGAAGGTCACCTTCCCGGCCATCATCTTCGGACGCTTCAACGTCATCGAGAACGACCCCGACTACGACAAGGGCGAGTACAAGATCCGGCTGTACCTGCACCCGGGCTTCGAGAAGGAAGCCCAGTGGTTCCTCGACACCTCCCAGGGCGTCATCCAGTTCTACGAGGCCCTGTTCGGTCCCTACCCGTTCCAGGAGCTGGACATCGCCCAGATGCCCATCGGCATCGGCTACGCCCAGGCGCCCGCCGGGCTCGTGCAGATGGACGGCCGGACGTACATGTCCAAGACCGACATGGCCAACTTCGGATACAGCGAGAACGCGCTGCTCATCCGGGACAACTTCATCCCCCACGAGATCGCCCACGAGTGGTGGGGCCACAAGGCCGGCTGGGGCAGCTCCCGCGATCAGTGGGTCAGCGAGACCTTCGCCGAGTACGCCGCCGCGCTGTACATCGAAGAGCGTGAGAAGCGGAAGTCCGGCGACGAGGACGACACCTCCGGCTACGACGACCGCAAGGTGCGCTGGGGCCGCGACGGACGCCTGGGCCACACGTTCACCCGCACCGGCCCGCTGTGGGGCGGCAACCGCACCGGCCCGCGCCGCACGTCGACGCTGTACGCGCGGGGCCCGCTGATCCTCGACATGCTCCGGCAGAACTTCGGCAAGGAGGCCGTCGTCAAGGTGATGTTCGCCTGGTGCGAGCTCGCCGATCAGAACGACGGCAAGGTCCTGACCGAAGACCTGCAGCTGGTGCTCGAGCAGGTCATCCCGGGCGTCGGCTTCGGGGAGTTCATGGACATGTACATCAAGGGCAACGAGCCGCTGCCGGACGACCCCAAGATGAAGAAGGCCGACAAGCTCGGCACCGCGAAGTACTAGCGGTCCCCGTCAGGGGTTTGCCCGGTCCTCGCCCGTCCTGAACGATGCGGCGGACCTCAACCGCCACAAACCCGCCAGACGTGCCATCTCACCGCGGTACGGCGGTCCTTGGCCCGAACCTACGGACAGGCAGCAACCGGCTACGCCGGGTCTTCCTCGGCCGGGTTGCCGATCCACTGGGGGCGTAGCCCCTCGTGCTCCAGCTCCGCCGCCTGGGCGTAGAGCACCTGCACCGCCGAGACCTCCGGCAGCGTGTCGGGCGGGACCGCCCGCTTGATGCTGGCCAGCCAGTGCCCCCGCTCGTCGTCGTCCGTCAGGTCGAACAGCGTGGGTGGCACGATCCGACCGATCGAGTCCCGCACGATCTTGACCAGCGGGCGCGAGTGGAACCGCCGGTCCGGGTTCGTGCGGAAGACGACCGCGAGCTCTCCGGTGGTCAGCTCGACCAGGGTGCCGACCGGGAACGGCCCGAGCATGTGGCAGAGCACCGCGAGGGCCCGACCGTCGTACAGGCGCACCTCCGCGGTGAGAATCTCGAGCGCCTCCGACGGGGAGACCGCGAGGCGGGCGCCGTGGTCCGACGTCAGCTCCACGAACCGCGCGCAGAGCGTCACCAGGGACGCGAACAGGTGCTTCGGCTTGCCCGGAATGGCCGTCGGGTAGCCGCTGCCGTCGGCGTAGATCCCGTGCTCGTAGGCGACGACCAGCCGGTCGCGCTGAGCGCGCGTCAGCGCCGGGGTCTGGAGCACCTCCTTGACCGACCGCAGCGGGTAGGTCCTGGACCCGAGGCGCTCGGCCAGCCCCCCCGGCGTCGTCTCGCCGGACGCCTCGACCCCGAACTTGCGCAGCCCCGACATGGCGTACATCGCCGACATGCCCAGGTTCATGAGCGCCTTGCGGGTGAGCTCCAGCCGCTCCGCCACCGCCATCGAGAGCAGCGCGGTGTTGACCGCTTGCAGCGGCACGTACAGCTCGGGATCGCGGAAGGTCGTCGAGGCGAGGAACCACTCCGGGTCATCGAGCAGCATGTCGACCGAGGCCTGCACCGCGGTGAGCACCCGCGCCCGGATGATGTCGGGGACGGGCTCCTCCTGGGAGCTGAGGTAGGCCTGCCAGGTGACGACCATCTCGGCGTACGCGCGCTGGGAGCGAACCGCGCGGGCGACCTGCTCGTCCACGATCGGCTGGGCGTCGGTCACCAGCGTCATGCGCGGCAGGAAGTTGACGGTGTTGACGCCCTGCTCGCGGAGCTTCTCGGTCAGGATCCGGGCGCCGTCGTCGGGGTCCATGCTCGGGTGGTCCAGGAGGGTCTGAAGCAGCCGCCGGACGCCCACGGGGAGCATGACGCCGGAGAAGGTGATCCCGCCGATCCCGCGCCGACCGAGCTCGGTGAGCAGGTGGACGATGTTGTCCCACAGGATCGCCTCGGGGCGGATCCGCAGGTCGCCGACGAACACCGAGTCGACGTCTCCCCGCAGCGTGAACTCGCCCAGGTGCTTGAACAGGTCGTTGGCGGACTCGACGAAGATCTTCACCGAGTACTGCAGCGCCGAGTTGTGCACCGAGTGGATGCGCACCGTCTTGAAGAGCATCGCGAGGCGGCTGACCAGGTCCTTGCCCAGGGCGTGGACCCGCGCCTCCTCCTCGAGGGTCGCCTGCTCCTTGCCATCCCGCTTGCGCGCCCCGGCCATGTCAGCTGCCCTTCCGCTGGGTGAGGACCTTGCGAACGAGGAGCCTCAGGTCCCCCTTCGCCGTCTTCTCGAACGTCTCCAGGAACTGCCCCGCCTCCGGGGACCGGATCGAACGAATGCCGAGCAGCCCCAGGTGCAGCTCCTCGCTCGTCTCTTCCCCTCCGCGGAACGGCTCGACGCGCTTGCGGAACGCCGTGAACGCCGACTGCCCGGCGATGTGGCCGAGGGTGATGTACCAGCCGCGCCGCTCGTCGAAGCTGCGGTCAGAGAAGCCCTTCGCCCCCATGGTGCGGGTGAGGTGGGGGACGGCGTCGCGGACGCGGTAGACCGCCAGGTAGCGCAGGGCGCTGCGGCGCACCTCTTCGTCCTCGTCCTGCAGGGCGTCCAGCATCAGGTCCTGGATCCGGGGCGACTGGTGGGGCCGAAGCGACTGGAGGATCTCCCGGCGGAGGGACGGCTCCTCCCGCTCGAAGGCGCCCATCATCGCGTCCAGGGACCGCGCGTCGCCGATCCGACCCAGCGCGTAGGCGGCGTCCGACGCGAGGCGCCAGTTGTTGTGACGCAGCAGGGCGAGGAACGGCTCCGCCTCGCGGTTCGCGAGGAGGACCAGCGCGTCGGTCATCACCCGGCGCGCCTCCAGCCGATACACGCGGCCCAGGAAGCCGGTCAGCTCGTCGAGGCTCTCGGGGAACTGCAGCGACACGAAGGTGAACAGCTCGCCCTTCCACGCCTCGTTGAAGTCGTCGTTCAACGCGCGGGCGAGCAGGTCCAGCCGCTCCGTCTGGCAGAGGTTGAGGAAGAACCGGTGGAGCATCTCGCCGGTCAGGCCGTCCTCGGCGAGGCTCGCCCGGGCGATGAGCGCGAAGCGGCGCAAGATGGAGTTGAGCGGCCCGATGGACGCCGTCGCGAGGAGGGGGCTGACCGCCTCGTCCAGCCGACCCAGGAACGTCTCCAGCCCCTCGACGGTGCTCTCGCAGAGCACCACCTCCGCCAGCACGCTGCCGACCTCTTCGAAGGTCGCGTAGGGATCTTCGAGGCCGACGAGTTCTTCGTACACGGCCCGGATGCGCTCGTCGTCGAGCGCCGCCTCGGGGATCAGCGGCATCTCCGTCTCGTCGTCCCCCGAAGAGCCTGACGCCTCGCCGGGATCGGCGAACGGATCGTCCCAGATTCCCCGCTGCGAGCCGCCGCCGTACGCCTCCGGCTCGTAGTGGGACACCCCGTGGGGCGCGGTCTCGAGCTCGAAGCCGTGCTGGACCTTGCCCAGGTTGGTCTCGATCTCGCGGAGCACCGCCTCGGCTTCGGGGGAGTACTGGACGAACGTCTCGGCGATGGCGAGGTGGATGTGCTTGAAGTCCGCCTCCCAGAAGAGCACCGAGAGGTCCCGACCGGCGCCGCCGGTGTCGACCTCTCGGGCGATCATCGTGACGAAGTCCCGCACCTCGGCCGTCGTCACGCCGCGCCGGAACTGGAGCAGCCGCACGCCGTCGCGGTACAGCTTGAACGCGAGGTTCTCCCGCTGTTCCCGGTTCTCGAAGACGACGTGCCCTTCCCAGTTGATGGACACCGGCGTGATCTCGAAGGTCACGCTGTCCTTCTCGACGAACTGCTCGTTCAGCCGGGTCATGAACTCGTCGGCGAAGCCGGCGAAGAACCGGTGGTCCTCGCTGTACAGCCGCAGCGTCTTGCCCGCCTTGAGGAAGACGGCGAGCAGCCGCTGGAGCTCCCGGGTCTTGCGGCGCATCAGGCCGCGCTCCGCCAGCGTCACCTCGCCGCTGACGCCGACCTCGGCGGTCAGGAGCGCAGCCGCTTCGTCGGCCGCCTCCTCCACGCGGGTGTCGTCCCAGGGCGCCGCGAAGGGATCGGCGGAGATCTCGGCGGAGATCTCGCCGGAGTCGGCCTCCTCGGCCTGCTCCTTGCGCTCCGCTTGCTCGGCTACCAGGCTCTCCAGGAGCTCGTCGAGGGGGTCCACGCTGCCTCCATCCCCGATCCTATACGGACCTCCGCGATCGTGCGGGGCGGTGACCGCGGAGCCTGCTACGGTCCGTCGATGTTCCGCATCCGACAGGCGCGCTCGGACGACCTGCCGGCCCTCCTGCGGCTGGAGGAGCGCTGCTTCGAGCGGCCCTGGCCGGCCGGCGCCTTCGCCCAGGAACTGGAACTCCCGCACGCCTGGGTCTGGCTCGCCTTCGATGACGACGCCAGTGAAGACGCAGACCCCGTCGGCTACGTCGACTTCTGGATCGTCTCCGGCGAGGTGAGCATCCTCAACGTCGCCAGCGACCCGTCCCGCCGGCGGCGAGGCCTCGGCCGGCGCCTCCTGCAGGTCGTGCGAGAACAGGCCGCCGCGCTGGGCGGCGAGACCATCTTCCTGGAGGTCCGCCGATCCAACGACGCCGGCCTGGCGCTGTACCGCTCGGCCGGGTTCCACCAGGTGGGCATCCGCAAGGCGTACTACTCGGACACGAAAGAGGACGCGATCGTGATGTCCTCGCGGCTGGACAGCCCCGAACCGGTGGGGTAATCGGGCCCCCACATGGCTGACGTCGTCGCGACCATCATCGAGAACCGGGACCTGGGCGGGGGCGTGTGGCTGATGCGCCTGCGCGAACCGACGGTGGCTGCGGCCGCCGCCGGCCAGCCGGGCCGGTTCGTCATGCTGTCCTGTGGCCCGGACCTCGCTCCGACGCTGCGGCGGCCCTTCTCCATCCAGCGCGCCACCGGCGACACCTTCGACGTGCTCTACCGCGTCGTCGGCGAGGGCACCGGCCTGATGGCCGCGATGCAGGCTGGCGCGTCGGTCAAGGTGATCGGCCCCCTGGGGCGCACCTTCACCCTGCCGCAGCCGGGGGAGCACGCCGTGCTCCTCGGCGGCGGCGTCGGGATCCCGCCGATGGTCGCCCTCGCCGACGCCCTGGACGACGCCGGGCACCGCGAATGGACGGCCTTCGTGGGCGTCAGCAGCGCGGCGGACGACGGCTGCTTCGTCGGCTTGGACGACCGCTGGCCCGACGACTCCCGGGTGGTGCGGGCGACGATGGACGGGAGCATCGGCTTCGAAGGCCACGTGGTCGCCGCCTGGCTCGACCGCTGGCGGGACGGCGCCCCCGACAAGCCGGTCCGGGTGTACGCGTGTGGACCGATGGTGATGCTTCGAGCCGTCGCCGACGAGGCCGCGCAGCAAGACCTCCCGTGCGAGGTGAGCGTGGAGACGATGATGGGCTGCGGGATGGGCGCCTGCATGAGCTGCGTCATCGAGAACGCCGAGTACGGGAAGGCGGGCTCTCGGAGCGCCTACGACCGCTGGCTGCTCGCCTGCCGCAAGGGGCCGGTGTTCGACAGCAAGCAGGTCGTGCTCGACGAAGGGGAGTTCCTCCATTGAGCGTTGACCTGACCACCCGCATCGGCGACGTCGTCGCCAAGAACCCGGTCATGCTGGCCTCGGGCACCGCCGGCTACGGCCCGGAGCTGTCCGAGGGGCTCGACCTGTCCGTGCTCGGCGGCTTCGTCACCAAGGGCATCGCCGTGCACCCGTGGGAGGGCAACCCGCCCCCGCGCATCGCCGAGGTCACGGGCGGCATGCTCAACGCCATCGGCCTGCAGAACGTCGGCCTGGAGGCGTTCCTGGAGGACAAGGTCCCCTACCTGACGAAGATGAAGCGGGCCGGCACCGTCATCTCCGTCAACGTCATCGGCAAGAGCGTCGAGGAGTACCACGCCGTCGCCGAGGGGCTGCGGGGCTGCGACGCGATCGACAGCCTCGAGCTCAACATCTCCTGCCCCAACATCAAGGAGGGCGGGATCCAGTTCGGCACCGACCCCGTCGCGGCGGCCGAGGTGACGGCGGCCACGGTCGAGGGCTCGGACAAGCCGGTCTGGGTGAAGCTGTCCCCCAACGTGACGGACATCGCCGGCATGGGGGTCGCCTGCCAGAACGCCGGCGCCGCGGGCCTGTCGGTCATCAACACGCTCTACGGGCTCGCGATCGACCTCGAGAAGCGTCGACCGCTGCTCCACATCGGCGCCGGCGGGCTGAGCGGCCCGGCGATCAAGCCGGTCGCGCTGCGCATGGTCTGGCAGGTCAGCCAGGCGTGCACGATCCCCGTGCTCGGCATGGGCGGCATCTGGAACGCGAGGGACGCGCTGGAGTATCTCGTCTGCGGCGCGACCGCGATCCAGATCGGGACGGCCAACTTCGTGAACCCCGGCACCGCGGCCGCGGTCGTCGAGGGGATGCGGGCGTGGTGCGACGAGCGCGGGATCGAGCGGATCTCGGAGATCGTGGGCACGCTGCAGTACTGAGCCTCCTCCCGGGGCACCCGGGATGGCCGGGGAGGAGCGCTACACTCCGGTCCGGTTGACGTGGACACGGAGGCAGGCCTTTGGACCCGGTTCGACTCAAGGCACTCGTGGCGCTGGCCGAGACCGGGTCCATCGCCAAGGCGGCGCGCCGGGAGGGCGTTCGCCGCGCGAGCCTCGCCCGCCGGCTCGACGAGCTGAGCGACGAGTTGGGCGCGCCGGTCGCCACCACGAGCCGGACCGGATCCGTCCTGACCGAGGAGGGCGCTCGCCTCGCGGCCGAGGCCCCCGAGCTCATCCGGCGCGCCGACCGTCTCTGGAGTCAGTACGGGGCCGTGGAGGTGGCGCCGGGGACCTTCCGCTTCGTGGCCCCGGCGGGGCTCGCGCCGCCCGTGACGTCCCTGTTGATGGCCGCGGCGAGCCGCGCGCTGCCGGAGGTCCGCGTCGAGGTCACCGTGCACGCTGAGCCGCTGGACCTGGTCGGCGGCGTGGCCGACCTGGCCCTCGTGTTCGGGCCTGACGTACCCGAGGGGCCCTGGAAGGTCACCTCGGTGGGGCGCCTGGTCGAGGGGCTCTGGGCCGCCCCCCGATACCTCGCGAAGCGGGGGACGCCGCGCTCCCTGGAGGAGCTGGAGGAGCATCGCCTGCTCCTGTGGCAGCGGCCTGGAATGCCGCGGAATGCGCTGCCCCTCCACGCCGGAGGGCTGCACCCGGTGGTGCCCTGGCTCAGCTCGAATGACGCCTGGCTGCTCCAGCGGGGCGCCGAGCGGGGCGTGGGCATCGCGTGCATCCCGTCGGGCCCGTGCCGCGCCGCCCGGAGGTGACCGAGCCGCTGGTGCCGGTGCTGAAGGACGTCGTCCGGCGCCCCTGCACCCTCAACGTGGTGATGACCGCCCAGTCGGTGCCCCGGCTGCGGTGGCGGACCATGAACGAGGCGATCCGCGCCGTCTTCAAGGCGCTCTGAGCATGGAGTTCGCCGCGCTCCGAGCGCTCCTCGCGGTGGTGGACGCCGGGTCGTTCTCGGCCGCCGCCGAGGCGACGTCGATGTCCCGGACCCGCCTCAGCCGGCTGGTCGCGACGATCAGTACTTCCTGTGCGAAGACCTGGACAGCCTCACCGCCCCGTCGAGCCTGCCCGAGATGTTCGGGGAGGCGCCGAACCAGGGCGAGTGCGCCTTCGAGTGCGACACGTGGTCGACCGACCGCTTCGTCACCAGCGGCCCCCCCGGCCCCGAAGCCGGCCTCAACTGCTCCGACGGCAACGAGGGGTGGATCGAGGACACGAGCGCGGAGAACGCGCGCATCGGCGCGGGCTGGTCGTCGGGCACGAAGGCCGGCTTCGTCGGCACCACGGGCGACCGCGGCTTCGACACGTCGCAGCTCGAGAAGACCTGGGGCGGCTGGTCCGAGGGCGAGAGCTTCGACTCCGACGTGATGATCTTCGTGCGCTGATGGGCCCCGCGTCTATCGTGCCCCCCCGCGCTGAGCGGTCGGGGGGCGATGGCGGTGGCGATTGGCGAGTGACCTGCGAGCGGCGCTGAGGGAGACCCCGCCGTCGGACTTCCCGGTCCGGCCGGCGTGGCGGACCGTGCTGCAGCTGCTCCGGGCCCACAAGCGGCAGACCGGTCGCAAGCCGTTCCTCGGCGGGCGCGGGGACATCGAGCGGGCGCTGCAGGGGCCGGCGCCCGCGGCTGACGTCGTCACCGAGCTCAAGGAGTCGCTGCGCCGGGTGTCCCGGGACGGGGACGCCGCCGCGGCGGTCCGGATCGACGAGCTGTTGGCCGGGCTCGCGCCGTCCGTCGCGACCGAGCCGGTGGAAGTCGACGTCGTGGGTTGGCCGGCCGACTTCGGGCAGGCGCTCCAGGCGCGGCTGCTGAGGCTGGAGTCCCCGCCTTCGGTCGTGCTCCCGCCCGCCGTCGCCGCCGCGCTCGTCCGCGAGTTCGACGGCTTCGTGCTCGCCGGCGCGACCCTCCGGGTGGTGCTCCCCGAGGGCACGCGCTTGCCGGCGGTCCCCCGGTCGATGCGGGCCCGGCCGATGCGTCGCGATCGGGACGGGCCCTGGCTGCCCCACGTCGACGCCGTCGGCACGCGGTCGCTGACACCGCGGGAGCTGGCCGAGCGGCAGGCCCGGCGGCTGGGGGCCGACGCGGTGATCGACGGCTACGGCGGCTTGGGGGGCAACGCGATCGCCTTCTCGCGCGCGGGCGCGCGGGTGATTTGCGTGGAGCGCGATCCGGCACGGCTGGCGCTGGCGCGGGCCAACGTCGAGGCCCTGGGCGTGGCGGACCGGGTGGATCTCCGCGCCGGCTCCATCGAGGAGCTGTTGCCCGACCTGCCGCCCTGGCCCCTGTTCCTCGACCCGCCGTGGGACGGGCTGGAGCTGGAGTCGCTCCCGCTGCCCGACGATCGGACCGTGATGCTCAAGCTCCCGCGCGACGCGGACGTCGGGCGGCTGCCGGGAGACGACTGGACCGTCGACTACGAGTTCGGAGAGCGGGACGACGACTTCCACGTCGTCCGCATGCTGACGGTCACCCGGCGTCGCGGATGAAGCTCACGACGGCGTCGCCATCCGGAAGCCCCGGGGGCGTCACCAGCGTCGGCACCGGGGACGTCGAGAAGTCGTTCAGCAGCGTCGCCCAGGGAGCCAGCCCCGGCGCCGCCTCGCCGAGCACCCGCCCGTCGTCGGTGAGCTCGAGGTAGCGCGCGGTTCGATCCGTGACCAGGGCCGCGATGCGCGGCTCCAGCCGAGCCGCCAGGTTGACGACGGGCCCGCCGGCGCCATGTCCGACCAGCGCGACCGGGCCCTCGATGTCGGTGCGCCACCGGAGGTACTTGCGCGCCAGCAGCACCTCCAACGCGCGCCCGGAGACGACCGACGCGCCGGCCTCGATCGCCAGCCGCGACGCCAGGTCCTCGGTGGCGTCCGCCCCGTCGGCGCGCGGCCGGATGACCAGGACGGCGAAGCCCGCGGCCACGAGCGAGTCCCCGTGACGGGCGACGAGGAACTCCTCCAGACCCTCGCCGCGGTCGGGATACCCGATGACGGCGCGGACGGGACCGTCGCCGGAGGGGCGGATCAGCACCGCGTCGAACGGGCCGGTCCAGTCGTCCTCGAACCGCAGCGCCTGGTGGGTCAGCCCGCCCTGCACCGCCTCGTCTCGCACCACGACCGCCAGGGGGCGGCTGTCCAGGTCGTCGAGGGAGCGCCGGACCCCGCTCCCCTCGATCGCCTCGAACCGGATCTCCGCCGGCTCCATCGGTCCCGGGAACGGCTGCTCGGCGGCGAACGCGAGGCGGGACTCGACCGTGCCGGTCACCAGCCGGGGCCGCCCCGGGGAGACCGCGTTCGCGAAGGTCCGCCAGGGCTCCAGGCAGGTGACTCGCTCGGGGCACGCGGAGCCGACAGAGCGATCGACGCGCTGCTCGACGACCGGATCACCCTCGGCCTCCAGGGGTGGCGCCTCGGGCCGGGGCGGGTCGGGCGGCTCGTCGGGGCCCTCCGACGGGGGGCAGCCGAGGAGCGCGATCAGGCTGATCGCGAGCAGGAACCGGGGCGACATCGATCGATTGAACCCTTCTTGGAGCGAGAGCGAAAGTCCGGAGGTCTCTCTTGCACACCCGCTTCCCCGGTGTTACTAAGCGCAGCGTCAGCTTCGACCCCACGTCGGAGAGGCCCTCGCGGCCTCTCTTTTTTTTCGCCGGGACCAAAGGATGTAGAGCCAGATGAACGATCGCTTCGCCGCCTCAGACGTCGCCGACCGTGCCGAGCTTGCGCTCGCCCCGCTCGTCGCCGAGGCTGGATTCGAACTGCTGATGTGTACCTGGACCGGCGCCGCCCGTCGGCCCGCCCTACAGGTCTACATCGAGCGCTCGGACGGCGAATCTGTCGGCATCCAGGACTGCGTCGACGTCCACCACGCCATCTCGGACTTCCTCGACGCCGAGGACCTGATCCCCGTGGCGTACGACCTGCAGGTCAGCTCCCCCGGCCTCGAGCGGCCCCTGAAGCGCGCGGAGCACTTCGCGGCTCAGCTCGGCAAGCTCGTCCGGGTCCGGACCTGGGAGCCCATCGGCCAGCGTCGCAATTGGAAGGGCACCGTCAGCGCGGTCGACGATGACATCGTCACCGTCCGGGTCGACGGCGCCGATCACCGCATTCCCCTACCCGCCATCGAGCGGGCCAACCTCGTCTACGAGCCCCCTGCAAAGGGGCAGAAGAAGGGCGGACGCCGGCGTGCCGGCTCCCGCAACTGACGGAGAGTTTCAATGGAAGGTCTCAGCCGCATCATCGAGCAGGTCAGCAAGGAGAAGGGCATCAGCCCCGACTCCCTGCGCGACACCGTGGAGCAGGCCATGGTCGCGGCAGCACGCCGCGTCTACGGGCAGATGCGTGACATCGAAGCTCAGTACAACCCCGAGACGGACGAGGTCGAGCTCTTCGAGTACAAGACCGTCGTCGACGAGGTCGAGGACATCGAGCTCGAGATCACGCTCGAAGACGCCCGACGCCTCGATCCCGGCTCGATGCTCGGCGACGAGCTCGGCCTGAAGATGGAGATGGAAGAGTTCGGCCGCATCGCCGCCCAGACGGCGAAGCAGGTCATCATCCAGCGCGTCCGCGACTCCGAGCGGGAGAAGATCTACGAGGCGTACAAGGACCGGGTCGGTGAGCTGATCACCGGCATCGTCCGTCGCTTCGAGAAGGGCGCGATCATCGTCGACCTCGGCAAGACCGAGGCGGTGATCCCGTCCCGCGAGCAGGTCCACAGCGAGTCCTACCGCCAGGGTGACCGCATCCAGGCGTACATCCTGGAGGTCGCCCGCAACGCGCGCGGCCCCCAGATCGTGCTCAGCCGCACCCACCCCGGGCTGCTCGTGAAGCTGTTCGAGATGGAGGTGCCGGAGATCTACGAAGGCATCGTCACCATCGAAGCGGCGGTCCGCGAGCCCGGTCAGCGCGCCAAGATCGCGGTCTCCAGCCGCGACGGCGACGTCGATCCGGTCGGCGCGTGCGTCGGCATGAAGGGCTCCCGCGTGCAGGCCGTCGTCGGCGAGCTGCGCGGTGAGAAGATCGACATCATCCCGTACAGCATGGACCCGGCGCGGTTCGTCTGCTCCGCCATCAGCCCCGCCATCGTGACGAAGGTGATCCTCGACGAGGACACCCGCCTGATGGAGCTGATCGTGCCGGACGACATGCTCAGCCTGGCGATCGGTCGCCGCGGTCAGAACGTGCGCCTGGCCGCGCAGCTGACCGGCTGGAAGATCGACATTCACTCCGAGACGAAGATCCGGGAGATGAATGAAACGGCCCGCGCCGAACTCGCCCTCATCGAGGCCCTCACCGAGGACTACCGCGAGCTGCTGATCCGCTTCGGCTTCCGGTCGATCGAGGACGTGGGCGACGCCGAGCCGGAGGACCTGATGGACACCCTGGGCATCAGCGAAGAGCTGACCCAGTCCATCCTCGACCAGGCGGACGACATCCTGACGGAGCGGCTCAAGGAGGAGCTCGCCCGCAAGGAAGAGAACCAGCGCCGCATCGCCGCGGGGCTGCCGACGATCGAAGAGGAAGAGGCCGCCGCCCGCGAAGCCGAAGAGGCGCTCGTCCGTGAGGCCGAAGAGGCCGCCGCCGCCGAGGCGGCCGCCCTGGCCGGCGAGACCGAAGGCGAAGGCGAAGGCGAAGGCGACGAGACCGGCGACGACGACGAAGGCGACGAGACCATCATCGACGAGCCGGAATCGACCGAGAACGACGACGCGGCGGATGACGCCGCGGAGGACGAGGAGTAGAGAATGGCCGACGCCACCCGCACCTGTGCGGCGTGTCGTCGGCAGCTGGACCGGGACGACGCTCTGCGCATCGTCCTCGGTCCGGCGGGGCAGCTGGTGATCGACTTCGGTCGCAAGCTCCCCGGTCGAGGCGCCAACGCCTGTTGGAGCCCCGACTGCCTGAGCGGGCTCCGCGAACGCGGAGCCCTGGCTCGGGCTCTGAAGGGAGCTGTGGAGCTCCCCTCGGAGGACTGGCCGCTCGGAGACGCGAAGCGTTGGCTTGTGCGTCGCCAGGCGGAGCTCGCGGGACTCGGCTTTCGAGCGGGCGAGTTGAAAGCAGGGGGCAACGTGGTGGACCGCGCCGTCAAGCGTGGATGGCCTACCGCGGTTGTCCTGTCGAGCGACGCCGGTGAAACGGTGTCGTCCGACTGGGAGAAGCGCACGCGGGGTCTGGAGCTGGAGTTGCTCCGGTCCCTGTTGAGCTCGGAAGAGCTCGGCGCGGCCCTCGGTCGGAGTGGGCCTCGGAGTGTTCTCGCGATGGGTCGCGGGCCACTTGCACGGAGCCTGACAAGGGAGTTGAAACGCGGTGCTGCATTCTTATAATTCGCGCGCTCCAGCGCGGAACATAGGCTCGCAGGACCAGAAGGACGCGGACGACGGTATGCCGAAGGACAACATTCTGGACCGTCTCGATGCGCGCCTCCGAGGGGATAAGCCCGCCTCGGGGGACGGTTCTGCGCGTACGACCCGAACCGGCGGTGTCACCCGCCGTCGCCGCAAGGCGACGGACGATGCCGCCCCGACCAATGGCTCCAAGGCCACCGCCGCTCCGGCGACGCCCACCCCGGCCGCCACCGGGACCACGGTGCGTCGGCGCACGCGACGTCGCTCGCCCAAGCCCGAGGTCGCTCCGCCGGTCGAGACCCCGGCGGCGCCCGCCGTCGTCGAGCCCGAGCCTGCCGCCGAGCCGGTCGAGGCCAAGGCCGAGCCCGCTCCGGCGGTCGAGCCGACCCCCGAACCCGCCCCGGCGGTCGAGCCGACGCCCGAGCCCGTCGCGGAAGCCACCCCCGAGCCCGAGCCCGAGCCCGTCGCCGCCGAGCCGGCTGCGGCCGAGCCCGAGCCCGCCCCGGCCCCGGAGGCTGCCGCCGAGCCCGTCGCCGCCGAGCCCGTCGCCGCGGCCGACGCCGCGCCCGCCGAGCCTGCGGCAGAGGGTGATGACGGCGGCGTGCCGCCGAGCATCGACGACCTCCTGGCGGCCCCCCGCCGCAAGAAGAAGGTCCACAAGGTCCTGAGCGACGAGCAGGTCGCAGCGGAAGGCAAGCCCGCGCCGGCCGCCGCCGCCGCCGAAGCGCCGGCCGACGAGCCGGCCGCCGAAGCGCCCGTGGCCGCCACCCCCGTGGTCGCGACCCCCGGACCGCCGCCCGCCAAGGACGACAGCGCCTCCCTCGAAGATCTCCTGCGCCAGCAGGGCATCGTGCAGCACAAGCCCAAGAAGGGCCGCCGCATCATCGAGGACGACGTCACGGCCGGCATGTCCCGCCCCGGCGGCCAGTCGGCGACCCCCGGCAAGCCGGCCCCCACGCCCGGACCGTCCGGCCCGACGCTGTTCGACGGCAAGCCGAAGAAGGGACCCGTCCGGTTCCTCGATCCGGCCGCGATCCAGCGCGAGCGGGAAGCCCGCAAGACCCGCGGCAAGCGCAAGACGGTCGCGCGCAGCGACGCCCTGTACGGCAAGGACCAGCGGCGTCGCCGCAAGGGCCGACGCGCCGCCAAGGGTGGCGGTCGCATGACCGAGCTGACGACGCCGGCGGCCCACAAGCGCGTGATCAAGATCCACGGCTCGGTGACCGTCGCCGACCTGGCCAACGGCCTGGGCGTCAAGGGCGGGCACCTGATCCGCACCCTGGTCACCATGGGCCAGATGGTCACCCTCAACGAGATGCTCGACCTCGAGACCGCCCAGCTGCTGGCGGAGGAGTACGAGTACGAGGTCGAGGACGTCTCCTTCAAGGAGGAAGCGATCATCGAGGTCGCCGACGAAGAGGCCGAGGCCGACGCGGACCTGCAGGCCCGCGCCCCGATCGTCACGATCATGGGCCACGTCGACCACGGCAAGACGTCGCTGCTCGACGCCATCCGCAACACCAAGGTCGCTGACGGCGAGGCGGGCGGCATCACGCAGCACGTCTCTGCGTTCGACGTGAAGGCGGCCGGCGAGCAGATCACCTTCGTCGACACCCCCGGCCACGCGGCGTTCACCGCCATGCGCGCACGCGGCGCCCAGATGACGGACATCGTCGTCCTGGTGGTGGCGGCGAGCGAAGGCGTGATGCCCCAGACGGCGGAGGTCATCTCCCACGCCAAGGCGGCGGACGTGCCGATCATCGTCGCGGTCAACAAGATGGACCTCAAGGAGGCCAACCTCGACCGCACGAAGCAGCAGCTGTCCGAGAAGGAGCTCATCCCCGAGGACTGGGGCGGCGAGGTCCAGATGATCCCGATGTCCGCCAAGACCGGCATGGGGATCGACGATCTGCTGGAGGCGATCAACGTCCAGGCCGAGATCATGGAGCTGAAGGCCAACCCCGACCGCGCCGCCCAGGGCCGCGTCGTCGAGGCGCAGTTCGAGAAGGGCCGCGGCGCCGTCGCGATCTGCCTCGTGCAGCGCGGCACGCTCAAGTCGGGCGACATCGTCGTCGCCGGCACCGAGTACGGTCGCGTCCGGGCGATGTTCGAGACCAGCGGCCGCAAGCCCAAGAAGCTGAAGACGGCCGGCCCCTCGGCGCCCGTGGCCATCCTCGGCCTCGGCGGGCTGCCCGGCGCGGGCGACGAGTTCGCGGTGGTCAAGAGCGACAAGGACGCCAAGGCGGTCGTCGAGCACCGACGCGAGCAGCTCCGTCAGGAGGCTGAGCGCAAGGGCAGCGGCGTCAACCTCGAGGACATCTACCGGCGCCTCCAGCAGGGCGAAGCCAAGGAGCTCAACCTCATCATCAAGGCAGACGTGCAGGGCTCCATCGAGGCGCTCAAGCAGGTCTTCGGCGAGATCGAGGTCCGGGACACGTCCATCAAGATCCTCCACTCCGCGGTCGGCGGCGTGACCGAGGGCGACGTCACGCTGGCCGAAGCGTCGGACGCGGTGATCGTCGGCTTCGGCGTGCGACCGGACGCCAAGGCCCGACGGCTCGCCGAGTCCCGCGGGATCGACGTCCGCACCTACCGCGTCATCTACGAGGCGGTGGACGAGATCAAGCAGGCCCTCGTCGGCATGCTCGAGCCCGAGTACAAGCAGGTGGTCATGGGCCACGCGGAGGTCCGCGAGCTCTACAAGATCAGCAAGATCGGCACCATCGCCGGCTGCTCGGTCCAGGACGGCAAGATCGGCCGCAACCACCAGGCGCGGGTGCTCCGCAACTCGAACATCACCTGGGAAGGCAAGCTCAAGTCGCTCCGCCGCTTCAAGGACGACGTCCGCGAGGTCCTGCAGGGCTACGAGTGCGGCATCGGCCTCGACGGCTTCGACGACCTCAAGCAGGGCGACGTCATCGAGACGTTCGTCATCGAAGAGATTCGCCCGACCCTCTAGGGTCACCGCCGCCCCAACCAGCGCCCATTGAGATAGGGTCCAGCCGTGCGCGATCTGGACCGAATCAAGGAGGTACGGGAGTACCGCGTGACCGGGCCTCAGCTCGGAACGCTGGCGCTGCTCGTGGTGCTCCTCGCGGTCGGCGCCGGCCTCGCGGGCTACCAGCTCGGCGTGCTCAACGCCCCGATCGACGCACAGCTGCTCCAGCCCGCCGGCGGTGACGGCCACGACGGCAGCGCCGTGCTCGCCGACCTCCTGGCCGAGCGCGAGACGGAAGCGGCCACCGCGGCGGAGCCGACGCCCGAGCCGACGAGCGCGGACACGCCGCCCGGACTGACCGCCCAGGAGCTGCTCGCGATGGGGGACGACGACGCCGAGGATGGCGACGCGTCGCTGGAGCCGACTCCCCGGGAGGTGGTCGAGGTGATCGAGGTGGTCACCCCGGCCCCGACCCCCGAGCCGACCCCCGAGCCCACGCCCGAGCCGACCCCCGAGCCCACGCCCAAGCCCACGCCCGAGCCCACGCCCGAGCCCACGCCGGACCTCTCCGGCGACCTGCCCGGCCCGCCGGCCGGCAAGCGCGGCTTCTCGGTCCAGCTCGCGGCCTACGACAACCTCGACGAGGCGCGCAGCCACATCATCCGGCTGCGCTCCCAGGGGATCGAGGCGTTCCACCAGCAGGTCGACGTCAGCGGCACCACCTGGCACCGGGTGCGGGTGGGCGTCTACCCCTCCCGAGAGGCGGCCGAGACCGCCGCGGCGGCGCTCCCCTCCGGCGTGTCGTCGTTCGACCCCTACGTCGCGAGGCACCCCTGACCATGGCCCGACGCATCGAGAAGCCCTGGGGGTTCGAGTTGATCTGGGCCGAGACCGACCGCTACGTCGGCAAGGTGCTGCACATCGACGCGGGCCACCGCCTCTCCCTGCAGTACCACCAGGTCAAGGACGAGGCGCTGTACGTCATCTCCGGCCAGGTCGAGATCGAGCTGAGCGGCGACGACGGCGTGCTCCGCTCCCACCTGCTGTCCGTCGGCGACTACCTGCACATCGCCCCCGGCCACACCCACCGGATGCGGGCGATCGAGACGTGCGAGCTGGTCGAGGTGTCGACGCCGGAGTTGGACGACGTCGTCCGGCTGGAGGACGACTACGGCCGAGGGACCGGTGACTGACAAAGCCCGGCGAGCCAGCATCGCGCTCGCGCTGGCCGTGCTGGGGGTCGTCGGAGTCGCCCTGTGGCTGCGGCTGCCCGACCTGGGCGCCAAGTGCCTGCACAGCGACGAGGGCGTCAACGGCTGGTTCAGCCTCCGGCTGTACTGGTGGAACGTCTACCGCTACCGGCCCAGCGACTATCACGGGCCGCTGCTGTACTACGTCAACCTGCTGATGTTCGGGGCCCTGGGCCCCAGCGACGTCGCGCTGCGGCTCGGCACCGCGCTGGCGGGAGCCGCCGTGCCGGCCGCGCTGTGGCCGCTCCGGCGGCACCTCACGGGGCCCGGGGTGATCGTCGCGGGGCTGCTCATCGCCGCCGGGCCGTGCATGGTCTACTTCAGCCGCACCGTCATCCACGAGGTCTACCTGGTCCTCGGCACGACGCTCTGGTTGGGGGCCCTCGCCCGGTTCGCGCTCCGCCCGTCGTACGGCTGGGCGGTCCTCGCCGCGGTGGGGGCGTTCATCGGCTTCTCCAGCAAGGAGACGGCGATCATCACGATGGGGTGCCTGGGGATCGGCGTCGGGCTGGCATGGGCGCTCGGTCGGCGGGAGCCGGACGAGGGGGGACTCCTGGAGCCGGACGCGTTCGCGGGGCAGACGCGCAAGGAGGCGCTGCGAGCGTGGTTCGCCGACTGGCGCCCCTGGCTCGCCGGCGCGCTCGTCTTCTTCGGCCTGGTCGTCCTGCTGTTCTCGTCGTTCGGCACGTACTGGAACGGCGTCGGCGGCTTCTTCAGCGCGTTCGGTCCCTGGCTGGATCACGGCACCACCGGCCGGAACCAGGGCAAACCGTTCGGCTACTTCTGGGGTCTCATGCGGGACACCGAAGGCTGGGCGGTCTGGCCGGCCATCGCCGCGGGCGTGCTCGCCGTGCTCCGTCGACACCGATTCGGGCTGGTGCTCACGGGCTGGGCCGTCAGCAGCTTCCTCGTCTACTCGTTGATCCCGTACAAGACCCCCTGGTGCGTGCTCAACATCGACCTGCCGGTGTTCGTGCTCGCCGGCTGGCTCGCGGGCCAGGCCTGGCTGATGGTCCGGGACGCCGGCGCGCACCCGGCCCTGCGGGCGCTCGCGCTGCCGGTGATCGTCGTGCCGCTGCTCGGCGTTCCGTCCATGGTCGCCACGGTGCGGCTCGACAACGCCGAGCGGTACGACGACGACGACGTGCAGTACGTCTACGTGCAGACGCTCCGAGGCCAGTTCGACATGGTCAGCGACCACCTCGGGGTCGCCGCCAACGATCCCGACCACGACGGGCGCGGCATCAACACGATCAACGTCGGCGCGAAGAACCCCGCCCGCTGGTACCTGATCACTCGCGGCTGGGACCACCGCGAGGTCCTGTACGTCAACGACCTCCCCAAGGAGAAGAAGGTCGCCGAGGCGAAGATCGTGGTCGTGACCGGCGTGCACAAGGGCCGCGTCGAGCGGCTGCTCGCCCAGCAGGGCGGCCCCGGCTGGCACAAGGAGAACTACCCCCTGCGGCCCGGCTGGAGCGTGGACGCGCACTACCGCCAGGATCTGTGGGACCTGTACGAACAGGCCGGGGGGCGCGACGCCTGGGCGTGGCCGGTGCCCGAGGCGGACGACATCTTCGAACCCCCGAAGCCGCGCAAGCTGATGAGCAAGCGCGAGAAGAGGCGAACCCCGAAGTGACCGAATCGCTGACCCTCTACGGCTTTGGCTTCAACGATCGCAGCGGCAAGGTCCGGTGGACCGCCCACGAGCTGGGGCTGCGGGTCGAGGAGAAGCGACTGGGGCTGGGCGAGCACCGCAAGCCGCCGTACACCGACCTCAACCCGTTCGGGTTCGTCCCCACCGCCCAGTGGCAGGGTCGGACGATGATCGAGTCGACCGCGACGTGCACCTGGCTGGCCGAGCAGCACCCCGAGGCCGGCCTGGTCGTCGGACCGGAGGAGCCGCAGCGCTACGAGTACCTCCAGTGGATGTCCTCGTTCGCGGAGACGACGGAGGCCAAGCTCGTCGAGTACCTGCTGAGCAAGTACGAGATGATGGACGAACACCACGCCCGTCTGAACGGCCCGGTGCTCCGGCGCCGGATGAAGGTCGTGGTCGACCGCCTGCCCGACGGCTTCCTGGTCGCCGACCGCTTCACCCTCGCGGACATCCTGGCGAGCTACTCGCTCCGCCTCGCGGTCTCCTCCGACCTGGTCCCCTTCGACGACGTCAGTCACTACCTCCAGCCGCTGATGGACCGGCCGGCCGCGAAGGCGTCCCGCTTCTTCTCGAGCATCGAGCCCGACGCGACATGACCGACGAGGCCCCCGCCTGGCGCATCGCCATCCCGGCCACCGTGACGCTGGGGGGCGTGGCTCTGGGGGTCGTGTCGATCCTCCTGGCGCCCAGCAACGCCTACGGGGCCGCCGTCGCGATCACGCTCGCGGCGGTCTGTGACGCGGTCGACGGGGCGGTCGCCCGGGTGACCCGGAGCCAGTCCGAGTTCGGCCGCCAGCTGGACAGCCTCGCCGACGTCGTGTCGTTCGGGATCGCCCCGGCGGTGCTGGTCTACTACTGGGTCCTCCGGCCCGACGCCGACGCCCTCGATCCGTCGCTCGCGGTGCCGCTGCTGTTCGTGGCCGCGGGAGCGGTGCGCCTGGCGCGCTACAACGCCCGCGGGATCGCCGACACCGACAAGGGGCCGGAGCTGCACTTCGAGGGGCTCCCGATCCCCGCCGGCGCGCTCCTCCCGACGACCACCGTGATGGTCTGGCACGAGCTCGACGTGACCTGGCTGCAGCAGCCCGCCATCGCGCTGGGGCTGCTCCTCGCGGCGGGGGTCCTGATGATCAGCACCGTTCGCTTCCCGGCCTACAAGAGCGCCCGCAGCCGCGCCACCAAGGTGACCTTCTACGGGCTCATGGTGCTGGGTGTCTCGATGCTCGCCCTGGGGCTGCCGGGCGGCACGCTGCTCTTCGCGCTGGCCTCCGGCTACACCTTGTACGGCCTCGCCAAGGCGCTGTTGTTCCGCGGCGCGAGCGCCTGATCCCCGCGCGTCGGCGAGCGTGTCGGGATCTTGACGCCACGCGGTGAGACGACGGGCCCGTTACACTGAGATCGAGGGACAGCGCGGCCACGAAGAGAGTTGGCCCGCTTGATGCAAATCCCCCGACAGCGGCCCACGTGGGTCGGGAAGGCACGGGCATGTACACCCTGTTGATCGACACGGGGAAGAAAGCCGAGCCGATTCAGGACTGGCTGAAGGAGCACGATTCCATCGGCTCCGACCTGGTCGTCCTGGACCGAGATGTCGTCGCCGCGCAGCTTCTGCGCAGCGACGCTCCCCCCCGCCTGGTCGTGCGGACCGGGGCCGAGGGGCTCGACACTTCCCCCTTGCTCAGCGTCGCGCAGGAGTGCGGGCGGGAGCTGTGTCCCGTCCTGGTGTTGGTCGACACCGCCGGCGAGGACCGGGTCAAGGACCTGGGCGAGCCGGCGCTGCGGGTTCTCCGCTACCCCCTGGACCGAGCGGCGCTGCACCGGGCCCTCGACGCGCTGTCCGGCCCGGCCGACGGCGACGTCGCCATCCACTTCGGCAAGGGGCCGTCCCCCGAGCTCCACTTCGGCGTGTTCATCGGCGAGAGCAGCGCGATGCAGCGCGTCTACCGGGTCCTCTCGAAGGTGGCGAGGACGGACTCGACCGCGCTCGTGACCGGCGAGTCGGGCACCGGCAAGGAGCTGGCGGCGGAGGTGATCCACGGGCTGTCGTCCCGCAAGGACGACTCGTTCGTGCCCGTCAACTGCGGCGCCATCCCCGAGAACCTCCTCGAGTCGGAGTTCTTCGGCCACAAGCGGGGCGCCTTCACCGGCGCCGTCAGCGACCACAAGGGGCGGTTCGAGCTGGCCCACAAGGGGACGCTGTTCCTCGACGAGATCGGTGAGATGCAGCTGCCGTTGCAGGTCAAGCTGCTGCGCGCGCTGCAGACCGGCGACATCCAGCCGGTCGGCGCCATGAAGTCCAAGAAGGTCGACGTGCGGGTCGTCGCGGCGACCAACCGGGACCTCGAGGCGGAGATGGCCGCCGGCAACTTCCGCGAGGACCTGTACTACCGGCTGGCGATCATCCCGGTCCGACTGCCCCCGCTGCGCGAGCGGAGCGAGGACATCCCCCTGCTCGTCCGCCACCTGGTCGACCTGATCAACAAGCGGACCGAGTTCCCCGTCAAGTCCCTCACGCGCGGCGCCCTGGACGCGCTCACCGCCTACGACTGGCCCGGGAACATCCGGGAGCTGCGCGCGAGCCTGGAGCGCATGGTGGTGATGGCCGAGGCCGAGACGCTGGGCACGAGCGACCTGCCCCAGAAAATCCGCGCCGTGGTCGGCCTGGAGGACCTCGACGAGGACCTCGACCAGGTCGACGCGTACGCCCGCCCGACGCTCCCCGACGAGGGGCTGCGGCTCTCCGACGCGGTCGACAACTACGAGACGTCGCTCATCTTGCAGGCGCTCGAGCGCACCGGCTGGAACAAGAACCAGGCGAGCAAGCTGCTGAACATGAACCGCACGACGCTGGTCGAGAAGCTCAAGAAGAAGGGGCTGACCGAACCCAGCGCCGCCGCCGCCGCCGCCGGAGGGAAGTCCGCGTGACCCGCTTCGCTGCCCTGATGTGCCTCGTCCTGCTCGCCTCCATCGGAGGTGCGCCGGCCTTGGCTCAAGAGGGCAGCGTGCGCGACGCGGTCGCCGACGGCGGACCGGGGTCGGAGGTCCAGCAGGGCCTCGGCACCCTCGGGCTGCGGCTCAGCCCGGGCGCCCGGGTCAGCGTCGACGAGTCGCTCGAGGACAGCGTCGTTCGCCTGAGCTTCTGGCACCAGGAGATGCCCCTCGGGCCGCAGGTCGCCCAGGCCGGCGTGACCAGCATCCGCACCTTCAGCAGCGTGCCCGTCTCCCGCAACGCCGTCCGCCTCGACCTGAGGCTCTCCGAAGAGGTCAAGGGCGTCTCCGTGGTGCGGACCTCACCGGAGACGCTGGAGGTGCACTTCTCGGCCCACTCCTTCGCGGGCACTGCGCTCCGGCTGGAGCACCGACGAAGCCAGCAGGCCCAGCGCGACGCGCTGGTGGCCGAGGACTCCGAGCTCACGTCGGTCCTCGGCACGCCGGCCCGGCAGGCCGTCCCGTGGCTGGAGTGGGAGCCGCTGACGTGGCCCGTCGGCACCGCGTCGCCGGTGCGGGTGCCCCTGCAGCCGGCGCTGGACCCCTACTCCTTCTCCCATCCGCCCGTCGAGGTGCGGGCGCTGTGGTCGCGCAACGCGGACATCGTGGACGCGGTCAACAAGATCGACCACGGCGAGATCGCGAGCGGCGTGCGTCAGCTCGCCGCTCTCCCCCACTCCGGTGACGCCTCCCGGGCGGCCGTCGCCCTCGCCCGCGGCTACGCGTGGAGCCGGACCAACGCCCAGGGCGAACCGTTCCACCCGGGTCGCGCCGCCGACGCGTTCCTGCTCGCCGCTGCGCTCGTACCGGACGCGTCGTGGGCAGCTTGGGCGCGAGGCCAGGCCGGCTACGGGTTCGAGCGGGAGCGGCGCTTCGACGAGGCCCTCATCCAGCTGCGGCGCGCGATCGCGGCCGCCCCCGACCACGCCGATCGACCCTTCTGGGAGCTGGGTGTGGGGCTGGCGCTGCTCGGCAAGGGCCGCACGACCGAGGGGCTCGAGCAGATCGCGAGCAAGACCGGCGGTCTGCCCGGCACCGCCGTCCAGGCGCGCTTCGCCGCCCGACACGCCGTCGCGTGGACCCTGTGGCGGGAGGGCCAGCCCGGCCTCGCCGCGGCGGTCGTCGACCTGCTGATCGCCGAGCACCCCGAGCGGGCGCGAGACCCGATGTACGACCAGCGCTGGGCCCGGATCTACCTGGACGCCGGCCGGTCAGCCGCCGCGCTCCCGTTCCTGGAGCGGATCGAAGCCGACGGCGTGCGCAAGGTCGACCGGGAGCGGGCCCGCTGGTGGCTGCACGAGACCGCGCTGGCGCACCACGACTCGCTGACCGCACGCAAGTGGCTCAAGGAGCTGATCGACGGGACGCCCGGCTCGGTCCTCGTGCCGATGGCGACCGCCCGCCTGCAGCTGCTCGACGCGGTCGAGTCCGAGGGGAGCAACCCGGAGCTGAGCTGGCAGAACGTCGCGCTCGACATGCGCACCCGGGCCCTGCAATGGCCCCACACGCCGATCGAGGACGAGACGCTGTCGATGACCGCGCAGCTGTTCGCCGCCCTCGGCATGGTCGAAGAGGCGCTGCACCTGTACCGCTGGATCGAGGAGCGCACGCCCACCGAGGGCGGCGCGGTCGCCTACCAGCACGTGGTCTGCGAGCTGGCCCCTCAGGCGTTCAACGAGCTGCGCAGCCGCGGCGAGCTGATCGCGGCGCTCGGCATCTACCGCGGCTACCTGGACGACCCGTCGATGCACGGCTGCGTCGACATCGAAACCCGCGCCGACGCCGCCGCGACGGCCGTCACGGCCGGGCTGCCCGACCTCGCCGCCCGCTGGCTCGGGCAGGCGGTCGCCGAGGGCAACGGGGGCACCGACGAGGTGCGCAACCTGGTCGCCCTCGCGCAGGTGTACCTGCAGGAACACAAGGTCGACGCCGCCGCGCAGACGCTCGAGTACCTCGACGGCGCCCAGCTCCCCCGGCCTGCGGGCGTGGTGGAGGAGGCCTGGGGCGACGTGCATGTCGCCCAGGAGCGCTGGGCCGACGCTGCCGTCGCCTACACCGAGGCGATCGAGACCTCGGAGTCGTCGGTGCGCCGGCGCGCGATCATCCCGTCGCTCCGGTACCGACGCGGGATCGCCCTGATGCACGCGGGCGACCCCCACGCCGCGCTCGAAGACCTGCGGGCCTCGGTGCCCGCCGCCGGCGCCGCCGATCCGGTCAGCGGCTGGCTGCACCTCGCCTCCGTCGCGGTGCAGATCGCCGAGTCCCCGACCGAGCTGCAGGAGGTCGTCACCGCGTGTGACGCCGCCGCCGAAGGGGAGCCGACCGAGATCCAGCAGCGCGCCCTGGCCTGGTACCGGGCCCAGGCCCTGCAGCGCCTCGGCGAGCACGAGCCGGCCGACGCGCTGTTCGCCGACCTCGTCGCTGGCACCGACTCGTGGGCCCTGCTGGCTCGCGAGCGCCGGGCGGAGCGCGAGTTCCACGCGTCCGTCGACGGCATCCTGGCCGCGTCAGTCCGCTGACGGCCCCGGGCGCCAAACCGGCGTCACCAGGCCGACACCCCGCGCCGCGCCTCTCTCCCGCAGCCGCCACGTCCATCGTTTCCGGGTCGCCGCCGCTTCTGGCACGCGTCTTGTAACGAGTCTCTCCAGGAGGCTCTTATGAGCGGCATCTTCGACAACACCCTGGGCGGACTCCGACACGCGCTCAACCTGCGGTCGCAGCAGCACGGCCTGGTCACGAGCAACCTGGCGAACGCCAACACGCCCGAGTTCGAGGCCAAGCGGGTCGACTTCAAGGCCGCCTTCGACCGGATGATGGGCGACGAGGTCGCCGGCTCTCTCCGGTCGACCGACGCGCGCCACTTCGCGGGGGTCGACGGGGCCGACGTGCCGGTCGAGACGATCGAGGCTCCGGCCTGGTCCGAGGACGGCAACTCGGTCAACCCCGACCACGAGATGTCGGTCCTGGTGACCAACAACATCCTGTTCAACGCAACGGTCGACGCGATGAGTCGCAAGCTCGCGCTCCTCGAGTACGCCGCGTCTGACGGAGGCAAGTGAGATGAACCGTAGTCAAGAGACGAAGGTCCACGCCCGCAGCCAGCGGGCGCCCGCAGGGTCGCGTCCGGGACGGACGCGATGAACCTGCTTCGCATTCTCCAGGTCTCCAGTCACGGGCTGTCCGCCGAGCGGACCCGGCTGCAGACGACCTCCCAGAACATCGCCAACGCGCACACCACGCGCACCGACGACGGCGGCCCCTACCTGCGCAAGTCGCCCGTCTTCCGGGCGACCGAGGTGCCTGGCGGCGACGCGTTCGCGTCCGCCCTCGACGCCCAGCTCGAGGCGCCAACGGTGGTCGACGTGGTCGCCGACGGCCGGGAGCCGGAGCTGGTCTACGACCCCGGTCACCCCGACGCCGACCCGGAGACCGGGCTCGTGGCGATGCCCAACGTCAACGTGGTCGAGGAGATGGTCGACATGATGACCGCGTCGCGCGCCTATGAGGCGAACGTCACGGCGATGTCGGCCACCAAGAACATGGCGCTCAAGGCCCTGGAGATCGGGCGATGAGCGTCGGTGGAATCGGCGGCGGCGGCGGGAGCGCGTACGAAGCGATCCTGCGACGCGCGGCGACCCGCCGGGCAGACACCGCCAAGGGCGCCCAGGCCAAGGGACCCAACGGCAGCTTCAGCCAGACCATGGAGGCCAAGGGACCGCAGGCGTCGAGCAAGGCGTCGGTGGCCGGCAAGGTCGACCAGGCGCTCGGCCAGGTCAGCGAGTACCAGGACCAGGCCGACAAGATGGTCATCGACCTCGCCACCGGCCGCGACACGAACATCCACAACACGATGGTCGAGCTCGAGAAGGCCGACATCGCGCTCAAGTACACCGTTCAGCTCCGTAACCGCGCCCTGAGCGCGTACGAAGAGCTGATGCGGATCCAGGTCTGACGGGGGCCCTTTAGATGAACCAGCTCAGCAGCTTCATTGCGCGTGCGCGCACCTGGTACGCCGGCCTCCCGGCCCAGCGTCGAACCTCCCTGCTCGTCGGCGCGACGCTCAGCTTCGCCTTGACCGCGGTGCTGTGGGGCTACGCGGCCTACGATCCGATGGTCCTGCTCTTCGACCGACCCATGGATCCTCGCAGCACGTCCGAGATCATGGACAAGCTCGACGCCCAGGGGGTCGAGTACCACTTCGAGCCCGGCAGCCAGCGGATCAAGGTGCCCAAGAGCCTGCAGGGCCAGCTCAAGGTCGACTTCCAGAGCGAGATGATGGGCGCGGCGGGCGGCATGGACCTGCTCGACAACGCCCCCATCGGCACGACGCAGTTCATGGAGCGGAGGCGCTGGGCGATGGCCCTCCAGCGGGAGATCGAGTCGCAGATCAACGGATTCGACCAGGTCCTGGCGAGCAAGGTGCTGCTGTCGATCCCCGAGGAGTCGCTGTTCGCCGAGGACAAGGTCGATCCGTCGGCCTCGGTCTACGTCGAGCTGAAGACCGGCGCGGTCCTGTCGGCCGACGAGGGCGCCCGCGTCGCCGCGATGGTGGCGGCGGCGGTGCCGCGGCTGGCCCCGGACCGGGTCGAGATCCTCGACAGCGAGCTCCGCGTGCTGCACGCCATGAAGGAGGGGGACGCCGCGTTCGGCATGTCCGCCGAGATGGCCGAGCTGCAGCGTCAGTACGACGCCTACTTCACCGGCAAGATCGAGCGCCTGCTCGAGCGCGTCGTCGGCCCGGGCAAGGTCGCGGCCGAGGTGCACGTCGAGCTCGATCACACCGAGCGCACCGTGCAGCAGCGTGAGCTGGACGGCGAGAACGCCGTGGTGATCGCCCAGCGGTCCCGCGAGGCGACGAGCAGCGGCGGGTCCAGCGGCGGCGTGCCCGGCACCCAGGAGAACCAGCCCGAGCTGAAGGCCGCGGCGCAGAGCCCCGGCCGCTCCAGCAACGAGGCCGACGAGGTCGCCAACGTCGACGTCCCGGACAAGCAGACCCACATCGCGTCGCTTCCCGGCGGGATCCTCGGCATCACGGCGTCGGTCGTGGTCGACGGGACCTGGGACACGCCCGCGGCCCCGGCCGAGGGTGCGGCCGCGGCCGAGGGCGAAGGCGAAGAGGCCGCCGCCGCCGAGCCCGTCTACACCGCCCGCACGGCCGAGGAGCTCGACGAGTACGCGCGCATCGTCGCCGCGGCCATCGGCGTCAGCGAGGACAGCGTCACCGTCATCAACCGGCCGTTCGCCCGGATGGAGCTCAGCGCCGACGCCGGGACCGCGGCTACGCCGGCGGTCGCCTGGGCGGACTACGTGCCCTGGGCCGCGGTGATGGTCGCGCTGCTGCTGACGTTCCTGTTCGTGGTGCGGCCCGCGATGAAGGCGATGACCGACCACGCGATCGACCAGATCGCGGACGAGGCGGCGGCGGCCCAGGCCGCGCTGGCCGCCGGCGGCCCCGCGGGCATCCTCGAGGAGCCGGAGATCGACCACGAGGCCCAGGAGCAGGCCGCCCTGGCGGAGTGGCTCGAGAGCGTCGCGGCGGGCAACAACTTCGTCACCCGCGGCGAGGTCACCCGCCTGGTCAAGGCCGACATCGTGCACAGCGTCGTCACGCTGCAGACCTGGATCTCCCGCGACGTCTAGTGCGACGTCTAGATGCCATCGGCACAAGTCCCGCACCGGTTTCCGCCGGCCCTCG
>CAYQEG010000030.1:0-14148 GCA_964416435.1 uncultured Rickettsiales bacterium
GGCGGGCAGCCCACCAGGGCGACGCCCATCACCACGAGCAGAGTCCACCGCATCGAGTCCCCCTTTTTGCGAGGGCCCACAGTACCACCGAGCACCCCCGGCCCCGCATACTGCGGCCGTGTTCGCCCGCTCCGACGACCGCACCGCGAGCCTCGCCGCCGGCGTCCTCGTGGGCGCCGCGATCCTGCTGCGGTTGCGGCCCCTGCAGTCACTGGACCTGTGGTGGCACCTGTCCATGGGGCGGCTGGTGCGCAGCGAGGGGGCGCGCTCCTTCGAAGACCCGCTCTCCTGGGGCGTCGGTCACCCCTACCGGGACCCGGAGTGGCTGTTCGACCTGGCCGCCCTGGCGGTCTGGGACCTCGGGGGCGTCGGCGCCGTGGTCGCCCTGACCGCGCTGCTCGCCGGGATCAGCGCCGCGCTGGCGTGGCTGCTCGCCCGGGAGCTCGCCGGACCCGACCGCCCCTGGGCCGCCGTGGTCGTCGCGGCCCTCGCCGTCGGCGGCAGCAGCTGGCGGTTCGACCCGCGCCCCCAGAGCCTGTTCCTGGTCCTCCTGCCGGCGACGATGCTGCTCGCGGCGCGCGCCCGGGCCACCCACGGGCGGGCCCGCTGGGGCTGGCTGATCGGGCTGGTCGCCACCCTCGCGCTGTGGAGCCAATCGCACAGCTCGATGGTCATCGCCCCGGCCGTCGCGCTCGCGATGTGCCTGCCCCGCGGCGACGCCGACGCGCCCTGGAGCGGGCCCCAGCTCGCCCTCCTCGCCGGGCTCTGCGTCGTCCCCCTCCTCGGCCCCTTCGGCTTGGGCGTCATCGACCAGGTCTTCGGCCACGCCGGCAGCGACGCCGCCAGGCACATCACCGACATGCGGCCGATGCCGCTGGCCGGCTGGTGGCCCCGACCGGGCTCGTCCGTGCTGTACGTCGAGCTGCTCCTGGTCACCGGGATCGGGGCCGGGCTGTACAGCCGGCGGCTGCCCCCGGGACCGCTGCTCCTCGCCGGGCTCGGCCTCGCGATGACCCTCACGGCGCACCGGTTCCGGGCGGCGTGGGCGCTGATGCTGATCCCCCTGGCCGGGGCGGCGCTGCGGGAGGCGCCGGCGTGGCTGGAGGAGCGACGCGCCGTCGCGCTGGCCGTCGTCGTGCTCGTCCCCCTGGCGATCGGCCACGGAGAGCCCGGACCGTCGCTGCGATGGGACCGGACCTCGGTGCCGGCGGACGCGACGGGCGCGATGGCCTCCCTGGAGGTGCGCGGCCGGCTGTTCAACGACTACGACGGCGGCGGCTGGGTCGGCTGGCAGCTCGGCCCCGACGTGCAGGTCTTCATCGACGGTCGCACCCCGACGCACTTCGACGGCGAGCGCTTCGCCGCCGCCCGGGCCGGCTACGAGGGGCGCGCCGGGTTCGACCCCCTGCACGCCGAGCACCGCTTCGACGCGGTGCTCATCCGGCGCGACCAGGGGCTGTGCGCGGACCTGGAGGCCGACCCCGACTGGGAGGTCTCGTGGTTCGGCGAGCGGCGTGCGCTGTTCCAGCCCGCCGCCGCCGTGCCCCGCCCCGTGCGCCGCCTCTCGCCGTGCACCCACGACAGCTCGGTGCGACGCTGCATCGAGGCGGACGAAGGCTCCGGGCGGGCGCTCGCCGAGGTGGACCGCCTGCGCGCCCTCGACCCGGCCCACGGGTACCTCGATCGACTCGGGGTCGCCCTCGCCCTGCATTGCGGGCAGGACCTCTCCGCCGCCGCCGACCACCTCGACCAGGCCCGGCGATTCGACGGGGGGCACGCCGACCTGCCCCGCTTCGCGGCCCGGATCCAGCTGGCCCTGGACCGACCCGAACAGGCCCTGAGGTGGCTGCAGGCGGCCCCCGCCTCCGACGTCGTGGCCGACGACCTCGAGCTTCGGGTGCTCCGCGTCCTCGACCGACCCGCCGACGCGCTGCCCCTGGCTCGCGCGCGGGTCTCCCAGATGGGCGACCGCGCGCCCGGGCCGCTGCTGTCGCTGCTCGCCTGGGCCTGCCACGACGCGGGCGACACGCCGTGCGTCGTCACGACGGCGACCCGGGCGGCGCTGCTCGGCGACGCCGACGCCCGCGCGCTGCTCGACGGCCTGCAAGCCACCGGGGAGCTGCCTCCGACGCACCGCCGGCTGCTCGACGCCGCCCGCTGACAGAGCCTCAGTCGTCGTCCTCGCTGCGGCGCTGCCGGTCCTCGATCGCCTCGAGCGCGGCGGCGGCCAGCAGCTTCTTGCGGTCGAGCTTCGCTTCGATGGCGGTGATCTCGGTGGGGTCCTCCTCGACCTTGAGCCGGGCCCTCAGCTCGTCCACCTGCGCCATGAGGCCCTCGTGCTTGTCGATCAGCCGCTCGACGGACGCGGCCAGGTCGGCCTTGTCGAACACCAGCTGCTCGATGGGCAGGCTCTCGGGCACGGAGGCCACGTCGTCCGGGTCGGGCACGACGGGGATCTGGGGATCGAGGCGCCGGTGCATCGCGTGGATCGGAGAGACGATCTCGATGCCGTCGGCGTGCAGGCGGTCGAGCATCTCGCGCCGGAGCGCCGACCGGGTGGAGATGATCCGGCCGAGGTCCTCGAGGATCCCGCCGGCGCGCCACACGACGCTGAAGTCCCCCAGGTCGATGAGCTGCACGAACGGGTCCTGGAGCCCCGCCGCCTCCGCCGCGGCGACCAGCTGCGCCTCGATGCGGGTGCGGCCGACGTCGTACCCGAGGGACACCTTGGCGGCGATGACCGTGCCCGAAGGCCGCAGGATGCGCAGCGGGTTGGTCACGAGGTACAGGTTCGGCAGCGTGACGAGGTCGCGGTCCTCCGTCTGGATCTCCGTGTGGAAGAGCCCGCGGTCGGTGATCCGCCCAAAGTGACCCTCGACTCGGATGAAGTCACCCGGGCCGAGCCCGCGCAGCCCCTTGAGCATCAGCCCCGCCATCGCGTTGCCGACGAAGGTGGTCGACGCGAGACCGATGACGGCGGTCAGGAGGATGCCGAACAGGGTGAGCAGCTGACCCTTGGTCTCCTCCCCGATCGGCAACGCGAGGATGAAGGAGACCGCCCCGACGAGCCACAGGGCCAGGAGCAGCAGCTGCTCCCGCAGGTGATCCTGCTTCAGGGAGGCGTTGTTCCGCTGGCGGATCGCCCGGTGCACGAGGGCGACGACGCCGACCACCAGCGCCATCGCGAGCAGCGCGGGCACGTGGGGCTCGACGAGTCCGGCGATGTCCGACAGGTCCACCACGGCCAGTCTAGTAGAGTCGCGCCATGCTGGAGGAGGGGCCCACGCTCGGGGCGTTCGCACTCGGGGAGCCGCTGGGCTCCGGCGCGATGGCTCGGGTCTGGCGGGGGGCGCACCGGTCCACCGACACCCCCGTCGCCCTCAAGGTGCTCGACGGGGACCCCGCCCGCGGGTCCGACTTCGTCGCCACCTTCCGCAACGAGGTGGGCGCGGTCGCCCGGCTCGCTCACCCCGGCGTCGTCACGATCCACGACTGCGGCGAGGTGACGGAGGCGGAGGCGGAGCGGTCCGGCGGCCTGTTCAAGCCGGGGAGCCCCTGGATCGCCATGGAGCTGGTCGACGGCGGCCCCCTCCCGGTGGCGCGCACGGCCTTCCCCGTCCTGCGGGACCGGCTCAGGCAGGTGCTCGCCGCCCTCGCCCACGCCCACGCCCACGGGATCGTGCACCGCGACGTCAAGCCGGGGAACATCCTGCTCGACCCCCACGGCTACACGAAGCTCACCGACTTCGGCATCGCCGCCCAGCTGGACCAGGCGACCCCGTCGACCCCCGCCACCCCCACCGCGGACGACGTGCAGGGCACCCCCCTGTACATGGCGCCCGAGCAGTTCGGCGGCGGGGGCGCGGCCACCCACGGCCCGTTCACCGACCTGTACGCCGTCGGCTGCATCGCCTGGCAGCTCGCCGCCGGCCGCCCGCCGTTCGAGCACGCCAACATCCTCGCGCTGGTGCGCGCGCACCTGATGACTCCCCCCCCGCAGCTCCCCGACGACGCCGACGCCCCCGCCGGGTTCGGCGCGTGGACGCGGCGGCTGATGGCGAAGGACCCGTTCGACCGCTACCCCCGGGCCGACGAGGCGCTCGCGGCGCTCGACGAGCTCTCCGGCAAGCGACCGCGACCGCCCGTGCGGCTGCCCCGGGCGCCCCGCACGCCCGAGCGCCGGCCGGCGCTGCCGGGCACCGGCCTGGGGCTGTTCGGGCTGCGCCCCCCGCCCATCGTCGGTCGCGGCGCCCAGCAGGACGGTCTGTGGCGGTCGCTGTCGAAGGTGGCGCGACAGGGTCGCGGCCGCGCCGTGGTCCTCGCCGGGCCCGAGGGCTGCGGACGCAGCCGCCTGCTCGCCTGGGTCGCGGCCGAGGCGGACGAGACGTGCGGATTCCAGGTGTTGCGGGCGCGCAGCGCGTCGCTGGGGGAGCCGGGGGACGCGCTGCGCCGCCTCGTCACCCGTCACCTCGCCTGCGCGGGGCAGCCCCCGGACCTCGTCCGCTCCCGGCTCGACGCCCACCTCGACTCCCTCGGCGGCGCGTCCGGTGACAGCCGCGCCGAGCTGGCGGCGCTGATCGCCCCGGCCGACGAAGAGGGCTCCTTGAAGCTCACCTCCCCGGCCGAGCGCCATCACGCGGTGCTGGCCTTCGTCGAACGGCTCGCCCGGCAGCGCCCGGTCCTCATCGTCCTCGACGACGTCCAGCACGACCCCGACGTGCTCGGCTTCGTCCGCCACTTCGCGATGGCCCAGAGCCACCGCCCCTGTCGAGCGCTCGTCGTCGCCGCGGTGAGGACCTTCCGGAGCGACCTCGGCGCGGCGGCCTCCCTGGAGGACCTGCCGAACACGAAGCTCCTCCCGCTGGAGCCGCTGGACCGGGACGCCCTGCGGGAGCTGACCCACGGCGTGCTCGGCCTCGCCCCGGCGCTCGCCCAGCGGGTCGAAGACCGCGGGGGCGGCAACCCGATGCTCACGATCGAGCTGATCGGAGACCAGGTCGCCCAGGGGGTGCTGGTCCCCGGGCCGAACGGCTTCGAGCTGGCCGGCGGCGCCCGGCTGAGGCTGCCGGCGTCGGTGCACGGCCTGTGGTCTCGCCGGGTGGACCGGCTGCTCCGGCGGCTCCCCGACGGCAGCCTGCTCGCCCTCGAAGCGATGGCGGCCCTCGGCGAGCTGGTCGACGCCCAGGACTGGCGCGCGGTCTGCGCCGAAGCCGGCGCCCCGCCGCCGCCGGAGCTGCTCCCGGCCCTCGTCGCCCACGGCCTGGCGCACGCGCGGGGGTCGAGCTGGAGCCTGGGATCGTCGCTGCTCGAGGAGAGCGTCGCTCGCCGGAGCCGGGACGAGGGACGCTGGCCCCTGATCCAGCGGGCCTGCGCGTCCGTGTTGGAGGGGCGCCTGCCGCCGACGCGGGGACGGGACGCCCGGGTCGGCGCCCACCTGCTCGCCGCGGGGGAGCCGTCCGCCGCCTGGGAGCGACTCGCGGCCGCGATCGAGGCGGCGCTCGAGGCGGACGAGCACGCCGAGGCGGATCGACTGCTCGACCTGGGGGACGAAGCGCTGGCGGCGATGGGGGCGCCGGACGACGGGCTGCGGGTCGCCCGGGCCCGGCGGCTCCGAGCCCAGGTCTGCATGGACCTGGGCCGCTACGGCGAGGTGGTGCCGCTCCTGGAGCAGATCGAGGCGGTGGCGAAGGGCCGGCGGAGCGCCGGCTGGCACGGCGCCCTGGCCCGGGCGACCCACCTCCGCGCGCTGGTGGAGCGGCGGGAGGGTGACTTCGACGCCGCCGAGGCGCACCTGGACGTGGCGGAGGCGATCGCGACCCGGCTGGGGGACGAGCACCTGGTCGCGAAGTGCTCGGTCGTGCTCGCCTGGATCTCGCGGGAGCGGGGCGACGGCCCGGAGGCGCGACGTCGGTTCAAGCTCGCCCTGCGACGGTGCCGGGACGTCCGCGACGCGTCCGCGACGCTGGAGTGCCTGCGCGGCCTCGCCGAGCAGGAGCGCCGCAGCGGCAACATCATCGGCTCCCTGGCGCTGTACCAGCGGGCGGTCGACTGGGGGACCCAGATGGGGACGCGGCGAGCGGTCGCCGGCGTGCTCCTGGCGATGGCCCAGGTGGAGCTGGGGCGGGGCGACGCCGAGGCCGCGCTGAGCCTGGCGACGCGGGGGGTCCAGCTGCGCGAGCGGCTCGGCAACCCCGAGCACCTGGGGTCGGCGATCAACGCGGTCGGCGACATCCTGCGCAACCTGGGCCGCAACGACGAAGCGGAGGCCGCGTACCGGCGCTGCCTGCAGCTGTACGGCGACTCGCCGCACCGGTTCCTGCCGCTGACCAACATCGGCATGTCCGAGCTGGCCCGCGGCCGGTACGCCCAGGCCGAGGAGGCGCTCGCCGCCGCCGTCCGGGAGTCCGCCCGGCGACCGCGGTGGCCGTTCCCCGAGATCGTCTGGGGGCTGCTGGCGCCGTGCCTCGCCCATCGGGGCGACTGGTCGGCGCTGGGGGCGAACCTGTCGTCCAGCCGGCGGCTGCTCTCGGAGCGGCGCCTCACCGACCCGGACCTCGCCTGGGCCTACGGCCTCACCGCGCGCCTGTGCCACGAGGCGGGGCGGCGGGACGACGCACGCCGCTCCTGCGAGCTCGCGGCGGACCTGTGGGACGCGCTGGGCAACGCCGACAAGGCGGAGCGGGCTCGCGCCGCCGCGGACCGGCTCGGCTGAGGGTCCTGGTCGGGGGCGCCGAGGGTCCTGGTCGGGGGCGCCGAGGGTCCTGGGAGCCTGGAGCGCATTGGAGCCCGAGCCCCGTGAGACCGGGGCGTCCGAGGCCAAGGCGCGACGAGGAGATGCATCGGGAATGCGCGACGAGGAGCAACGCCGGGATCGGGCGCATCCGGTCCTCGGGGCGACAGGCGGCTATGCGCTCCAGGCTCCTAGATGCCATCGGCACAAGTCCCGCACCGGTTTCCGCCGGCCCTCGACGCCGCCGACGCCGCCTCCCCTCGTCGACGTACGCGAGGTACGCCTCCTCGTCTCGACGACGACGGACGACGCCGATTGCTCGCCGGACTCCCGGTCGGGACTTACGCCGAGGACATCTAGTCGGGGGCGCCGCAGCTGAGCCAGTCGTAGAGCACCAGCTTGTCTTCGGTGGGCACCGGCCCGGCGTCGAGCGGCATCTCGTTGGCGAACAGGCGCGACCACAGGAAGTCCAGCGCGCCGTGGTCGCGGACGCCCTGGGCGGTGTTCCAGTTGGCGCCGGGGGGGGCGCCGGAGCGGTCGCCGGGGTCCAGGTCGCTGTGGTGGCAGTGCGTGCAGTGCTCGGCGAAGATCGGCCCCGCGTCGTCGGCGTAGGTGAGGGTGTCGTCGGGGCAGTCGTCGGCGAGGAACTCCTCCACGTCGCGGTCCGGCTCGGGCGAGGTGCAGTTGAGCCAGTCGACGAGCAGGTGCAGCTCGTCGGTCGACGGGGTGCGCGCCAGGGGCGGCATCTCCCGGGAGGCGACGCGAGCCCAGGTCAACGTGTTGCGCGACGTCGCCGAGGCGAACACGTCGTAGTTGAGGCCCTCGGGGGCGCCGTGCCGGTCCGGCCCCTGTCGGCTGGAGTCGTGGCAGTAGCTGCAGTAGGGATCGAACAGGCGAGGGATCATCACCTCCTCGAAGTGCTGCTCGGTCCGGTACGCCTCGTCGGAGCAGGCGTCATAGCCCTCCACCGTGACGGCGGGCACCGGGTCGTCGCACGCGGTCAGCGCGAACAGCAGGGCGGCGGCCAGGGGGACGATCCGCATCGCTCACATCCTCGCGATGACGATCGAGGCGCCGAGCACGAAGCCGGCGGCGACGAAGCCAGCGGTGGTGTGGGTGAACATCAGCGGCTCCCACGCCTTGGGGGAGACCACGTTGGCCTGCAGGATGCCCGTCGCGATCACCGTGCCCATCGCGATGCTGTGGATCACCGACAGGATGATGTGGGTGTTGCGGGTGTCCTTCCACTCCGGGTTGACCCCCTTGTGCTGGGGCTTCGCCGTCGGCGACGGCATCGTCCAGGCGAGCACCCCGGAGGTCCAGTAGGTGGCCGACGCCGCGGTCACGAGCACCCGGTGGGCGACCAACGCACCCTCCAGTTCACCCCGCGGGATGCTGCCGGTCTGCAGCGCGAGGCGGTTGATCATGCCGATGACGTCCGCCGCGATGATCGTGAACGCCGACGTCCAGGCGAGCACCTGGTGGGCGGCCAGCATCTTGCGCCGGATCTCCAGCGTCTCCAGGGTGCGGCGGAGCTGCCCCTCGGTCACGGCCGGATCGACGGCGGGCTCCCCGGCCCGCTCGGCGCCGGGGACGCGGTCCCAGGCCAGCCGCGGCTGGGTGTCGGGCAGCGGCAGGTCGAAGGCCGAGGCCACCGACGGGGTCGCCATAGCGGCGACCAGGACCAGGATCGGGAACCACCGGCGCATCACTTCACCTCCTCGCCGAGCACCTGGGCGAAGTAGGCCCGCAGGTCGTCCGCCTGCTGCTCGCTGAGCCGTTCCTGGGTGTAGAAGGGCATGTAGACGAGCGGCACCGAGTAGGGGCGGGTGCCGTAGCTCAGGGTCTGGTAGAGGCCGCCCTTGCCGGCTTCGGCCCGCTCGCGCCACAGGTGGGCGACCGTGCCGCGGTTGTCCTTGAACGGCGCGGTGCCGATGACCGGCGCGGCGTGGCAGGTCAGGCAGGAGCGACGCCACACCTCGGCGCCGCGCTCCGGGTCGCCCGTGTTGCCGTAGCCGACCTCCCGGTCGGCGGGGGGCTCGCGGACGTGGGCCGGGGACCAGGCGAGGAACGCATCCCGCAGGATGGCCGCGGCGGCGCCGTTCTGGTCGGCGTGGCCCGCCGCGGCGAGCTCCACGGTGCGGCGCTGCTCGTCGTCCAGGTCGAGGTCGCCGTAGGTCACGCCGATGGACCACAGGTAGGCGGTCACGGCGTCGAGCTCCCAGTCCTCCAGGACGCGGCCCTGGGAGCACTCGGCGGAGCACAGAAGGATCGCCATGCGCAGCGAGCGGTTCGCGGGCTGGACGAGCTCGCCGTACTTCTTGACGTAGTCCTCGTTGAACCAGGAGACCCGATCGACCGTGCCCCACAGGGTGGTGCCGGGGAGGAACGGGAGGTCCTGCTCGACGGCGTACGCGAGGCGGGCCTCGGGGTCGGCCGAGCGGAGGTCGGGGTCCTCCCGGACGACGTTGTGGCAGTCAGTGCAGACGTAGCCGGGCGACGACTTGCGGCTGAGCTTGCCGTCGGGGCCGACGGTCCGCCCCTCGGTGACTATCTCCCGGCCCATGCGGATCTGCTCCGCGTCCGGCTCCATCCAGTGGGCCGGCGGCTCCTCCCCGAACCGCACCAACAGCTCGGTGAGCCCGAGGCCGGCGGCCACGGGGGGCGGCGGCGGCGGTTCGGGATCGGGCTCCTGCTGCGCCGAGTCATCGTCGTCGCCGGCGACCTCGTCGGCGGACGGGGAGTCCGTCTGCGCGAGCACCGGCGGCACGACCAGGGCGATCAGCAGGACCCAGGTCAACACCCAGGCTCGAATCATCACTACTCCCTCGCGCGCAATGGTAGCTGCTCTTGTAACTTGCGACGCCTCCACCAGACCGAGCGCTCAATGACCAGACTCCTCCCCCTCCCCTTCGTTGCACTGCTCGCGCTCGCCGCGTGCGAGCAGGCGCCGGACCTGGAGCCCGAAGACGTCGACGACGTCGAGCCGATCGGCTCCCTCGCGGGCGCGTTCACGTGCCAGCTGACCGAGGAGGGCGTCACGGACGTCGACTACGGCCTGGCGCACTTCGAGGGCGACATCGAGCACACGGCCTACATCGCGGGGCTGCGCACCCAGGGCTGCTACGCCCGCACGGTGGAGGCCGAGCGCGGCTGGGTGGTGTCGATCCGAATGCTCCAGCAGATCAGCTTCGACGTGGCCCAGGTGCTCGAGCTCAACCTCCCCATCGGCGTCGGCAGCGGCGACGACGAGCGCCTGCTGCAGGCGGGCGACGAGGTGGTGATGTCCGGCGCCGGCGGCTTCGGCTCGATGTACTGGATCGACGGCGCGGGCTCCCCCGCGGAGCCGCTGTTCCTCCGCACGGCGGGCGGCGTGGTGACGATCGACGAGCCGGACGACCTGGGGCCGAGCGACTGGTTCGCGGGCCACTTCGACGACCTCCGCATGGGGGAGATCGACTGATGCGCCGCCTCCCCCTCCTGTTCCTGCTGGTCGCGCTCACGCCGACGTCCCTGTTCGCGGCCGAGCTGACGTTCGAGCAGCTCGGCGAGCTGCACCCCCACCGCACCTGCTTCACGATGCACCCCGACCTGGAGCGGGTCGGGCTGTCCCCGTTCGTGGCGGACATCGACCCGGCCGAGCACCTGGAAGGGCGCGGCGGCGGCTACCAGGTCACCGACGTGGGCGACATCTCGTTCGTCGCGGGGCCCTGGAACTACAACACGCTGTCCGGCGACGCCCTCAACGGGTCGCTCAACGCGTTCCTGGCCGAGCACTACAACGAGTACGACTTCGTGACGCTGTTCGTGACGGAGCACCTCAACTTCGGTGCGCTGTACGCGCCGCTGCAGCAGACCAACGGCGGCATCGGGCAGGGTCAGTGGGACCAGACGACGGGGGCGGGCTACGGGGAGCTCGAGGGCTACCTCTTCATGAACTCGATCTTCGACTACACGGGCAGCCTGCACGACGCGCTGTTCTTCGGTCAGGAGGTCGGCCACCGGTGGGGCAGCTACGTGCGTCGCGCCGGCGGCGGCTACGACATGCTCGGACGCGACGACGCCCACTGGTCGTTCTTCCTGGACTCGGACAACTCCACCATGGAGGGGAACGACTGGGTGCAGATCACGTCGGACCGCTGGGAGACCGCGGTCGACACGGAGATCGGCTACAGCGAGCTGGACATGTACCTGATGGGGTTCATGCCGCCGGAGGACGTCGACCCGTGGCTGCTCATCGGCGACCCGGTGGTGGTGAGCAACCCCTACCAGTGGGGCGAGGGCTCGATCGGCCCGGCGACGACGCCGTACTACGTGATCCGGCAGTACGTCGACAACGGCGGCGACTACCCGGTGGTCGTCCGGGGCAACGAGATCATGGTCGAGATCGAGGACGTGGTGGCGGTCAACGGGCCCCGCACGCCGAGCAGCGAGGACAGCCAGCGGGAGTTCCGCATGGCGTTCGTGATCATGCACCCGGCGAGCGAGCCGCTGGACTTCGACGAGTACCTGGTCGTGGAGGACACGCGCGAGCAGCTGGCCCAGCTGTGGCGGGACATGGTCGAGGACGAGGGTCGGCTGGACACCTCGCTCGGCACGAGCGGGCAGTACGAGCTGAACCCGTCGGCGCTGCCGATCGGGATCGTGTTCGAGCCGACCATCCCGGAGCCGGGCTCGACGGCGAGCGGCTCGGGCTGCCAGGCGTCCATCGCCGGCGCGGGGGCGGCTTCGCTCGCGGTGCCGCTGCTCGTCCTGGGGATCCGCCGCCGCCGCGACTGAACGGAGTTGCGGACGCCGACCCCGCGAGCCAAGGTGTCGCCCCCTCCGGGAGGTTGATCGATGCTCGCCGTACTGTCCCCCGCCAAGAAGCTCCACGAAGGCCCCCGCGTCGACGGGTTCGACTGGACGCCTCCGCACTTCACCAAGGACGTCGGCCAGCTCGCCCGCAAGGCGAAGACGCTGTCGAGCAAGCGGCTGATGAAGCTGATGAAGATCAGCCAGTCGCTGGCGGACCTGAACCGGGAGCGGTTCCAGGAGTTGGAGTGGCCGCTCGCCGAGGGGTCGGCGCGCCAGGCGATCTTCAGCTTCGCGGGCGACACGTACGTCGGCTTCGACGTGGACGCGCTGGACGCCGACGACCTCGACTGGGCGCAGGACCACGTGGCGATCCTGTCGGGGCTGTACGGGGTGCTGCGGCCGCTGGACGGGATGGCTCCCTACCGGCTGGAGATGGGCACCCAGCTCGAGAACCGGCGGGGCAAGAACCTGTACGAGTTCTGGGGGCCGCGGATCCGCAGGCGCCTGGACGAGCTGACCGACGGGCACGCCGACCGGACGATCGTGAACTGCGCCAGCAACGAGTACTTCCGCGCGGCGAAGGCGAAGGAGCTGGCCGGGCCGGTGGTGACGCCGGTCTTCAAGGACGTCAAGGACGGCCAGGCGCGCACGCTGATGCTGTTCGCCAAGCGGGCCCGCGGCGCGATGGCGAGCTGGATGGTGCGCAACCGGGTCGAGCGGGCCGAGGACCTCCAGGGGTTCGACGGGCTGGGGTACTCGTTCGTTCCGGGGGAGTCGGACGAGGAGACCCTGGTGTTCTCGCGGCCGCAGCCGTAGGGCGACGGGACGCCGACTGGACCGCCGGGGATGGAGGGCGAGAGGATGACGGACCAGGAGATCGTCCGATTCGAGGCCCGGCTCGACATGGAGCGCCTGCCCGCGGGGAAGCGCTTCCAGGGGACCATCCTGTACCGCGAGGGCAGGAGCGACCTGGTGGTCTCCTACCGGCCGATGGAGGAGTACTTCCGGTTCGTCGACAAGCGGGTCGTCGTAGAGGGCTACCACTACAGCAATCCGCCCCACGTGCAGCAGATCATGGCCGACCACTTCGCCATCACCGCCGTGGAGTTGGCGCCCGGCGAGACGCCGAGGGATCCGATCCCGACGACCCTGCCCGTGCCGCCCTGGGTGCGCACCGGCCCCGAGGTGGCGGCGCGCGCCCAGCGCTGGGCCCAGTGCGCCGGAACGCTGACGGAGGCTCGGAAGAACCCCGACGACGACTGGTGCAAGGCCCGCCTGACGCTCGCCGACGGGACGCAGCTCGAGGCGACCCTGTACATCAGCACCCTGAAGGCCGAGTGGGAGCCGCTGGTGGGTCGGGCGGTCACGGTGCTCGGCCGCATCGGCGAGGCGCCGATCGACGGGGTCTGGCCCTTCGCCTCCCCGACCGCCGTGTGTGAAGGTGAGGTCAGCGGCTGCGGGATGCCGGGCCCGGGCCGGGGGCGCCGCCCGTAGCCACGGCGAGAGAAGATTCTCGCCCGGGTCAAAACCGCTGCTCCCTCCCCCGCGATGAACACAGCGTGGGGCGCGAGGAGCACGTCATGAACTCGATCATCCAGAACGTAGAAGACAACCTGTTCGGCCGCGGCCGGGTGGGGATGTACGGGGTCGCGATCGCGACGGCCCTCACGCTGCTGCTGACCGGCTGCCCGTCGGTCGGCTCCGGCGAGGGGGTGGACGGCGAAGCGCTGGCCGCCCAGCAGGCCGAGATCGACGCGCTGACGTCGGACCTGTCGTCGCTGACGACGAAGCACGACGCCGAGCTCGCGGCGCTCCAGGAGCGGCACGACTCCGAGGTGGCGGGCCTGCAGGAGGACGTGTCCGGCCTCGCCGAGGAGGTCGCCGCCATCTCCGGTGGGATCGACCTCACGGATCTGCTCGAAGCGTCCGCCGACCACGAGGCCCGGCTCCAGACGTTCGAGAGCGCGAACTACGCGACGCAGGCCTGGGTGACCGAGCGGGGCTTCGCGGCCGCGGCGGACCTGGCGGACGTGAGCGCGACGGTCGCGTCGCTGCAGGGTGACGTGTCGGACAACGCCGCCTCGGCGAGCACCAACGCGAGCGCCATCGGCGCCAACGCCGCCAACCTCGCGGCGCTGCAGCTGACGCTCGCGGACACCCAGTCCACGCTCGCCTCGGTCCAGGCGGATGCGGCCGGCCACGCCGCCGACATCGCCAGCAACGCGGCGGCGGTGGCCAGCAACGCCGCGGACATCGCGGCGAGCGACGCCGCCATCGACGGCAACGCGGCATCGATCGCGGACAACGCAGCCTCTGCGGCCGACAACGCAGCCTCCGCGGCCGACAACGCAGCCTCGGTCGCGGACAACGCAGCCTCGATCGCGGACGGCGCGGCGGAGATCGGCGGCCTCCAGGACAGCGTCACCGTGCTCTCGACGGACCTGAGCAGCGTCGAAGGCGACCTGAGCGCCGTCGCCGCCGACGTCGTGGTCGCCCAGAACGACCTGCTGGACACGCAGGCGGACCTGCTGACGGTCGAGTCCGCGGTGGTCGCCGCCCAGTCGGACGCGGACGCCAACGCGGCCGCGATCGCTGCGAACGACGCGGACATCGCGACCAAC
>CAYQEG010000030.1:14248-48650 GCA_964416435.1 uncultured Rickettsiales bacterium
GCGAGCGGCGTGAGCGCCAACGCGAGCGGCGTGAGCGCCAACGCGAGCGGCGTGAGCGCCAACGCGAGCGGCGTGATCGCCAACGCGAGCGACATCGCCAGCAACGCGGCCGAGATCGCCAGCAACGCGAGCGACATCGCCGTCGACGCGAGCGACATCGCGACCAACGCGATCGCCATCGCCACCAACGCGGCGGACATCGCTGACGTCGAGGTCGATCTGGGCGACGTGGACGACCTGATGGACTACGTCACGGTCGACACGAGCCTGGACGAGGTGATCTTCTCGGGCGTCAACGTCTACATCCGCAGCGGGAGCGGCGCGACGGACGACAACGGCAGCCCGACGGGCCTGGGCAACCTGGTCGTCGGCTACGACGAGGGCGACCTCTACGACGCGAAGACCGGCTCGCACAACCTGGTGGTGGGGCCCTATCACACGTACACCAGCTCGGGTGCGCTGATGGCGGGCAGCGACAACGGGGTGACGAGCCTGTACGGGAGCGTCAGCGGCGGCTCGGGCAACCTGGCTTCGGGGCAGTACGCGTCGGTGTCCGGCGGCACGGACAACACGGCGTCGGCCACGAACTCCTCGATCTCGGGCGGCAGCGACAACACCGCGTCGGGCACCTCCTCGTCGGTGACGGCGGGCAGCGACAACACCGCGTCGGACTGGAACGCGTCGGTGTCCGGCGGCACGTCCAACGTCGCCTCGGGGGCCGACTCGTCGGTGAGCGGCGGCCACCACAACACCGCGCAGGCGGCGTCGACGGCGGTCACGGGCGGCGCCTACAACACGGCCTGGGGCGCCGACACGTCGGTGTCCGGCGGCTACTACAACTACACCTACGGGCTCTACTCCTCGATCAGCGGCGGTCAGAACAACGCCACCGCCGGCGTGGGCTCCTCGATCTCGGGTGGGCAGTACAACCAGTCCAACGGGCCGAACACCTCGGTGTACGGCGGCTGCAGCGAGGTGGTCGCGTCGTCCTGCGACTACGAGCCGTAGGCGGCCTGACGCTCGCCGAGAGAGCGACCGCCGCGACAGCACCAGCGAGCCCGGCAGCCTCGGGATGACGCGAGACCGACGTAACTATATACGTATAGTTGTCCCGCAACGCGACCGGATCGGCGCGAGGAGCGTGCTGTAGCCGGGCTGGCACGTGGCCTGCAGGCCAGGGGGCCGGCGCTCCCGCCTCCAGAGGATCCGACATGCCCAAGACCCTCCACCTCTTCCTCGCCCTGCTCCTGCTCGTCGCGACCGACGCCTGCACCGCGGCGGTCGACGATCCGGCGGACGACGACGACGACGCGGACGACGACGACGCGGCGGACGACGACGACGCCATCCCGGACCCGACAGACTTCGACCTGGACACCATCGAATCGGGGCTGCACGAGACGGGGGTCCGGTACCTGGTCGGCAGCGGCCCCGAAGCGGTGGAGATTCGCACGGACGCTGCACCGGACGCCGGCGAGCCCTACGACACCCAGTTCAACACGCGCATGCGGCGCCTGAACGAGGGCGACTTCGGCAACCACTTCTACTCGCAGCTCCAGGCGTTCTCGACGGACAACGAGTACGTGCTGATGATGGAGGGGACGACGCCGGACAACGTCAGCACGGTCGTCAAGCGCATGTCGGACAACAGCGTGGCGCTGGAGCCGACCTCCTGGTGGCAGGTGGTCAAGTGGCACCCCACGGAGTTCCACACGCTGGTCCACTTCGACGGAGAGCTGACCGGCGCGGTCGACCTGCAGTTCACGGACGTGGACACCGGCACGACGGAGACGGTCTACGAGTTCCCGAGCGAGTACACGTCGATCCTGTCGAACCAGACATTCGATGAGCTGTCGCGGGACGGACGCTGGTTCGGAGGCATGGGCCTCACCGACGGCGGCGCCGACGCCCGGATCTTCAGCTTCGACCTGATGAACATGCAGATCGCGGTGGAGTTCAGCATCAACGAGCTCTACGACGGTCCTTGCGCGGCCAACGGCTCCTTCCTCGATCCCGACTGGGTGGGGGTGTCGCCGCTGGGGACGTACCTGGTGGTCCAGTGGCAGACCGGCGAACCCGGGCGCTGCAACGGGTTGGAGTCGTTCGACATCGAGACGGGCGAGTACCGGGGACGCGCGACGTTCGGCCACCCCCACGGCGACCTCCAGGTCCTCGCCGACGGCTCGACCGAGGTGTTCGTGAGCCTCGAGTTCAACGGACCGGGCGACGGCGAGAGCTACGTGGGCGGAGAGCCCGGCGGGACGAACGCCGACGACGACAACCCCGCGTTCGCCTACCGGGTCCTGCCCGGAGACCTCGAGGGAGAGGCGGCGCCGAACTACCTCTACCTGACGGACTGGATCCTGGAGCACATCTCCTGCCGCGGCCCGTTCGGCTACTGCCTGGTCACCGCCGCCATCAACCCCGGCAACGGGGGGTGGGATCCGCTGGAGGACGAGCTGTTCCTGATGAAGCTGGACGGCACCGGGATCATCCGCCTGGGCCATCACCGGTCGGACCCGACCCTGCAGCCGAGCGACGACGAGTTCTACTGGGCGCAGCCCCGGGCCAGCTTCTCGAGCGATGGACGGTTCGTGATCTTCGACACGAACTGGGACGTCGCGCCGCGCACCAGCGCCTTCGTCATCGACCTCGCGGTCGCGCCGGACGGGGGGCGCTGACCCGGGGCCGGCGTGAACCGCTCGCGGAGGCCCGTAGCCGTGCCGCCACCGCGGTCCGACCCGCTGTAGCCACAGCTGAACACGACGAAGTCGATCGACCGGCAGATTTCGTTGTAGACCAATTCAGTGAACTGAATTACGTTCAGTCACATGAGCGCCGCAGCCAGCCTCCCCGACTCCCACCTCAACGCGCGGGAGCGCTCCCGCATCGAGACCCGCCGCCGCCTCCTGCAGGCGGGGGCGGAGCTGATCGCCGAGCAGGGACTGGCGGGGGCCCGGGCCACCGACGTGGCCAAGGCCGCGGGCGTCGCGGTCGGCACCCTCTACTTCCACTTCGGCGACAAGGACGGCCTGCTCGAGGCGATCCTCATGGAGGCGGTCGAGCACATCACCGAGACCACCCTCGCCATCGAGGCCGCCGAGCACGCCTCGTTCGAAGAGTCCGTGCGCGCGGGCGACGACGCCCTCGTCCGGTTCATCGAACAGCACCCCGTGCGCGCGCGGGTGCTCTTCCACCGCGAGGTCCAGGCGACCGCCGTGGGCCGACGCATCTCCGAGCTCGGCGTCGCCCTGCAGCTCGGCTCCCTCGACCGGGCCGCCGCCAGCGGCAAGGTCTCCCCCCTCCTCGACCACGACGTCGCCGCTCGCGCCATCGTCGGGATGCTGACCTCCGTGCTCACCTGGTGGGCCGAGGACACCTCCCGCGCCCCCCGCGACGTCGTCGTCGACACCCTGACCCGCCTCCGCCTCGGCGGCCTCCACGGCCACGACGCCTAGTCAGCCCGCCTCTCCGCCCATCCCCTCGCTTCTCGGGAGCCTGCCGTGAACGCCCTCCGCGTCTTCGTCCCCTTCTGCCTCGCCGCCGTCGCCCTCGCCGGTTGCGAGGCGCCTGCGTACGACTACTACTCCGACGCCAAGCCGGTGATCGACGCCAACTGCGCCACCTGCCACCAGCCCGGCCAGATCGCCCCGTTCTCGCTGACCGACTACGACGAGGTCGCCGAGGCCGCCCCGATCCTCGCCCCCTCCATCGAGGCGAACGTCATGCCGCCGTGGGGCGCCGACGCGACCTGCAACGAGTACCTGCACGACACCTCGCTGACCGACGCGGACAAGGAGCTGCTGCTCACCTGGATCGAGGACGGCGCGCCCGCCGGCGACCCCGCCGACGCCGTCGAGGTGGAGCCCGCCCCGGAGGTCGAGTTCGACCTCAGCGTGCCGCTGCCCACGCCCTACACCCCCGCCGCCGGCCTGCTGGACGACTACCGCTGCATGCTCGTCGACTGGCCCCTGGACGAGCCGACGTTCGTCACCGGCTTCGGCATCGACCCCGACCGCACCGAGCTCGTGCACCACGCCGTCGCCTACGTCGCCGACCCCGGCCTGCGCGACGCGCTGGGCGACCTGGACGACGCCGACCCCGGCTCCGGCTACTCCTGCTACGGCGCCCCCACCCCTCAGAACGCCCCCGGCATCGTCGGCATGGGCGTCGACATGCGCTGGGTCGGCCAGTGGGCCCCCGGCCCGACCGGGCGGACGTTCGCCGAAGGCACCGGCATCCGCATCGAGCCCGGCTCCACCCTGGTCATCCAGATGCACTACAACACCGCGACCGCCGACCCGAGCCCCGACCAGTCGGAGATCCTCCTGCAGCTCCGGGACGACGTGGAGTCGCCGGCCACCGTCGTGCCGTTCCTGAACTTCGGCTGGGCCCTCGGCTCGGTGCCGATGACCATCCCCGCGGGCGATCCCGACGCCGTCGCCACCTTCGAGCAGGACATCGCCAACTCGACCCTCGACATCTTCGGCGGCGCCATCGACATCGCCAACGGCGACTCCTTCGAGCTGCGCGAGATCTTCTTCCACATGCACACCCTGGGGAGCAGCGGCACGCTGATGCTCCAGAAGGCCGACGGCTCCACCGAGTGCGTGCTCGGCGTGCCCCGCTGGGACTTCAGCTGGCAGAACAGCTACGTGCTGGCGGAGCCGATCCGCGTCGACCCCGGCGACACCATGAAGATCGAGTGCCGGTTCGACGCCAGCGACGAGTCGTCCGACGTCGGCTTCGGCGACGGCTCCTACGACGAGATGTGCCTCGCCATCCTGTACGTGACGGCCGCCGACTGACGGCGCACAATGCGGCCGATGCGACGGCTCGCCCCCCTGCTCGTCCTCCTCGCGGCCTGCTCGCCGCGGCCCCACTCCAACCCGCCGCCGGTGCACCTGGACTGCAACCCGGCGGGTGAGTCCTGCCTGCTGCCGTTCCCGTCGTCCGTCTTCGAGGTCGTCGACACGAGCACCGCGACCGGCCTCGCCGTGGACCTGCCCGCAGCGGCGTCGTTCGCAGGGCTGAAGGGCTCCTACGACTGGGAGCAGCCGGACGGCTTCAGCGCCATCGGCTCCATCGCCGCGTACCTGCCCGCCGGCGGCGCCGCCGGCGACCTCCCGATCGACTACGCCGCCTCGATCCAGCCCACCGCGGTGGTCGCCATCGTCGACGCCGACGCCACGTCGGAGACCTGGGGCGAGCGGGTCCCCCTGAAGGCCGAGCTCGTCGACTCCGACGAGGGCGGCGCGCTGCTCGTGCTGACCCCCCTGGCCGCCTACCGGCCGTCGGGTCGCTACGCCGTCGTCGTCTCGACCGGCCTGCACGACGCCGCGGGCGCCCCCCTCGCCCCCACCGAGGAGATGGCCGGCCTGCTCGGCGTCGGCCCCGTGCCCGAGGGCCTCGAGGAGCTGGCCGACTACTACGACGACCTCCTGGTGCTCGCCCGGACCGCGCTGGATTGGAAGGCGAAGGACATCGCGATGATGTGGGACTTCCACGTGCGGAGCGACGCCCAGGCGACCGCCGACCTGGAGGCGATGGCGGCCCAGGGGGCCGCCTGGATCGCGGCCAACCCGCAGGTCCCGACCATCTCGGAGGGCTACGACGCCAACAGCCGCACCCGGTACGACGTCACCTTCGAGGTGCCGCTGTGGCGCGACCACCGCTTCGACCCGCTGAACCGCGACGCCGACGGCACCCCCGAGCCGGTCGGCACCTACGAGATCCAGGGCTACCTGCTGGTCCCCGACGCGGTGAACGCCGACAACCCCGCGACGCCCCTGTTCTTCGGTCACGGCCTGGGCGTCAACGCCGACCAGATGCAGCCGACCATCGCCAGCCTCGACCTCGACTCGGGCCCCTTCATCGCCTTCGCGTTCGACTGGGACCTGCACGGTCACCGGGGCGAGGACCTGGCCGACATCATCGAGATCACCGGCTCCATGAACTTCGAGGCGTTCGCCGCCGCGATGCTCCAGTCGGCGATCGACATGCAGGTCGGCATCGACGTCGCCCAGCGGCTGCCCGATCCGCCGGACCGCCCCGGCGCCCTCGTCGACGGCCCGATCCTGTACCTCGGCCAGTCGATGGGCAGCCTCGTCGGCGTGCTCGGCGCGTCCATCTCCACCGACCTGACCGCCGGCGTCATGAACGTCGGCGGCGGCGGCCTCGCGAACATCCTGCGGCACGGCGAGATCGTCGACGTCATCGGCATGCGCGCCGCGCTGGAGGAGCTGGTGGAGGCCGAGCCGCCGTCCGACTTCCCGGCCGACCTGGGCTACGACGTGCTGCTCGTCGCCGGCCAGCCGGGGCTCGACCGCGGCGACCCGATGATGTTCGCGCAGCACATCTTCGAGGACCGCCTGACCGACGGCCCCGCCCCCAGCGTCCTGGTGCAGGAGTCGATGGGGGACGGGATCATGCCCAACATCTGCAGCGAGGCGATGGCGCGACGCATGGGGCTGACCCTCATCGAGCCCGCCCAGCTCGGCGCCCCCGGCCTCGACCGGGTCGACGCGCCGACCTGCGGCCACCCCGCCACCGGCCTGACCCAGTTCACGACCTCGGACATCCCCTTCCAGGCGCACCTCGCCCTGGAGGACGACCGCGTCCAGGCCCAGGCGACGACCTGGCTGTCGTCCTACGTCGACGACGACCCCACCAACGACGGCAACATCGCGTTCGTCGGCATCAGCTTCGAGACCGACTGCGACTGATCACTCCGCTCGAGCGTCCGACCCTCCCGCCCCCGAACCGACCGACCACGGCTGCAGCTGCCGCGCAGTCACCCGTTCTGTCGGCGGCTGGGCGGCGTCGCGGGGGTCCGCGCGAGGCCTTGTTGTTAAGCAATGCTTGACCTCTGAGTATTGCTCAGAGTACGTTCCGCCTCGCCGCGCGGGGTGACCCTGCGCGCCCCCTCCGGAGGGCCCGTGAGCCACGACGAGATCAGCATGTTCCGCGACTCCGTCCGCGACTTCGTCAACCGCGAGGTCCGGCCTCACGCGCTGCGCTGGGACGCCGAGGGGGCCCTCCCCCGGGAGCTCTTCGCCAGGCTCGGCGCGCTGGGCATGCTCGGGATCCGCAGCTCGGTCGAGCTGGGCGGGTCCGGATTGGACTTCCGCTACACCGCCGCGCTGGTCGAGGAGCTGGTGCGCTGCGGCGTCATCGGAGTGCCCGTGAGCGTGCTCGCGCACGCGGAGTTCTCGAAGCACGTCATCGAGCTGGCGGGGACCGACGATCAGAAGGAGCGGTTCGTGCGGCCCGCCAACGAAGGCGCCCTCATCGGCGGCCTCTGCGTGAGCGAGCCCGACGCCGGCTCCGACGTCGGCGCGGTGCGGACGAAAGCGGTGCGCGACGGCGACCACTACATCGTCGACGGCGCCAAGACCTTCATCACCAACGGCACGATCGCCGACTTCCTGACCACCGCGGTGCGCACCGGCGGCCCCGGCCACCGGGGCATGTCGCTGCTCGTGATCCCCACCGACCTGCCGGGCGTCACGCGGACCCGGCTGACCAAGATCGGCTGCCACGCCTCGGACACCGCCGAGATCGCCTTCGAAGGGGTCCGCGTGCCCGCCGCCAACCTGCTCGGCGAGGAGGGCGGCGGCTTCAAGCTGATCATGCAGGGGTTCGAGGGCGAGCGGCTCGTGCTCGCCGGGATCTGCTGCGCCCAGATGCGGCTGATGTTCGAGGAGGCCCGCCGCTACGGCCACGAGCGTGAGGCGTTCGGCCACTCCCTCCTGGGCTTCCAGGTCTGGCGCCACCGCCTCGCCGACGTGCTGACCACGTTGACCGCGGCCGAGGCGCTCACCGAGCGAGCCCTCCAGATGTACGTGCGGGGCGAGCCCGCCAACTCCGAGATCTCGATGGCCAAGCTCTTCGCGTCCGAGGCGGCGGTCCGGGTCGCCCACGACTGCGCGCAGATCTTCGGCGGCAACCGCTACATGGAGGAGTACGCGATCGGCCGCCTGCAGCGGGACAGCCTGGCCTTCTCGGTCGGCGCCGGCTCCAGCGAGGTGATGCGCGAGATCATCGCCCGCTGCGAGGGCCTCGAGCCGGCGGCCGCCCGATGACGCCTGCGGCCTCCGAGCGTACCCCCGTGGTGGTCGCCGGCGTCGGCTCGGTCGGCCCCATCGTCGACGATCCGCGGTCGATCCCCGAGATGGTGCTCTCCGCCGTCCGGCGCGCGCTCGCCGACGCGGCGATGACCTACGACGACATCGACGCCGTGGTCACGTCATCGGTGGACCTGTTCGACGGGCTGACCGCCAGCAACATCGCGATCACCGAGGCCGTCGGCGCCGTGATGAAGCCCGAGACGCGCGTCGCCGCCGACGGCCTGTGCGCCGCGGTGCACGCCGCCTGTCAGATCCGAGCCGGCGCCTACCGCACCGTGCTCACCGTCGCCCACGGCAAGGCGTCGATGGCCCCCGCCGGGGAGATCACCCCCTGGGCGATGGACCCCGTGCTCCTGCAGCCCCTCGGCGTCTCCTTCGACCTGTGCGCCGGCCTGCAGGCCAGCGTGCTCGCGACCGACGCCCCCGAGGCGGACCTGCGCTGGGCCGCCCGGGCCGAGCAGCGGCGCGCGGACGCCTCGCCCCGGGGCGTCGCCCCCCCGTGCACCGCGGCGGAGGTCCTCGGCTCCCCCCTCGTCGCGACGCCCCTGACCCGGATGATGCAGGCCCCCGCCGCCGACGGCGCGTTCGCGGCCGTGCTCCGGGCCGGCCCCCCCGACTCCGACGAGCACCCCGCCATCGTGGGGCTGGGCCACGACCTCGAGCCCCACGACCTGGGCGCGCGGGACCTCGCGGCGTGGCCGGGGCTGCGCCGCGCCTTCGCCCGGGCGTGCGCGGACGCGGGCCTCGACCCGGACTCCGCCGCCTTCGACCTGCTCGAACCGTCCTGCGCCTGGCCTCACGAAGAGGAGCTCTTCGAGGCCGCCATCGGGGGCCGCAGGGGCGCGCTGCTGTCCCCGTCGGGCGGCCTGTTCGGGGGGGCCGTGCCCGCCGGCGCCGGCCTCTCCCGGCTCGTCGCCGCGGTCCACGCCCTGCGCGTCGCGCCCGGCGCCGCCGACGCCCTCGTGCACGGGACCTGGGGGCCAGCCGGGCAGGGCCAGGTCGTCACCCTCCTGCGGAGGGCGGCCTGATGCGCCGCGTCGCCATCGTCGGCACGGGCCAGACCCGCCACGCCCGCCGCCGGGACGACGTGTCCCAGCCCGAGCTCGTCCGGGAGGCGGCCACCGCGGCGCTGCGGGACGCCGGCATCGGCCCGGGTCGGCTCGACGCCGTGCTCCTGTCCAACATGGAGCTGTTCGAGGGGCGGGTGATGCCCGAGCTGTGGGTCGGCGAGGGGGCGTTCGCCGGCGGCCTGCCCTGCATGAAGATCGCCACCGGCGGCACCTCCGGCACGAGCACCGCCATCGCCGCGTTCCACCAGGTCGCGTCGGGGCTGTTCGACGTCGCCCTCGTGGTCGGCTTCGAGAAGCACTCCGAGGGCCACACCCAGACCGGCATGGCGCTGACCGACCCCTTCTGGGACCGCGGCGTGGCGTCGGGCGCGCTCGGCAACTTCGCGCTGTCCATCTCGCAGTACGTCGCCGAGCGGGGCGTCACCCCCGAGCAGGCCGCCCGCGTGGCGGTGAAGGCCCGCCGGAACGCCGCGCTGAACCCCTACGCCCACCTCCGCATGGCCGACCTGACGGTCGACGACGTCCTGGAGTCGCGCATGCTCGCCGAGCCGATCCGCCTGCTGGACATGTGCCCCCAGTCCGACGGCGCCTGCGCCCTGGTGGTGGCCGCCGAGGGCGTGGCCCAGCGCCTCTGCCCGCGCCCCGCCTGGGTGCGGGCGGCCGTCACCCGGCACGACCAGCCGTACCTGGGCGACCACGACCGCCGCCTCCTCACCATGCGGTCGCTCCGCGACGCCGCGAAGACCGCCTACGCGCAGGCGGGGGTCAGCGACCCGCTCACCGACCTGGACGTCGCCGAGATCTACGAGCCGGTCACCTACGCCGAGCTGGCCTGGTACGAGGCGCTGGGCTTCTGCCCCGAGGGCGAGGCCGGCCGGCTGATCGACGAGGGCGTCACCGAGCTCGGCGGGCAGCTGCCCGTCAACCCGTCCGGCGGCGTGCTGTCGAGCAACCCGGTCGGCGCGTCGGGCGTCATCCGCGTCGCCGAGGCCGCCCGCCAGATCCACGGCCGCGCGGGCGCGCACCAGGTCCCCGACGTCGACCTGGCCCTCGCCACCGGCTACGGCGTCTACTCCTGGGCCGACGCCATCGTGCTCGGAGCGGCGGCGTGAGCGTCACCGTCCCCATCGCGATGGACCTGTCCTGGCGCTACGCCTCCGGCGCCGCGCTGGCGCGCTTCTGCGCGGGCCTGCGGGAGCGCCGGCTCGAGGCCCTGCAGTGCGACTCCTGCGGTCGCCGCTACCTGCCCCCCCGCCCCGTCTGCGGGGACTGCCGCCGGCCGATGGAGCGGTGGGCGCCGGTGCGGGACGAGGGCGCGCTGGCGGCCTGGACCATCGTGCACGTGCCGATCCTCGACGGCCGCACGGGCCTGCCGCGTCCGACGCCGTACGGAATGGGCCTCGTCCACCTCGACGGCGCGGACACCACCGTCAACCACTACGTCGAGCTCGCCGGCGCGACCGAGCTTCGGATCGGCGCCCGGGTCCGGGCCGTGTGGCGGACCGAGCTGCGCGGCGCGATGGACGACATCGAGCACTTCGAGGTGATCCGATGATCCGCGAAGAGGCCATCCGCCTGGAGTTCCGCTACGCCGCGGGGCGAGCGGGCAGCGCGTTCCTGTCCGCCCTGCGGGACGACGGGCTGCTGCTCGGCTCGCGCTGCGGCGCGTGCGACCACGTCGTCTGCCCGGCCCGACCGTTCTGCGGTCGATGCGGCGCGGACACCCCCGACCGCCTCCCCGTCGGCCCCGCCGGTGCGCTCGTCGCCTGGACGGAGAGCCCGGACCGGGGCGCCCTGGGCCTCGTCCGCCTCGACGGGGCCGACGGCGCGACGCTCCACCGCTTGATCGGCGGCTCGGGCTGGGCCGTCGGCGACCGCGTGAAGGCGCGGCTGGCGCCCGAGCGGACCGCCAGCATCCTCGCCATCGCCGGCTTCGAGCCGGAGCACGGAGGCTCCCGATGACCCTCAGGACGCGGCGCGACGGGGCCATCCTCGTCGTCACGATCGACCGCCCCGAGGCCCGCAACGCTATCGACCGGGCCACCCACCAGGCCCTGTGCGAGACCTGGCGCAGCTTCGCCGCCGACCCCGAGCTGCGGGTCGCCGTGCTCACGGGCGCGGGTGACAAGGCGTTCAGCGCGGGGGCCGACCTCAAGGAGATCGGCGCCTGGTACGCGTCCATGACACCCATCGAGCGGCGGGAGCGGAGCGAGCGCGAGCCCGGCCTGGGCGGGCTCACCCGGAACCTCGACGCAGGCAAGCCGGTGATCGCCGCCATCGGGGGACATTGCCTCGCCGGCGGGCTCGAGTTGGCGCTCGCGTGCGACCTGCGGGTGGCGGCCGAGCACGCCACCTTCGGGCTGCCCGAGGTCAAGCGCGGGATCATCCCCGGCGCCGGGGGGACGCAGCGGCTGCCCCGCGCCGTGCCGCCGGCCGTCGCCCTGGAGATGCTGCTCACCGGGGACCCGATCGACGCAGCCACCGCGCTGCGCGTCGGCCTCGTCAACCGCGTGGTGCCGTCGGGCCAGCTCCTGGACGAGGCGATGGCGCTGGCCCGCCGGGTCGCCGCCTGCGCCCCCCTGGCGGTCGCCGCCCCCCCGGGGGGGGCGCCGCGGGCCCCCGGGGGGGGGGCGCCGCGGCGGGGGGGGGGGCGCTTCGAGGGCTTCACCTGCCGTTGGCCGACGGCCTGCGGCTCGAGCAGTTCTACGCCGAGCCGCTCCGCCAGACCGAAGACGCGCGCGAAGGGATCGCCGCGTTCGTGGACAAGCGGCCCGCCCGCTTCGAGGGGAAGTGACATGACCGCCTTCCAGACCATCACCTGCGCCGCCGAAGGGCCGGTCCTGCGGGTCACCCTGAACCGCCCCGAGGTGCTCAACGCCATCGACGGCCGCATGCTCCGCGAGCTCCGGAGGGTGCTCCAGGCGACCGCCGCGCAACCTTCGGTCCGGGTGGTCCGGATCGACGGCGCCGGCCCGCGCGCCTTCTCCGCCGGCATCGACGTCGCCTGGGTCAAGGACATGGGCGGGCTGGAGGCGCGGGAGGCGGGCCGGGAGCTGCACCGGACGTTCGGCGCCCTGCGCACCTTCGACAAGCCGGTCGTCGTCGCCGTCGACGGGCTGTGCCTGGGGGCCGGGCTCGAGCTGGCGCTGTCGTGCGACTTCATGGTCGCGACCCCCGGCTCGCGCTTCGGCCTGCCGAACATCCACCGCGGGATCCCCGCGATCGTCGAGGCCGCGATCATCCCCCTGGCCATCGGCATCCAGGGCGCCCGCGAGATGGCCTACACCGGCGAGTTCTGGAGCGCCGAGCGGGCCGAGCGGCGCGGGCTGCTGACCGCGGTGCACCCCGACGAGACGTTCGAGGACGAGGTCGCCGACCTGTGCGCCCGCCTCGCGAGCCGGAGCGCGACGGCCCTCGCCACCCAGAAGGAGATCATCCACCAGTGGATGACCACCGACCTCGAGGCGGCCATCGAGTTCTCGATCAACACCGTGATGATCAACTTCATGTCGCGCGACCAGGAGGAGGGCATGGCCGCCTTCCTGGACAAGCGCGAGGCGGACTTCGGGGGCGCGTCGTGAGCACCGTCGTCACCTGCGCGCTGACCGGCGCCCAGCAGGGCAAGGAGGCCAACCCGAACCTGCCCGAGCAGCCCGACGAGATCATCGAGCAGGGGCTCGCGGCGTGGCGCGAGGGGGCGGCCGTGCTGCACCTCCACGCGCGGGACCGGCACGGACGCGCGACGGCGGACGTCGACGTGTTCCGGCAGATCGTCGAGGGGCTGCGGGACGCCGGCTGCGACGCCCTGCTCAACCTGACCACCGGCGGCGCGGTCGCCGGGCTGCCGCTGTCCGAGCGCATCCGCGTGGTGCCCGAGCTGCGGCCGGACATCGCGTCGCTGTCGGTGGGGAGCGGGGCGCTGCTGGGGCGGTGGGACAGGCGGACCGAGGGCTGGGTGGGTGACCGTGTCGTGCCGCTGTTCGAGTCCCACGCCGAGCTGGAGCAGGTGGCGCGCGTCTTCCGGCGCAGCGGCGTCCGGCCGGAGCTCGAGGTCTATCACGCGGGCATGCTCAACGCGGTCCACGCCCTGCTGGAGCGGGGCGTGCTCGAGCAGCCGCTGCTGGTCAACCTCGTCATGGGCATCCCGGGCGAGTGCAGCGCGGCGACGGTCAGCAACCTGGTGTTCCTCACCGAGCAGCTGCCCGCCGGCACGAACTGGCTGGTGACCGCCATCGGCGCCCGCAACCACTTCCGCATGCTCGGCGCGGTCCTCGCGATGGGTGGCGGGGTGCGGGTCGGGCTCGAGGACAACGTCTACATCTCGCGCGGCGAGCTGGCGAAGGACAACGCCCAGATCGTCGCCAAGGCCGTGAGGGTCGTGCGTGAGCTGGGCGGCGACGTCGCCAGCCCGGCCGAGGCGCGCCGGATCCTCGGGATCCCCAACCACAACCTGGAGACGACATGAGCAAGGAACGGATCGCGATCGACGCGTGGGGCAGCTGGATCAGCCCCGAGGGGGCCGCGCGCTGGCCTGAGGAGTACCTGCACATCTTCCGCAAGTACCGCTCCCCCCAGGTCATCTTCGAGGGCATGACGCTGCCGCAGATGGTGGCGGAGATGGACGACGCAGGCGTCGACCGCTGCGTGCTGTCGGCCTTCTATCACCAGGACATGGCGGTCGTGAGCAACGAGGAGGTGGCCGAGGCCGTGCAGGCCTACCCCGACCGCTTCATCGGCTCGGGCACCGTCAACGTCCTGCGCAAGCCGATGGACGTCAGCCGCCAGGTCGAGCGCCTGATCACCGAGCTCGGCATGAAGGTGATCCGCCTGGAGCCGTACATGTACGGCGACGGCACGGTCGGCCTGCCCCCCAACGACAAGCACTACTGGCCCGTCTACATCAAGTGCGCCGAGCTGGGCGTGCCCGTCGCGATCCAGGTGGGTCACACCGGGCCGCTGCTGCCCAGCGCGTGCGGTCGCCCCATCCACCTGGACGAGGTGGCCCTCGCCTTCCCCGAGCTGACGATCGTCGGGTGCCACCTGGGCCAGCCCTGGGAGGACGAGATGATGACCCTCGCCTGGAAGCACGACAACATCTACGTCGAGACGTCCGCGCGGGCGCCGAAGCACTGGCCGGAGTCCTTCGTGAAGTTCACCCGCGGCTGGGGTCGCGACAAGGTGATGTGGGCGACGGACTACCCGCTGCTCGGCTTCGACCGCACCCTGCGGGAGCTCGAAGAGCTGGACCTGGGCGAGGACATCTTCCGCAAGGTCGTGCGCGACAACACGCTGCGCGCCCTCGGCCTGGACGCGTGATGGAGCTGTCCGACGTCCTGGACCGCATCCCCTACCTCGCGCCCCACGAGCTGGAGGTCACCGCCGCGCGGGACGGCGTGAGCGTCAGGATGCCCCTGGCGCCCGGGCTGACGAACCACGTCGGCATCCTGCACGCGGGCGCCCTGTACACCGCGGCGGAGACCGCGGCGGGGGTCGCCGCGTGGGGCGTCGTGGGGGGGGACCGGGCCTACGTGCTGCTGCGCGACTCGAGCGTGCGGTTCACCCGGCGGGCGGAGACCGAGGTCGTCGCGACCGCCTCGGTCGACCCCGAGGCGGCGCGGGCGGCGACCTCGGCGTTCGCCGCGTCCGGGCGCGCCGACGTGGCCGCCGAGGTCGTCATCGTCGACGCGACCGGCGAGCCCGTCTTCGAGGGTGAGTACAACTACGCGCTTCGGCCGCGGAGGCAGGCATGAGCGACGACACCGTCCTCCTCGACGTCCACGAGGGCGTCGCCACCGTCACCCTCAACCGCCCCGAGCGGCTCAACACCATCGACCTGCCGACCCTGGAGTCGCTGGTCGAGGCGCTGGACCGCGTCGCCGCGTCCGCCGACGTCCGTTGCGTCGTGCTCGCGGGCTCGGGGCGCCTGTTCTGCGCGGGGGCCGACCAGGGCGAGATGGTCGAGCGGACCCCGGGCGACTGGGAGCGGATCGTCGACCGCTACCTCGACCCGATCCGCCGGATCTGCGGCATGGACAAGCCGGTGATCGCCAGGCTGCACGGCGACGCCGTCGGCGGAGGCCTGGGGCTGGCCCTGGCCTGCGACTTCCGCGTCGCCGCCGACGGGATCCGGCTGTGCGCCCCGTTCGTGAAGATCGGCCTGGCCGGCTGCGACATGTCGGCCGGCTGGTTCCTGCCCCGCCTCGTCGGGCTGGGGCGCGCCACCGAGATCATGATGTCCGGCCGCTTCGTCGCCGCCGACGAGGCCGAGCGCATCGGCCTCGTCACGCGGCTCGTCGCTCCGGACGACCTCGACGGCGCGGTGGCCGACCTCGCCCGCGGCCTGGCGTCGGGGCCGCCCATCGCGCTGGCGTTCACCAAGCGCGCCATCCGCCGGTCCCTGGAGCGGACGATGGAGGGCGAGTTCGACTTCGAGATCTTCGCCCAGGTGCAGTGCCTGCAGACGGCCGACCACCGCGAAGGGCTCGCCGCCTTCCGCGGTCGCCGCAGCCCGCAGTTCGAAGGAGCGTGAGATGAACACCGAGGTCATCGACTTCCGAAACACCGTGCGGGCGTTCGTCAACGCCGAGATCGCACCCCACGCGGCCCGGTGGGACAGCGACGGCGCCCCCCGGGAGCTGTTCTCGCGCCTGGGTGAGCTGGGCCTGCTGGGCGTGCCGTTCCCCGAGGACGTCGGGGGCGGCGGTGGCGGCTCCGAGCTGTACGCGGTGCTCTGCGCGGAGCTGGCCCGCGGCTCGGCCGGGGTGGCGCTGGGGCCGTACGTGCACACGGCGCTGGCCTGCGCCGCCATCTTCCACCTCGGAGACGACGAGCAGCGCCGGACGCTGCTGCCGCCCGCCCTGGCGGGCGAGCGGGTCGGCTGCTGGGCGTACGCCGAGCCCGACGCCGGCTCGGACGTCTCCAGCGTGCGCACCCGCGCGCGCCGCGACGGGAGCGACTGGGTGCTCGACGGGAGCAAGCTGTACATCACCAACGCGCCGTTCGCGGACTTCGCGGTCGTCGTCGCCTCCACGAGCCCGGAGCGCGGCCTCAAGGGGCTGTCGCTGTTCGTGGTCGAGGCGGACACCCCCGGCTTCCGCGCGGGGCGGCCCATGAAGAAGCTGGGCATGGGCGCCTCGCAGATGTCCGAGATCGTGATGGAGGGCTGTCGGGTGCCGGGCTCGGCGCTGCTCGGCCCCGAGGGCACCGGCTTCATCGCCGCGCTCCAGGTGCTGACGCTCGGCCGGATCGCCGCCGCCGCGTTCGGGGTCGGGCTGGGGCAGGCCGCCCTGGCCGAGGCGCACTCCTACGCCCGGGAGCGCGTGCAGTTCGGGGGGCCGCTGCTCGAGCAGCAGTTCATCCGCTTCACGCTCGCCGACATGAAGACCCGCCTGGAGGCGGCCTGGCAGCTCACGCTGCACGCCACCCGGCGCGCCGACGCCGGCCTGTCCCACGGCACGGAGGCGTCGATGGCGAAGCTGTTCGCCACCGAGACGGCGACCTGGGCGTGCGAGCGGGCGTTGCACCTGTGCGGCGCCCAGGGCTTCATGGACGAGAGCCCCGCCCAGCGCTTCTACCGCGACTGCAAGGTGCTCGAGTTCGGAGAAGGAACCAGCGAGATCCAGCGCGAGACGATCGCGCGGGCCATGGAGGGCTGAGCAGATGGGGATCCAGGAACGTCGTGAGCGTGAGCGCGCCGCCCGCCGCAAGTCGATGCTCGACGCCACCCGGGAGCTGGTGCGCGAGCGCGGCTTCGTCGGCACCACCACCCGCGCCATCGCCAAGCGCTGCGAGGTGAGCGAGGCGACGGTGTTCTTCCACTTCGGCAGCAAGGACGAGGTGCTCACCTCCCTGCTGTTCGAGGGGATCGAGTTCATGCGGCAGGGGCTGGAGCAGGCCCTGGAGGACGACCGCACGCCGGCGGAGTGCGTCGCCTGGATCTGGACCTTCTTCGAGGAGGTGCGCAGCGAGCACCCCGAGTACCTGCAGGTGTTCGCCCACCTGGCCCACCCCCAGTCGACCGCGTCGGTCTCGGACGAGGTGAAGCACAAGATCGGCCGGGCGTCGGCCGAGAACCTGCGCATGTTCCGCCAGATCCTCGACGAGGTCGTCGGCCCGGAGCGGTCGCGGGTGGCCACCGACCTGGTCTGGGCCGCCTTCTTCGGGCTGGGGCTGCTGCACGACAGCCGCGCCAACCTCGGCGCTCCGTCGGCGACCCGGGAGGGCGACCTCCGGATCGCCCTGGACCTGCTGCTGACGGGCATCTCGCCCGGCGGGGGGAAGTCGTGAGGACCATGCGGGCCGCCCGCCTCGTGGGGCCCGGCGAGCCGCTGCGGATCGACGAGCTGCCCGTGCCCGAGCCGGGTCCGGGGGAGGTGCTCGTCGCGGTCCACGCCTGCGGGCTGTGCGGGACGGACATCCACCTGGCGATCGAAGGCGACTTGCCGGTCGCGCGGTCGCCGATCACCCTCGGCCACGAGGCCTCGGGCGTCGTCGCGGCCGCCGGCGACGGCGTACGCCACCTGAAGGAGGGGGACCGCGTCGCGCTGTTCCCGGCCGCCTCGTGCGGCGCCTGCCGCTTCTGCCACGCCGGCCGCGAGGCGCTGTGCGATCGCTCGGAGGTCTACGGCATGGCCCGGGACGGCTCCCTGGCGGACTTCGTCGTCGCGCCGGCCCGGTCGGTCCTGCGGATCCCCGACGGCGTGCCGTTCGACGTCGGCGCCGTCATCACCGACGGCGTCGCGACGCCCTTCCACGCGTTGCGCTCCCGCGGCGCCCTGAGGGCGGGTGAGACCGTCGGCGTGGTGGGCTGCGGGGGGCTCGGTACCCACGCCATCCAGCTCGCGCGGATGATGGGCGCCGGGCTCGTCGTCGCGATCGACACCGACGCCCACGCCCGCCAGCGGGCGCTGCGGCTGGGGGCCGACCTGGCCCTCGACCCGTCGGCCGAGCGCGTCAGCCGCGTCGTCCGGGGCGCCACCGGCACCCTCGGCCTGGACCTCGTGCTGGAGTGCGTGGGGAGCCCCCGCACCGCCGAGCTGGCGATCCGATGCCTGGACAAGGGAGGGCGCGCGGTGCTCGTCGGGGTCGGGCCGGGGCAGCCGTCGCTGCCCCCGCTGATGGCCTTCGCGGGGCGGGAGCAGTCGGTGCTCGGCTCCTTCGGCATGGACCGGCGCGACATCGAAGACCTGCTCGATCTGGTCGCCGGGGGCCGGCTGAACCTCTCCGAGTCCATCTCCGCCCGCTACGGGCTGGAGGACGCCAACGCGGCGCTGCAGCACCTCGCGTCCCGACAGGACGGGGTGGTGCGCGTCGTCGTGCAGCCAGGAGGCGCGACGTGATCGCTACCGACCCCCACTACACCCCCCCCCCCCCCCCCCCCCCCCCCCGCCCCCCCCCGGGCCCCCCCGACCCCGGTCCGCTGGCGTTCCTGGTCGGCCCGAGCCGACCCGGCGACTGGTGCGCGCTGTCCGAGGACGAGCGACTGCTCGCCGACGCGGTGCGCGACTTCATGGACCGCGAGGTCCTCCCCCGCACGCCCGCGCTGGAGGACGGCGACCTCGACGCGCTGCGGGATCTCTTCTCGCTGTCGGCCGAGCTGGGGCTCACGGGGCTCGGCGTGCCGGAGGAGGCCGGCGGCCTGGGCGCCAGCGTCACGTCCGCGATGCTCGTCGCTTCGGAGCTGGGTCGCCAGGAGTCCTTCGCGACGTCGCTCGGCGCCCACCTGGGCATCGGCAGCCTGGGCCTCATCCTCTTCGGGACCGACGCGCTGCGGCGCCGCTACCTGCCCGAGCTGGTGACGGCCGATCGCATCGGCGCGTACGCCCTGACCGAGCCCGACGCGGGCTCGGACGCCCTGGGGCTGCGCACCCGGGCGACCCCCCGGCCCGGCGGCGGCTGGCTGCTCGACGGCACGAAGCAGTTCATCACCAACGCCGGCATCGCCGGGCTGTACACGGTCTTCGCCAAGATCGACGGCGAGCAGCTGACCGCGTTCCTCGTCCGCGGGGAGCAGGAGGGGGTCAGCACCGGGGCCCTCGAGAAGAAGATGGGGCTGCGCGGATCGCCGACGGCGTCGGTCACCTTCGAGGGGGTCGAGGTCCACGAGGACCACGTGCTGGGCGAGCTCGGCAAGGGCCACCGCGTCGCCTTCAACGTGCTCAACCTGGGGCGGCTCAAGCTCGGCTTCGACGCGCTGGGGTGCGCCCGGGAGGCGCTGTCGGAGTCCTGCCGGTACGCGGCGGAGCGGCGCCAGTTCGGCCGCCCGATCGGCTCCTTCGAGCTGATCGCCGACAAGCTCGCGGCCATGGCGGCCCGGGTGTTCACGCTCGAAGGGGTCTGCCTCCGGCTGGCCCGCAGCCACGACCGGGGGCTCGGCGCGGGGCTGGGCGAGGTGCCGGTGGCGCGGACCATCGCAGTGCTCAAGGACCACGCGGCCGCCTGCGCGCTGCTGAAGTTCGCGAGCACCGAGCACCTGGCGTTCGTCGCCGACCAGGCGGTGCAGGTGCACGGCGGGTACGGCTTCGTGGAGGAGTACCCGGTCTGTCGCATCTACCGCGACGTGCGGGTCAAGCGGATCTTCGAAGGGACCAACGAGGTCAACCGGCTGCTCGCGGCGGGCACGATCCTGCGGCGCGGCCTCGCCGGGGACTTCGACCTGCCGGCGCTGCTGGCGCTGGGCCAGGAGGCGGACACCGAGCCCGCGACCGCCCCGGCGGCCGTCGCCGGGGCGATCCGGCGCGCCCTCGGGCGCGTCCTGGGGCTGGCGATGGCCCGCTTCGGCCCGGCGCTGCAGGACGAGCAGCTGGTCCTCGCCGGCGTCGCCGACCTGGCCGCTGAGCTCTACTTCCTGGACACCGCGATCGCCCGGGACGACGGCGACGCGATGACCGAGGCGCTGCTGGCGTTGGCCGCCGAAGGGGCGCGACAGCGGGTCCTGCCGGTGCTCGCGGGCCTGGGCGCCACCCTCGACGCCGACGAGCCCCTGGCCACGTCCCTGCTGGCCGGCGCGCAGGACGTGCGCGGGGCCCGCGAGCTGGTCGCGAGGCGCCTGCTCGAGGACGGCGGCCTGCGGTGACGAGCCCCTGGGTGCGACGGTTCGAGGAGCTGCCCGCCGGCCCGGACAAGGTCCGGCCGCTGAGCGACGCCGTCGCCGACGCGGTGCGGCCCGGCATGAGCCTGCACTTCGGGTTCACGCACAACCGGCCGGCGGCGGCGCTGGCCGAGGTGCTGCGGCAGTTCCGGGGCACGGACCCCGCCTTCGAGATGATGATGATGTTCACCGCCGGACCGGCGGTGCCGCTGCTGAGCGAGGGGCTGGTCCGGCGGCTCGTCACCACGCTGCTGTGCGAGCCGTACCCCGCCCCGGGGCCGTGCCAGCCCGGCCGGCGGGCGCTGTCCGACGGGGCGTTCGAGATCGAGCACTGGTCGGTGCTCAGCTACGTCGCGCGCCTGGAGGCGGCCGCCCGGGGGCTGACGTCGATGCCGGTGCGCGGCCTCGTCGGCAGCTCCCTCGCGGACGAGAATCGGAGCCGCCTGCGCGGCCCCGACGAGGACGGGCGCCTCTCGGTCCTGCCGATGACCCCGGACCTCTCGTTCGTGCACGCCGCGGCGGCGGATCGAGCCGGGAACGTGCTGCTGACCCCGCCGTACGGCGAAGGCGCCTGGGGAAACCTCGCGGCCCGCGAGGGGGTGGTCGTGACCTGCGAGCGGCTGCTCGAGCCCGACGAGATCCGACGCCACTCCTGGCTCCGGAGCCTCCCGTCGACCCGGGTCCGCAGCGTCTCCGTCGTGCCCTTCGGGGCCCACCCCGCGGGGCTCTCCAGCGCGGGCCTGCCGGGCGTGGAGGCCTACGGCGACGACGTCGCGTTCTACTCGGCGGGCCGGGCCGCGGGGCGCACGCCCGAGGAGTGGGAGGAGTGGGTGGAGGACTGGTTCGCCGGCCCCGCGGACCGGGACGAGTACCTGAGCCGCCTGGGCGCCGAGCGGCAGCTCCGACTCAAGGGCAAGGCCCGGCCGGACTCGTGGCGCGGCGAGCTCCTCGAGGCCCTGCGGACGGCCGACCTGGAGGCGCCGCCGACCCGGACCGAGGCGATGATCGTGACGTCGGCCCGGGTCGTCGCGGAGCGCACCGCCGAGCGGGGCCACCGGGCGATCCTGTCGGGCCTGGGGGCGGGCAACCTCGCCGCGTGGCTGGCCTGGCCGGCGCTCCGCGAGGCGGGGCGCGAGGTCGACCTGGTCGCCGAGGTCGGCATGGTCGGCTACGTCCCCCGGCCGTGCGACCCGTACCTGTTCAACTTCCGAAACCTCGAGACGTGCACCGGCCGGGCCGACTCGGCGCACGCCCTGGGGGTGCTGGTCTCGGGGGCAGGGGCGCGATCGCTGGGCTCCCTCGGGGCCGGGCAGGTGGACGGCCGGGGCGCCTTCAACTCCACCCGCCTGGCCGACGGCACGCTGCTGGTCGGCTCGGGCGGCGCCAACGACGTCGCCTCGGGCGCCGACGAGGTGGTGCTGACGCTGCCGGCGGGGCGCGGTCGCCTGGTGGAGTCCCTCCCCTACGTCACCGGCCCGGGACGACAGGTCCGCGCGGTCGTCACCGACCGGGGCGTCTTCACCAAGGCGCGAGGCCCCGAGCCGCTCCGCTTGAGCCGGCTGGTCGGTCCCCTCGTGGGCGGCTCCCGCGAGGCCCACGTCCGCGACCTGGCCGCCCGAACCGGCTTCTCGTTCGAGGCCGACGCCGATCTGCCCGTCGAGGCTGCCCCGACCGCGGCGGAGGTCCAGCGCCTGCGCGTGCTCGATCCCGACCGCTCGTTCCTGGGCCCCCTGGACCCCTGACGTGAGCGACGCGCGCCCCGCTCCCCGCCTGCCGGGGGACACGGTCGTCCGGTTCGTGGGGGACCTCCACCTGGGGGACGGCGCCCACAACGACGGCTTCGGCGACAGCGACGACGCGCTGGCCGCCTTCCTGGCCACCTGCCCCGGGTCCTGCGAGGCGGTGGTGTTCATGGGGGACACCTTCGACCTGCCGCAGGCGCTGGGGCTGCGGCGGGTGCTGCGCCGGCACGCGCGGGCCGTCGACGCCATCGACGCGCTGAGCCGCCGGCAGCCCGTCTACTTCGTGCGCGGGAACCACGACTGGAGGGTGGACTTCGAGGCGCTGTTCCCCGCCGCGGTGGCGTGCGAGCGGCTCCACGTCGGCGACACGCTGGTCTGGCACGGCCACCGGCTCGACCGCTTCTGCCACCCCGATCGCCGCCTCCACACCCTACAGACCGCGCTGCACCACGTGGCCGAGCGGCTGTTCCGCTTCCACTTCCGGCTGCCCCTGAGCCGGTACGACACCTGGCAGAACCGGGCCGCGCACTGGCTGGGCATCCACTACGGGCGGCACCTGGGCCGCAAGGCGGCGCTCTACCGGGCGCTGGGTCTGCGCCGCCGGGCCGAAGAGGCCGAGGCGTTCATCGCCTACTGGTCGCGCGCCCTGTGGGGGGACGCGCAGGGTCTGTTCGAGCCGGCGCGGGACTGGCTCGCCGGCTCCGAGCACGCGGCGATGGTCTGCGGCCACACCCACCTGCCGGGGAGCGTCCGGTTCGACAGCGGTCACGCGTACGTCAACGCCGGCTCCTGGGCGTTCGGCGCGCGGCAGCACGCGTCGTGGGACGGCCGGCGGTTCGAGGTCCGGGATGACGACGGCGAGCCGATCGGCGACCGGCACTACCGCTGGATGCTCGACGGGCAGGAGCCGGGCGACTTCCGGGCGTGGTGGGCCGGCCGTCATAGCGACCGATCGGTGATCTGAATCCGTGATCGATCCGCTTGTCGTCCGGTCGGCGAGTGTGGTCTCCTCCCGCGCATGAAAATGATTGTCATAATCGCTTTCATGGGAGCGGCAGCCGCTCTCGTCGCCTCCCCCGCCCTCGCCGGGCACCCCCTTGCGACCGATGACGGCGGCACCGTCGACGCGGGCGCCCCGGAGTTCGAGGTGGTCGTCGGCGTGGAGCGACCGGGGGACGGCAGCGCCCCCGCGATCCTCTCCAGCGGGGTCGCCGTGCACGTCGGGCTCGCCGAGTTCCTGGACGTCGGCTTCGGCCTGGGCCTGGCCGTCGTGCCGCGGCCGGACGAGGCCCCGGAGATCCCCCTGGAGCCGACCGCGGACCTGAAGCTCCGCCTCGCGTCCCCCCACGGCGCCGCCCCCGGCGCCTCGGTCCGTCTCGACTGGGCCGGGCCGCAGTTCGGCCCCGGCGCCGAGCCGGGAGCGGCGATCGGCGCGGTCCTCCTGGTCGGCTGGGAGGGCGAGGGCTGGGCCACCTGGTTCAACCTCGGGTCCGGGCTGGGGCTGCCCCCGGCGAAGCTGGCGAAGGTCGAGCGGCCGACCATCACGGTCGCCGCCGGCGCGTCCTTTCGGGGTGACATCGCGCCGCGGGTGGGCCTCGTGGCCGAGGCCTTCGTCGACGCCGCCCCCGAGCTGGGGGAGGGCGCGGCGTTGGTGCTCGTCGGGGTCGACGTCGCCCTGTCGGACCTCGTCACCGGCAGCGTGGGGGTCGGCCCGGTGGTGGACTTCACCGGCGCGGTCGGCGGCCAGCTCACGCTCGGCGTGACGATCGCGCCCCCGGCGCCCGGCTGATCAGGGGCCGATGTAGCTCACCTCGTCGCCCACCATCTCGACCGTCGCGGTGGCGGTGTTGTTGGACGGGTCCAGCTCCGCGATGTTGCCGTCGGGGTTGAGCGTCACGGTGATCTGGTAGGTGCCGTCGTCGACGCCGGTGACGTCGATCCACTGGCACGCCAGGCCCGGCCCGTAGGTGTCGTGGCAGCCGGCGCCGATGCCCTGGTTGCTGCACGTGTAGAAGCCGCACGAGCTGCCGTACTCCTCGGCGATGTCGGGGTCGAACACCCCGCTGTCCAGGAGGCAGAAGCCGTTCTTGTGGCCCTTCGTCGCGGGCAGCCCGGTCAGCGCGTCGAGCAGCTGGTAGTCGGCGTAGTCCTCGTAGTGATAGTGCTCGTGGCAGGCGTCCCAGTGATGGCCCGGCCCCGGCGGCACGCCGAGCACGAAGTCGGCGGTGCCGACGTTGCCGACGCGGGTGCCGAAGCGGATCACCTTGCGCACCCCGAGCCCGTTGACGCAGCCCTCGGCGACGAGGCAGGAGTCGTCCGCCACGTCGACGTAGTCCACCGCCAGGGTCGCGGCGAGGTAGTCGGGGTCGGGCGTGAAGTCGGGCAGGTTGGGGCAGGCCTCGGGGTCCGACGGATCGAGCCCCGTCGTGCCGCCCACGCACAGGCCGCACTCGTCGAGGAACGCGGAGCCGTCGCACACCCCCGCGCAGTCCAGGTTCGCCCCCGCGACCACGCCCGTCGTGCCGCCGGCGCAGACGCCGCAGCCGTCGAGCTCCGCGAAGCCGCCCCAGGTCCCGGTGCAGTCCCGCTCGCACGCGTCGGCGGGCACGTGGTGGCTGTAGATCGAACCCCCGACGCCCGGGTTGAGGTCGTCCCAGAGCACCGCGACCAGCCCAGGCCCCTCCCCCGTCGGCAGCTCGGTGTTGTCGTAGCCGGGGAGCTCGCCCTCCCCGAAGGCGAGGAAGCCGTTGCTCGAGATGCGCACCGCCTCCGTCGCGTCGCCGAACAGCGGGAACCCGAACGGCAGCCCCACCTCCGTCGAGGCGTCGTCGCCCAGCACGTGGCTGGTGCCGACCTGCTCGACCGAGTTGAAGGCGAAGCCGCTCGCGTCGATGGGCTCCACCCCGTAGGTGCCGTCCTCGTCCGACCAGGCGAGTCGGACCGCCCCGTGGTCCGCCGCGAACGTGTCGTCGTGCCCCGCCGTCACGCCGACCGCGCCGGCGAGGTCCTGCGCGCCGACCGTCGCCGACGCCTCGAACGGCTGCATCGACCCGTACCGAAGCAGCACGTCCCCGTCCTCGAACAGCTCGGCGGAGAAGGTGTAGGGGCCGCCGCCGCCGTCGAACGGCGGCACCGCGTCCCATTGCACGATGAACCGGTCCTGGGGCGTCGCCGGGCACTGGTCGCACACGTCGGGGCGACCGTCGCTGTCCCAGTCCTCCGACGCGGCCGGCAGGTCGCCGGTCGCGCCGCCGACGCAGTCTCCGCAGCCGTCCACGAACGCCGAGCCGAAGCAGACACCGTCGCAGTCCTTGTCGGCGTCGCCGCCGCCGCAGACCCCGCAGTCGTCGGTGTCGTTGCTCGCGCACTCGGGCTCGGCGTCTCCGCCCTCCTCGACGTAGCCGGCGGGCGGATCGCAGGTGGTGATGGGGGACCGGTCGTCGCCCAGCCCGTCGCCGTCGACGTCGGGATAGACGGTGGGGCACTCGGGGGTGGTCGGCTCGGGGTCTGGCTCGAGGCTGCCGGAGCCGCCGCAGCCGCCGAGGAGAAGGAGGGCCGAGACGGCGATCGAAGCGAAGGGGAGGCGTCGGGGCATCGCGCCGAAGCGTACCAGCGCGACGCCACCGACCATCGGGCAGCGGCAGCGGCGGCTACACGCGGAGGGTCACCTCGCGCCGGAAGGGCTCCTCGTCCTCCAGCGAATGACCCTGCTCGGTCTTGCGCATCAACCGCCAGACCTGCGGACCCATCAGGTCGATCTCCGTCGACGTGTAGCGCTCGCCCCCCCAGCGGGTCAGCGCGTCGGTCTGCTCGCGGAGCATCCAGGCGTCCTGCTGGAAGATCTTCAGCACGATGGGCTGCAGGAACGGCTTCACCAGCCACCCCGGGATCGCCATCTTCAGGGCGACGTGCGCGTAGATGCGCGTGAGCGTGTCGCGCACCGGGGTGCAGATCCCCGTCGTCACGATGTGCGCCCCCTCCCCCAGCCGGTACTCGACCTCCGTGATCGAGGGCATCCAGAAGCGGTCGAAGTGCGTGACCACGCCGCCCCCCGGGGACATCAGCTTCGCGGCCAGCCCCGGCGGCCGCGGCTCCCCCACGTACTCCACCTGCACGCCGTCGGGGCTGCGGGTGACCACCGCCTGGATGTCGATGGGGTCCCGGCCGCCGCGGAACAGCCCGGCGTGCAGGAAGGCGGTGTGGGGCACGTCCAGCGCGTTCTCGACGGTGGCGTGGAGCGTGGCGTCGAACTCGACCACCCGGCGGACCATCGTGTAGCCCGGCTGCCCGGCCACCTTGGGGCGGAACGGGTCGTGGGTCGGCTCGTCGTCGGGCGTGGCCCAGACCCAGACGTAGCCGTCCTGCTCCCGCACGGCGTGGGACGGCACGCACCGCGCGCGGTCGGCCGGCTCTCCGGTCAGTCCGGGCACCGCCGTGCAGCCTCCGCCCCGGCCGAACCGCCAGCCGTGGTAGGCGCACTGCAGGTCGTCGCCCTTCACCTCCCCCAGGCTCAACGCGACGTTGCGGTGGGGGCACCGGTCGAGCAGCGCGCCGGCCTGGCCGGCCGAGTCCCGGAAGAGCACCAGCGGCGTCCCCATGAGCTGCCGCGGCAGGGGGCGCCGCTTGAGCTCGGAGGTCGTCGCGAGCACGTACCAGTGCTTGCGCAGCGCGGCCACCGACACGTGGCCACGGGCGCTGTTCGGGTCGGCCGGATCGGTCGTCGGGGCGCTGGACACGCCGGCATCATGCCCGAGCCGGCGCGGACTTTTCTTTCGGACTGCGCGCGCACGTGTGTATCGTCGCCGGTCACTCATGAAGCTCTCGGACCAGGTCGCTCAACTCGAAGCCCGCCTCCAGGCGGGGGAGATGAGCCGCGAGTCCTTCGAGGAGCAGCTGTCGCTCCTCGTCCGCTCGTTCACCGGCGGCTCCGGTTCGTCGAACTCGAACCCGTCGGGCGTCACCGGCCCGACCCAGGTCGAGCGCGCCGGCAAGCCGGGCCTCGCCGGCGGTCCGACGCCGCACCACATCGGCGCCTACGAGCTCGTGGAGCTGCTGGGCAGCGGCGGCATGGGCGCGGTCTACCTCGCCAAGCACCTGCTCAAGCCGGGGCTGTACGCGGTCAAGGTGCCGCGGTACGCGCTGCTGAGTCAGCAGGGGTTCGGTCGACGGTTCAAGCGCGAGGCGTCGGTCGGCCTGAAGCTGGACCACCCGGGCATCGTGCGCGTGCACGACCTGGTGATCGACGGCGAGTGGGCGGCCATCGTGATGGAGTTCGTGGCCGGGCCCAACCTGGAGACGCTCATCCGCAACCAGGGCGGCCCGCTGCCCAAGGCCCGGGTGCTGGACCTGATGGGGCAGCTGCTCGACGCGATGGGGTTCGCCCACGCCCAGGGCGTCGTGCACCGGGACCTCAAGCCAAAGAACCTCATCGTGCGGCCCGACGGCCGCCTGCAGGTGACCGACTTCGGCGTCGCCTGGATGGCGGAGGACGAGGAGACCCAGGCCGGGTCGATGGTCGGCACCGCGCCCTACATGGCGCCCGAGCTCTACACGGGGCTGCGCGCCGTCGACCAGCGGGCCGACATCTACGCCATCGGCATGACGCTGTACAAGCTGCTGGTGGGGCGGCTGCCGTTCCCGGCGGGCATGACGCAGTACCAGGTCCTGCGCGCCAAGGAAGACGGGATGGTGCCCATCCCCGACCACCTGCCGCCGGCCATCGCTGACGTCATCCGGACGGCCATCCACCCCGACCCGGACATCCGCTTCGGCGACTGCAGCGAGTTCAACGTGGCGCTCGCGGCCGCCGCCGGCGGCGATTGGGACCCGGCCCTCGCGCCGATGCGGCCCCCCCCGCCGGCGCACCCCGGGCTATGGCGCTCGGCGGCGATGACGCTGCTCGTTGCGGCCCTCGTGGGGGCGTCGTGGCTCGTCTGGCAGACGGGCGCCTGGGAGAACATCACCGCCATCGCCTGGCCCGACGACGTGTCGCCGCCGACCCCCGCCGCCGTCGCGGTGGAGACCCGCCCCGGCACCAAGGCGGCGCAGCCGGTCGACGCCCCGCCCGAGGCCGACGTCGAGGCTGAGGCCGATCCCGCCGACCCGGCCGAGCCCTCCGAAGAGCCCACCGCGGAGGACCGGCGCGAGCGCACCGCGGACGACTGGACGGTCGCGGCCGTCTCGGGCGGCGGGCTGCCGTCCCCCCGAGCGTCCCGCAGCGACGAGCTCGCGGTGCACCCGGCCGAGCCGGTCCGCCGGCCCGTGCCCGAGATCGGGGCCGAACCCGGCCAGGCCCCGCCCGACCCCGAGCCGGTGGCGGCCGCCGAGCCGCCGACCGCGGCGCCCGATCCCGACCGCGGCGGCACCGTCGTCTCCCTCGCCCCCGACCCGCTGCCGGAGCCGGAGGGAGAGGAGGCCGGGCTGCTGTACCTGTCGTCCCGCCCCCAGACCCGGGTCGAGATCGACGGCCGGGACTACGGCACCACCGAGGCGACGAGCAAGGGGCTGGTCCTGCAGCCGGGCGAGTACCGGGTCCGGTTCATCTGCGAGAGCGACGACTGCGAGGGCTTCGGCAAGCGCTCCGGCGTCAAGACGCTCACGGTCACCGAGGGCATCTCGACCCGCTACCTCGCGGACTTCTACGCCCTGAACAACGAGTAGCGACCCGGCGCGGGGCTAGGAGCTTGTAGCGCATTGGAACCGGAGCCCCGTGAGACCGGGGTGTCCGAGGCCAAGGCGCGACGAGGAGATGCATCGGGAATGCACGACGAGGAGCAACAACGGGATCGGACGCATCCGGTCCATGGGGCGACAGGTGGCCAATGCGCTACACGCTCCTAGCGCAGGAACGCGAGCACGTACAGCGTCGCGATGACCAACTGCACGGCCGCGTAGGGCACCGCCTTGGCGACGAAGCCGGCGAAGCTCATCTGCAGCTTGTGCTTGTGGATGATGGTCACCGCGACCAGCGTCGAGGCCGACCCGATGGGGGTGATGTTGCCGCCCAGGTTGGCCCCGAAGACGACCGACCACCACAGCGCCGAGTCGGACTCCGTGCCCATGCCGCCGAGGATCTTGGCGAGCATCGCGGCCAGCGGGATGTTGTCGGTCACCGAGCTGAACGCCGCGGTGGCGCCCAGGAGGATCCCGGTGCCGGCCATGTCGCCCAGGCCGATCATCCACTCCAGCCCGTGCCCGAGCAGCGCGAGGACCTGGGCGTGCTCCATGACGTTGATGACCATGAACAGCGCCGCGAAGAAGCCGAGCAGATCCCAGTCCACGGCCGCGTAGAAGCGGTCGACCTCGTGCTTGAACCGGACGAGCATCACCACCGCGAACGCGAGCGCGACGAACCCCATGCCCAGGTCGCTGATGCCGGGCAGCACCGACGTGGTCGCGATCGTCACGATGAAGGCGACGGTCATCGCCGCGCCGAACCAGAAGAAGCCCCGGCTCTCGATCCCGTCGCTCGCGTCGAAGCCGGCCACCTTCGCGGCGGCCGCCTCCTGCTCGTCCTCGTCCCGGATGCGCTCGATGCCGAACTGGCGGGCCCCCATCCACAGCGTGACCACGGTCCCGATGACCACGAAGGGCGCGGCGACGACGAAGAACCGCATGAAGCTGATGTCCGCGGCGGTGCCGACGATGATGTTGGGCACGGAGCTGATCAGCGTCAGCAGCCCGCCGACGTTGGTCAGCAGCCCCTCGATCAGCAGGAAGCCGAGCAGCTTGTCCCGGCGACCCAGCTTGTCGAGGCTGACCGCGGTCAGCGACCCGACGATGATCATCGCGGTGACGTTGTTGAGCACCGCGCTGAACACCACCGTCATCCAGCCGTACGCCCACAGCAACAGCAGCGGATCGCCCCGGCTCGCGCGGGTCAGCTTGATCGCGATCCAGGTGAACAGCCCCGACTTGCTCGTGGCGTCCACGAAGACGCTGCTCCCGAGGATGATCGCGATGACCGCCCAGTCGACCGCCGGGATGTAGATCGGCAGCGACAGCTCCTCGCCGAACACGTTGACCACCGGCCCGAACGGCAGCAGCCCCGCGAAGGTCGCCGCGAGCAGCGAGATCACCGCGAAGCCCCCCGCGATCAGGGACTTCTTGGCGTGCAGCTTCTCCTCGAGGGCCAGGCAGACGATCAGGCCCACGAGCAACGCGGCGAACCCCAGCGTCACCGGCATCGGCACGTCGGCGTGGTGGGCGGCCCCTTCGGCCGCGGCGTGAGCCGCTGCGGCGGCGAGCGGCGCCATCAGAGCATCAGCAGCGGGATGTCCCGCAGCTCCACCGCCAGCGGGTACGACAGGCCGTGCATCGCCAGCTGGTCATCGTCCTTGGTGCGCATCACCAGCAGGTCGACGCCGTGCTCCGCGACGAGCGCCTTGTAGGTCGCCAGCCGGTGGCCCAGCTGCACCACCGGGTCGACCCGCAGGTCGATGCCGACGCGCGCCAGCTCCGCCACCACCGAGCCGATGTAGTCCCTCGGCTCGCGCATCAGCTGGTGGAGCAGCCGCTCCCGGGCCAGGTCGGTGTCGATCTCGGGGATCTTCGCGATGGCCCCGATCATCCGCTCGAACGCGTGCTCGTCCTCGATGTGGCTCAGCACGAGCCGACCCCCCTCGGCCGCGAAGGCGACGGCGTGATCGACCAGCGCGTCGTCCCCCGCGAGGTGGTCGGTCATCGCCATGACGCAATGCTCCGCCGGCGCCGTCTGGGGAGAGTCCCAGCCGCCCCCCCGCTTGGGCCGGGGCATCAGGCAGACGGGGACGTCGGTCACCTGGGTCAGCACCTCGACGTGGTCGCTCAGGCTGTGGGGCCAACGCCAGGCGCCGCTGTGCAGGTTCCGGTAGGTGCACACCAACGCGGGGGCGTCTCGCTCCACGATCGCGAGCACGTCGCCGATCGTGTAGCACTCCGGCCCCGGCACGAACCGCCAGGAGCGGGCCTCGCTCGCCGGCAGCATGCTCAGCGCGTCCTGGACCTGGGCCCCGTACGCCTGGGCGTCGGTCGTCTCCAGATCCGTCAGCACGACGACGTGATCGACCTCGATCGCCGTGTGGCGATACAGGTCCTTGGCGGCGCCGAGGAAGGCGCTCTCGAACTGATCGATCTTGCTCATGGAGCGGGGCAGTCTACCCACGCCCGGGAACCGGCGCGCCGACGGCGTGTCCCAAGGTGGTGCACGCCCCGGTCCGACCCGTGTAGGCTCCCGCCCACGCTACGAAAGGTGTCCCGATGAAGATCCGCGCCCTGCTGTTGCCCCTGCTCGTCCTTCCGGCCCTGCTCGTCGCTTCGGCGGCGTTCGGCGCCGCCGCCGAAGGCCGGATTCGGGCCCTCACGGAGCCCCCCGGTCAGTCCGCGTGGGACGACAAGGTCAAGCTCATCCTGCTGGCCAACTACGACCTCGACGGCTCCGGCGCGATCGACAAGAACCCCGAGGTCGACAGCATCCCGTGCAGCACCTGGAAGGCCCTGGACGACGGCGTCAAGGCTGGCTGGGGCTACGGCATCCGCATCATCTACGGCTTCGAAGCCGACAAGATCTGGGTCGGCGACGCCGTCGGTTTCTCCGAGGTCGTGCGCGGCTACTCGGACTCCAAGCTCGCGTCGTGCGAGAGCAGCGGCTGGGGCGGCGGCGGGGGCGGCGGCGGCGGCTACACCGGCGGCGACCCGGTCCAGGCCATCATGGGCGCGGCCCCCGGCCAGGGCGGCGGCGACGCGTGGGACGCGGCCGTCAAGCCGGTGATGCTCGCCAACTTCGACACCAACGGCAGCGGCTGGCTCGACACCAGCGACGAGGTCCTCAAGGTCCCCTGCGACGTCTACAAGGCGCTCGACACCCGCGTGCGAGAGAAGTGGGACTACGGCCTGCGGGTCATCTACGGCTTCGAGTCGGACAAGCTCTGGGTCGGCAGCGCCATCGGCTTCTCCGAGGTCGTGCGGGGCGCCGCGGACGTGCGCATCGCCACCTGCATGGAGGTGAGCGGCAGCACCGGCGGCAGCACCGGCGGCTCCGTGGGCGGCGTGGTGGGTGACCCCACGGCGGCCATCCGCTCCTTCCCCGGCGGCGGCACCTCCGAGTGGGACGCCAAGGTCAAGGGCGTGATGCTCGGCGCCTACGACACCAACGGCTCCGGCTGGATCGACACCACCGCCGAGCTCAAGGCCATCCCGTGCTCCGTCTGGGGCGCGATGGACGCCGGCGTCAAGCAGCGCTTCAGCTACGGCCTGCGGCTCATCTACGGGTTCGAAGCCGGCTACTCCTGGGTCGGCGACGCGGTCGGCTTCAGCGAGCGCGTCCGCACCGACGGCGACGCGGCCCTCGTGCAGTGCGGCTACCCCGGCTGAGCGAACGCTGATGGGCCGCACGGTCCACTCGATCTGCCCCCTCGACTGCCCTGACGCGTGCACCCTCGCGGTGACCGTGGAGGGCGACCGCGTGGTGCGCGTCGACGGCTCGGACCTCAACCCGGTCACCGCCGGCTACGTCTGCGGCAAGGTCGCCCACGCGGCGCGCCACCTGTACTGCGACGACCGCCTGGGCACGCCCCTGATCCGGACCGGCCCCAAGGGCGCCGCCGACTTCCGCGAGGCGACCTGGGACGAGGCGCTGGACCTCGTCGCGGAGCGCATGGCGCAGACCCGGGACCGGCTCGGCGGGGAGGCGATCCTCCCCTGCTCGTACGGCGGCTCGAACGGGTTCCTGACCGAGGGCAGCCACGACCGGCGCCTGTTCAGCCGGCTGGGGGCGAGCCAGCTGCTCCGGGACCTCTGCGCGCTGACCGCCGGGCGGGCGCTGCAAGGGCTGTACGGGAAGATGCCAGGCGTCGCGTTCACCGACTTCCCGCGCGCCCGCCTCGTCGTGGTCTGGGGCTGCAACCCCAACGCCACCGGGGTGCACCTCGTGCCGCAGATCCAGGCCGCTCGCCGCGCCGGCGCGAAGCTGGTGGTCGTCGACCCCCGGCGCACCCCGTTGGCCCGCCGGGCCGACCTGCACCTGGCGGTCCGACCGGGCGCCGACGGCCCCGTGGCGCTCGCCGTGATCCGCTGGCTGTTCGAGCACGGCCACGCCGACGAGGCGTTCCTCGAGGCCCATTGCGACGGGGCCGACGAGCTGCGGGAGCGGGCCGCCGCCTGGCCCCTGGAGCGGGCCGCGGAGGTCGCCGGCCTGGCCGTCGCCGACCTGGAGGCGTTCGCCCGGATGTACGCCGCCACCTCCCCCGCCCTCATCCGGTGCGGCTGGGGGCTGGAGCGCAACCGCAACGGCGGGTCCGGCGTCGCGGCGGTGCTCGCGCTGCCCGCCGTGGCGGGCAAGTTCGGGGTCCGCGGGGGCGGCTACACCGCCAGCAACTCCGGCGCCTGGGCGTTCGACCCCGAGGCCGCCGCGGGGGCCGAGCGGCAGACCACCCGGACCGTGCGGCTGGGCCTGCTGGGGCCCGCCCTCGACGCGCTGAGCGACCCGCCCATCGGCCTGCTGTACGTCTACAACGGCAACCCCCTGGCGACCTGCCCCGACCAGCGGGCCGTGCGCCGGGGGCTGAAGCGGGACGACCTGTTCGTCGTGGTGCACGACGCGGTGATGACCGACACGGCGCGCTACGCCGACGTGGTGCTGCCGGCGACCACGTTCCTGGAGCACGACGAGCTCGCCCGCGGCTACGGCAGCTACGTGCTCAACCGGAGCCGCCCGGCCGCCCCGCCGTTCGGCTCGGCGAAGCCCAACGGCGAGGTGTTCGACAGCCTGTTGGACCGCCTGGGCCTCGGTCGACCCGCCGACCCCCGAACTCCCGACGCGATGGCGGACGCGGTCGTACGGGCCCACCACGAGGGCGGCCGCCTCGCGCGTGAGCTGAGCGAGGACCGCGTCGCCCTGCCCCCCACCGGGGCGGCTCCGGTGCAGATGGTCGACGTCTTCCCGCGCACCCCCAGCGGTCGGATCGAGCTCGCGCCGCCGGCCCTGGACGCCGAGTCGGCGAGCTTCCTGTACGCCTTCCACCCGGTGGAGGACGAGCACCCGCTGACCCTCATCACGCCGGCGGACCGGCGGGCGATCACGTCCACGTTCTTCCAGCTGGTCGAGGCCCCGGCGCTCCGCATCCACCCCGACGACGCCGGCCCGCGGGGCATCGCGACCGGCGACGAGGTCCGGCTGCACAACGCCCTCGGCGAGACCTTCGCGACCGCCGACGTGAGCGACGGCGTGCGCCCCGGCGTGGTCTGCATCCCCAAGGGGCTGTGGGCGAAGCACACCCGGACCGGAGAGACGACCAACGCGCTCATCGCAGCGGAGGTGACGGACCTGGGCGGCTCACCGACGTTCAACGACACCCGCGTCGAGGTGACGCGGGTCCAGGAGCGGTAGCTAGCTAG
>CAYQEG010000031.1:0-12538 GCA_964416435.1 uncultured Rickettsiales bacterium
GTAGCCGCCGCCACCACCGCCACCGCCACCGCGATAGCCGCCGCCGCCACCTCGGGGCGCACGTTCCTGGGCCTTGTCGACGCGGATGCTCCGTCCGTCGACCTGGGCGCCGTTCAGCGCCTGCATTGCGGCATCAGCGTCTTCCTCTGTCGTGTAGGTGATGAACCCGAAACCGCGGGAGCGGCCGGATTCCCGATCGAGGATGACCTTGGCATCAGTGACCTCCCCGTACGGCTCGAATGCAGCGCGCAGGGAGTCGTCGGTCGTGGCCCACGCGAGTCCGCCGACGAACAGCTTCTTGGACATGGCTTCGCTCTCTCTCTCTCTCTTCTGTGGGTCGTCCTTGGACGACGGTGGACGCGCAGTTTATCCACCCCGGCACCGGCGGGTCGACCCACAACTGAAGAGATCGGCCTCGAATGTTGCGTCCTATTCCTCGACGAGTTCGACCCAGGGGGCGTCCGCGCGGTCCCGCTCGTAGGCCGAGTCCGGGGGGGCCCCCAGGATCCCGCCGAGCGACGGGTCGTCGGCCAGCACGTCGAGCGCGGTTCGCTCCACGAATCGGTCGAGGTCCTCGAGCCACTCGTCCGGCTCGTCCCCGGCGAGGAGCGTCCAGCCGGAGTCCGCCTCGCCGGGCTGGTCCCGCCAGGCGAACAGCACGGGCTTCCCCCCGATGACGTCGCGGCTGACGAGCAGCACGTCGTCGGCGAAGAGCCCCGGCGGGAGCCTCGGGGCCTCGGCGGTGCCGTCCAGGATGGCGGAGAGTTCGTCCATGGCGCCGGAAGGTAGCGGGGGGGCCGAGAATGTAAAGGGTCACTGTGCCGCCCAGGCTTTCTGACCACGCCTCCTCCGTCCCGCGGCCCGATCTCAGCGTCGCTCGTCGGTCACATGGACTCGACATGCTCCGCTCCTCGCTCCTTGACCTCGGACCGCGGGCCTGTCGGATCCGTGGTCACACAACCTGGGCGGCACAGTCAGGCTCGCCAGCCCGGGCCCCGGCCCTCGACCGGCTTCGCGGAGATCGGGATCTTCACCAGGCGGCAGTCGATCGGCCCGTTGCGCAGCGGGATGCGGGCCGCCGGCTTCAAGCCGAAGCTCTTGGACAGCTTCGGACTGCCGGCGAGGATCCAGGCGGTCCAGCCCAGCCACCGCCGGCGCAGCGCGTCGCCCATCCCGCGGTACAGCCCGACCACCCACTCGTCGTCGTCGCCCAGCCGCTCGCCGTAGGGCGGGTTCGTCACGAGCAGGCCCGGCATCCCGGGGGGCGGCTCGCACTCCCGCATGTCGCAGACGTCGACCTGGACCGGGAGGTCGAGCCGGCGCGCGTTGGCGCGGGCCCGCCCGGCGGCGCGGGGGTCGCTGTCCGAGGCGAACACGTGCACCGTGCGCTGCCGCCCGACGTCGGCGCGGGCGCGCGCCTCCTGCAGGAGGTGGCGCCAGGCGCGCCGGTCGTGGCCTCCCCACCGCTCCAGCCCCCACCGCTCGCGGCCGAGCGCGGGCGCCTGGTCCAGGGCGATCGCCGCCCCCTCGAGCGGGATCGTGCCCGCGCCGCACATCGGGTCCACCAGGGGCAGCCCCTCCGCCGCCGCCTCGGGCCAGCCGGCGCCGTGCAGGATGGTCGCCGCCAGGGTCTCCTTCAGCGGCGCCTCGCCGGCGCGTCGTCCGCCTCCGCCTCGCTCGTGCAGGGGGCTGCCGGCGAGGTCGATGGCGACCGTCGCGTAGTCGTCACGCAGGTGCACGTTGACCCGGACGTCGGGGCGGTCCAGGTCGACCGAGGGGCGGGTGCCGCGGGCGTCCCGGATGCGGTCGACGATCGCGTCCTTGGTGCGCAGCGCGCCGAACTTGCTGTTCCTCAGCGACTCCGAGGTGCCGACGAAGTCGACCGCGAGCGTGCGGCCCCGGCCGAGGTGCTCCTGCCAGGGGATCGCGCGGACCCCCTCGTACAGGGCGTCGCCCGTCGGCGCGTCGAACGCCCGCAGCACGAGCAGCACGCGGCTGGCGAGGCGGGTCCACAGGGTCACGCGGTAGCCGTCGGCGACCGGCCCCTCGAAGCCGACCGCTCCCCTCAGCAGCTTGGCGACGGGGCGGCCGATGATCGCGCTGATCTCCGCCGCCAGCACCTCTTCGGCGCCTCGGGTGCAGGTCGCGACGAACCGGTGGGAGGTGGCCACGCACGGCGTATAGCAGGCCCGGGCCGCTCGTCGCCCTCGATCGTCGGGCGGGGCTTGCTAGGCTCCCCGGCCATGTCCGCGTCCCTCGCCCTCGCCCTGCTCCTGCCCATCGCCGCCGGCGGCACCTCCCACCAGGCCATCGTCAACGGCTCCGAGGAGTCGGACATGGAGCCCGCGGTGGGGCTCGGCGCGCACCTCGGAGACTGGGTGTTCAGCGCCTGCACGGGCACCCTGATCACCCCGCGCACGGTGCTCACCGCGGCCCATTGCGGCGGCGACCTGCCGCTGGAGGCGGTGGTCGAGCTCGGGGTCGCGTTCTTCGGCCCGTCGGTGGGGACGGCGACCGCGGAGGTCGGCTTCTCCGGCTACATGGTCCACCCCGACTACGAAGAGCTCGTGCCGGGGGAGCCGGGCAGCTACGGGGCCAACGACATCTCGGTGCTCATCCTCGAGGAGGACGTGCTGGACGTCGAGCCGGCGCTCATCCGCGGGCGGGAGCTGACGGAGGACGAGCACGTCGGGTTCGAGCTGGTCTCCGTCGGCTTCGGCGTCACCGGCCCCAACGCCGAGGACTCGGGGATCAAGCGCTCGGCGCCGCTGACCATCGACCAGCTGTTCCAGCAGTTCATCATCAGCGACAGCTGGTCCAACGACAACGGCGCCAACATCTGCAGCGGCGACAGCGGCGGACCGCAGTTCGCGGTCACGGAGGGGCGCCTGATCCAGTGGGCGGTGCACAGCTGGGGGGACGGAGGGTGCACGACGACGTCGGGGAGCACCCGGACCGACCTGCACTACGAGTGGATCCTCGACCAGATCGAGGCGGTGCACGACAGCCGTGACGTGTGCGAGATCAACGGCTTCTACGACGACGGCTGGTGCGACGAGGACTGCCCCGAGGTCGACGGCGACTGCCTGCCGGACGAGGAGCCCGACCCGGCGGCGGACGACGACGACGACGACGGCGGCGCGGGCTGCAGCTCGTGCGCCGGCGGTCAGGGCACGCTGGCCCTGGCCCCGCTGCTCGGGGCGCCGCTGATCACTCGCCGACGACGTACTCCCAGTCGCCGTTGAAGAAGCCGCCGGCGCGCATCGCTCCGGTGGTCCCCCAGATGTAGTAGTCGGGCAGCCCGCTGCGTGAGCTGAACGGGCTGATGCGGTACAGGGCGTGACGGTCGGCCTCGGTGGCGTCGATGACGGCGTTGAGCCGGTCGCCGTCGGGGAACACGAACAGGATCCCGGCCTCGTCCCAGGAGATGGGGCCGATGTCGATCTCGTCGTCGTTCCACTCGAAGGGTATGTCCGTGTCCACCTCGCCGTCGTGGGCGCCGACCCAGATCACGTTGTACTCGTCCCGCACCGCGTCGGTGACCTGGTCCATCGGCATCGCGCAGGCGCGGCCGTTGCCGAGGATCGCCCAGTACGACACCAGGTAGCCGACGTAGTCGGCGTAGACCGGGTCGTCGGTGGCGTAGGCGAAGCAGAAGGGCTGTCGGTAGACCTGGTTGTAGGGCCCGTAGACCTCGTGGTTCTTGCCCTCCTGCGGACCCACCGGGATCGCCCCCGCGACGACCGTGATGTCTTCGCCGTCCACACTCACGGTGCTCACGCCGCGGTCCAGGAGCGCGTCGCCGTTCAGTGTCAGGCTCCGGACGTTGCTGGTCGTGAGGGTGACGGTCGAGCCCCCGTCCTCGGAGTGGATCTCCACGTCGTCGTACGCGCTGGTCGCCGACTCGATCGTGACGTAGGAGTGGAACGGCGAGTAGCCGGGGTTGGGGGACCGGAAGCTGAAGTCGAGCTCGAACGGGTCGAGCGTGTGCTCCTGGATCCAGTCGAACATCGGCCCCCAGTCGACGCAGGCGGCGCCGGGGGTGTCGGGGTCGTTGTCCCACCAGTGGCCAGCCCCCTCTTCCCAGTGGAACAGGGCGTCGTCGGTGACGGCGCTGACCGCGGCGTACATGTTCTGGCCTTCGCTCCAGGGCACGTTGTCATCGGCGGTGCCGTGAATGACGTAGGCCCCGCGGCGGGCGAGGTTGTCGATGTACTCCAGGGTGTCGCTGTGGGCCCGGGCGCGGGCGAGGGGGCCGGTCGGCTGCGAGGAGCCGCCGTAGGTGTAGAAGGACTCCCAGCCGGCGGACGGACCGGTGGTGGCGAAGCGGCCGGGGGTGGTGACGCTCAGGTGCCACGAGCCGTGGCCGCCCATCGAGTGGCCCGACAGGTAGACCTTCGTGGGATCGATCGAGTAGCGCTCCATCGCGTGGTCGAGGGTCGCCAGCCCGTTGAACCGGCCCCACTCCTCCCAGTCGAAGCCGAACGGGTGGCGGTTGGTCGGGGCGACGATGTACGTCCAGTCCTTCGCCCCGTAGGCGCGGGCCTGGCCGCGGCCCTGGACCCCGGCGCCGTGAGTGGACAGCACCACCGCGTAGTCCTCACGGTCGGGATCGAAGTTGGAGGGACGCAGCACGCCGAAGCCCTGGACCGAGCCGTCGATGGGGGAGCGAAGCGTCTGCCAGCGCCCCTCGGACGGGTCGATGACGCCGATGTTCACGTCGCGCTCGTAGGAGAAGTCCAGGGACGGGGCGACCAGCCGCAGGGTCGCGACCATCGGCACCTCGACGTCGGCCGGCGGGTGCTTGGGGCGGAGCAGGAAGCCCAGCTGGGTCACGGCCGCGGGCGCCATCGCGGGGTACTCGGTGGTCGTCGCCTCGAAGTCGTCGTTGTCGATCACCCGCGCCTGGACGTCGGGCACGTAGCGGCGCAGCAGGTTGAGCACGGGCACGCCGAGCCAATGCTCGCCGGTCTCGCCCAGGCCGATCTCGGGGGCCGTGAGGTCGGACAGGTTCATCCACAGCTCGTCGGGCGTGGACCACAGCTGGACCTGGGTGTTCCGGTAGGCGGTGCCCCGGACGACGATGAGCTCGCCGTCCTCGGCGGGGACCAGCGGGACGCGCGGGCGGGAGTCGCCGTAGAAGTAGCCCGGCTGGAGCGCGTCGCCGACGTAGATGCCCTGGGCGTTGGAGGTCCGGGCGATGATCCGGTCGCCGGCGGAGAGGTCGTCGTCCAGGTCGGCGACGGCGTAGAAGATCGTCGAGGAGAAGGGGCCGATCAGGCCGGACTCGTCCGGCGTGACGTCGAACCAGGTGGTGCCGTTGCCGTCCGTCCCGGAGTCGGGGAACTCGAAGGTGCCGGACTCGATGGCGGGCCGGACCGGGTCGCTGCCCGGGTCGTTGACCAGCCCGATCCGCCATTCGTCCAGGCCCACCTCGACCGGCTCGACGAGCGGTGCGAGCGGTGGGTCACCGACGGGCGGCTCCGGCTCGGGCTCCGGCTCGGGGCAACCGACGAGGGCGACGAGGGGAAGGCAGCTGATCAGCAGGGCGATGCGGCGCATGGGCCGTATATAACCCGGGTCAGCAGCCTCCGGGTCGGGTCTCGACCGGCGCGGGCAGCACCTCGGGCCCCTGCACGGCCGCCTTGGGCGCCTCGCGGTGGCGTCGCAGCAACGCCTCGCGGGCGGCGTCCAGGTCGGCGACGCCGCCGCCCCACAGCTCCTGCATCAGCTCGGTCCAGGTGCCGTCGTGGTCCACGATCTCGCGGAAGCCGACGAACACCTGGCAGCCGTAGCCGTCCAGCTTCAGCCAGAGCCCGTCGTCCTGCAGCCCCTCACCCGAGCGCAGGAACCAGTCGCCGGTGCGGACGTCCTGCAGGCCGTAGAGCACGCCGGGTTCGGCGCGGAGACCGAGGGCGTCCACCAGCTCGACCCGCTCCAGCCGGGGCTCCTCGTCGGGTCCGGCGGCGTTGGCGGCGGCGGTGGTCTTGAGCCGCCCGGCGGCGGCTTCGAAGCGGTTGTTGTAGACGACGAGGGCGCGCTCGCTGCCGTCGGGGCTGCGGTTGCTGTAGGCGAACACGTCCTCGTTGACGTGGCCGTCGTCGTCCGCGAGGTCGTACAGGGCGAACTGGTCGACCCCCGAGAAGACGTGGCGCATGCGCAGCAGGGGGAAGATGGCGGTGTCGTGGTACTCCAGGAAGCCGGCGTCCGGCTCCTCACCGGCGTAGGCGCGGGCGAACTCCATGCCGTACTTCTCGGTGAAGCCCTCGACCTGGCCGTGCCCGAACATCGGCAGCCCCGGCAGCGTGGCGAGCAGCGTGCAGATGCCGAAGTACTTGTCCCCCTTGCCGAACTGGGCGACCGCGGTCTCCTCGTCCGGGTTGTTCATGAAGTTGACGAAGCGCTCGAGGATGGCGGGGCTGTACTCGAGGACGTTCTTGATGGTCTGGCGGTACTTGCCGTTGTCCTCGTCTCGGAGCATGTGCATGAACGCGCTGTTGTAGACGCGGTGCATGCCCAGATCGCGGACGAAGTAGCCCTCCATCATCCAGAAGGCCTCGGCGAGCAGCAGCGTGTCCGGGGCCTCGGCCTGGATGCGGTCGACCACCTCACGCCAGAACTCACGGGGCATCAGCCGCTCGAAGTCCTCCGGGCTGACGGCCCGCTCCGACCGGGAGGGGATGGCGCCGCCGGAGCCCGGGGCGGGGTGCCACAGGCGGCGGACGTGGCGCTTGGCGAGGGTCATCGCGGCGTCGAACCGGATCACCGGGAAGCGCTTGGCGACGCCGACGATCGTGCTGATGACGGCTTCGCGAGCCTCGGGGTGGAGGTAGTCGATCTGGGCGGTGTCGTTCCACGGCATCTGGGTGCCGTCGTTGCCGTGATAGATGAACCGCGTGCGCCCGGTCGCGTGCTCGTAGTGCTTGAAGGTGACGGCGGCGTCGCTGTGGTTCCAGTAGCCGTCCTCGAGGTGGACCGAGACGCGGTCGTCGGCGCAGAGGTCGGGTCCGGCGAACGAGTAGCCGGGGAACGGCGGCTCGTCGGTCTGCAGGAACCAGTCGGGGTGCTCGACGACCCAGCGGCCGTCCAGGCCGACGTGGTTGGGGACCATGTCGGCGGCGAGGCGGATGCCCCGCTCGGCCGCGCGGTGTCGAAGGGACGCCAGCGCCTCGTCGCCGCCGAAGCGGTCGGCGATCCGGTAGTCGTACAGCGCGTAGGCCGACGCCTCTGCCTCCGGGTTGCCCATCCGGCGCTTGATCTCCTTGCTGGCGTCGGAGCGCTCCCACAGGCCGATCAGCCACAGCCCGGAGAACCCGCGCTCGGCCAGCTCGTCCAGCGCCTCGTCCGGGATCTGGTCCAGCCGCTCGACCGGCCGCTCGTACTCGCGGGCCAGCTGATCCATCCAGACCAGGGCCTGGCGGGCCGCGAGCACGAGGTTGGGCATCCAGTCGGCGTCGCGGGAGAAGCGGGCCTCACCGGGCACGTCGTGGTGGCCGGGGCCGAACTCCAGGACCGGGGGCGGGGCGAAGCCGCCGTCGCGGCTCGCTTCGGCCTCGGCGAGCACGTCCAGGGCCCGGAGCAGTCGGTCCTTGAGCTCGCCGGGCAGCAGCTCGGACCAGGCGTCGAGCACGTACTGGAGCTGTCCGCGCAGCGAGCCGGGGGAGGCGTCGGCGGGGCCGCGCAGCATGTCCGGCAGGCTCAGGGCGAAGTCCTCGACCGGCGGGGCGGCGGCGAGCAGCGCCTCGAGCCGCAGCAGCAGGCGACGGGCGCGGCCCCGGGGGCGCACGCAGGGGGCGTCGAGCAGCGCGCGCTGCTCGCCCAGGGCGACGTTGTCGAGGAGCGCGCCGACCAGCAGCAGGGAGGCGATGCGTCCGCCCGGCTCGCCGGTGAACGCGGTGCAGTCGAACGCCTCCTCGAAGCGGTCCAGGGACGCCGCGGGCGGCTCGGCGAGCGGCTCGTCCGCGGCCCGCTCGATCAGGTCGGCCCACAGGCCGGGTTGCTGGCTGTCGGCGTAGACGTGCACGACCTGGACCAGCGCAGCCTGGAGGGCGCGGTGGGCGGCAGTTTCGGCCGGGGGCACGTCGCCCAGCGCGGCGGCGGCGCGGCGGCGGACGGCGAGGAGGTCGATGTCGGACATTTCGAGCAGGATTCCCACTAGTGACTCCGTTCAGAGTTACGTCGCAACCCTAAACGGTTCGGAGCGTTCGTCAACGACCCTAGACGAAGTGCGGTCGGGCGAGCAGCGGGTTCGGGGCTACTGCTCGCTCATGGCGCGCTCGTAGCGCAGCCGGTACTGGTACGCGGCCTCGCTGGTCGCGTGCAGTTGGGTGGCGTGTCCGCCCATCCCGGGCAGCCCCAGGGGGTTGGCGGGGGAGGCGTCAGCGTGCTTCGTCGGTTCGCCCCGCACGTGCTCGATGGCGTCGACGATGGTGCCGACAGCGGCGAAGGGGCCGCCCTCGGCGACGATCACCCCGAGGAGGGCGGCGAGGATCGCGACATGCTTGTGGCGGCGCACGCCTTCGACATCGACGGTCTGGGCCGGGACTTGAGGGGCTTTCTCAGGGGAAGAGGGGGAGCGAGACGCCGACCCAGCCGGCTTCGGCGGGGGTTTCGTCATCCCCGACGTCCTCGATCGAGCCGTAGCCGAGTCGTCCGTACCCCGAGTCGCCCCAGCAGAGGGCCTGGCCGGCTACCAGGTACGCGCAGGTGTAGTCGTCGCCCGGGACGACACGCTCGACTGCGCCCCCGCCGACGTCGATCGGGCCCGCCTCCGAGGCCGGCTCGTCGTTCCCGATGCTCTCGGTGACTCCGGGCCCGAGCCCGAGCCGGCCCCCGCTCCAGATACCCCAGCAGGTCGCCGCCCCGGTGCTCAAGACCGCGCAGGTGTGATGCCCACCCGCTCCGATCGATTCGACGAGGGCACCGACCGGCACGTCGCCCGCGTCCGCGGGGTCCTCGTCGTCGCCGATGGCGTCCATGTTGCCGTAGCCGAGCCGGGCGCCGGCCGCTCCCCAGCATCGGACGGCGCCCCCGTCGAGCACGGCGCAGGTGTGCTGGCCGCCGGCGTCGAGGTGGACCACGAGCCCGCCCACGTTGACGTCTCCGGCGTCCGCCGGGAGCTCGTCGTCACCCACGGTCGAGACGTCGCCGTAGCCGAGGCGGCCACCGCTTCCCGCGCCCCAGCAGCGGACCGCGCCGCCTTCGAGGAGGGCGCAGGTGTGGTACTCGCCGGCGGCGAGCAGCTCGACCGCGCCGCCGATGGCGACATCGCCGGCCTCCGCCGGCGTCTCGTCGTCGCCGACGTTCTCTCCGTCGCCGTACCCGAGCCGACCGTTGGAGCCCACCCCCCAGCACCGGACCGAGCCAGACGACAGGAGCACGCACGTGTGCTCCCGACCCGCGACCAGTTGGATCACGGCGCCGCCCACGTCGACGTCGCCGGCGGTCGCCGGGCTCTCGTCGTCGCCGATGTCTTCGTCGTTCGCGTAGCCCAGGCGACCGTCTTCCGCGGAGCCCCAGCAGCGAACCGTGCCGCCCTCCAGCAGGGCACAGGTGTGGTCGATCCCCGCCGCGAGCTGCAGGACCGGCCCGCCCACGTACACCTGCCCGGCGGTCCAGGGCGGCTCGTCATCGCCGATGTCGCCCACGTCGGCGTACCCCAGTCGGCCGAACTCTCCGCGGCCCCAGCAATGCACGGCGCCCACGTCGAGGAGGGCGCAGGTGTGGAAGAAGCCCGGCGCGATGTCGACGACGGAGCAGGCGCCCACCCGACCATCGTCACAGTCACCACCACACCCGCCGCCGAGCAGCCCGTCGCCGTCCGCGTCGGCCTCCCCGACCTCGTCGATCAACGTGTCGCAGTCGGTGTCCAGGCCGTCGCAGACCTCGTCGGCCGCGGGGTGCCGCCCGGGATCAGCGTCGTCGCAGTCGGCGCACGACGGCGAGCCGTCGCCGTCGAAGTCTCCCTCGTTGACCGTGCCGCCGTCGCAGTTGGTGTCCAGGCCGTCGCAGGCCTCGAAGAAGCCCGGTCGGACCGACGGGTCGTTGTCGTCGCAGTCCCCCCCGCAGCTGGTCACGCCGTCCTGGTCGACGTCGAAGCCGTCGTCGATGACCTCGTCGCAGTCGTCGTCGGCCGAGTTGCAGACCTCGATCGCCCCCGGGTACCGCGCCGGATCCGCGTCGGCGCAGTCCTCGCAGGCCAGGGCGCCGTCTCCGTCTCCGTCTCCCTCGTCGATGGCGAAGCCGTCGCAGTCGTCGTCGATCCCGTTGCAGGCTTCCGGCTGGCCGGGCCGCCGGTCGGGGTCGTCGTCGTCGCAGTCGCCTCCACACAGGGTGCTGCCGTCCCCGTCGGCGTCGGTGGACGAGCCGACCGTCGGGTCGTCGTCGACGCAGTCCGCTCCGCCCGATCCGGTGCCCGCCTCCCCGTCCCCGTCTCCGTCGAACCCGTCGATGTCGTCGCAGTTCTGGTCCACTCCGTCACCCCAGGTGTCCGTCGCGAACGGGTTGATCGTGGGCACGGTGTCGACGCAGTCTCCGTCGCACGTCGAGACCCCGTCGCCGTCGACGTCGAGCCCCTCGACGCTCGGGTCTCCGTCGTCGCAGTCGCCGCCGCAGGAGGTCGAGCCGTCGCCGTCGCCGTCGAAGCCGTCGTCGATCGTCCCGTCGCAGTCCTGGTCGACCCCGTCGCACGTCTCGGTCGCGCCCGGGAACCGGGTGGGGTCCTCGTCGTCGCAGTCGGCGCAGGCGAGGGCGCCGTCACCGTCGACGTCGCCCTCGCCCAGGGCGAAGCCGTCGCAGTCGCTGTCGAGCCCGTCGCAGAGCTCGCCGAAGCCAGGCCGCACGTCCGGGTCGTCGTCGTCGCAGTCACCTCCGCAGAGCGTCACGCCGTCGCCATCGGCGTCGGTCTGGGAGGTGACCAGGGCGGTGCCGTCGTCACAGTCGGGCCCGCCGCTGGCCTCGTTCGCCTCGCCGTCCTGATCGGCGTCGATGCCGTCCGCGCCGTCGCAGTTCTGGTCGTTGCCGTCGCCGACGAGATCGGTGGCCAGCGGGTTGGCTTCGGCGATGGTGTCGAGGCAGTCGCCGTCGCAGCTCGAGAAGCCGTCGCCGTCCCCGTCGAGGGAGTCCTGGTCCGGGTCGTCGTCGTCGCAGTCGGAGCACTCCGGGTCGCCGTCGAGGTCGGCGTCGGCCTCTCCTGCGATCGCTCCGTCACAGTCGGTGTCGACGCCGTCGCACGCCTCGAGGGCCCCGGGGCGCACGTCGGGGTCCTCGTCGTCGCAGTCCGGCGGCTCCGCGCAGGTGGAGACGCCGTCGCCGTCGGCGTCCAGGGGGTGCGCCGACGGGTCCCCGTCATCGCAGTCGCCGTCGCACGGGGAGCGGCCGTCTCCGTCGGAGTCCAGCGGCGTGACCATCGGGTCGTCGTCGTCACAGTCCGTCCCGCCGCTCGCTTCGGATGCGAAGCCGTCGCCGTCCGCGTCGGTCCCGTCGGCGCCGTCGCAGTCGGTGTCGACCCCGTCGCCGGCCTCGTCGAACGACCCGGGGTGCACCAGCGGGTTGCTGTCGTCGCAGTCTCGGTCGATGTCCGCGTTGGCGCTGAAGCCGTCACCGTCCCGATCGACACCGTCGAACCCGTCGCAGTCCTGGTCGACCCCGTCTCCCCAGGGGTCCTCGGCGCCCGGATAGCGCTCGGAGTCCTGGGGGGCGCAGTCGTCTCGTTCCTGGACGCGGTCCTCGTCGAAGTCGAAGTACTCGCCTGCGCCGGTGCACGCAGTCAGAAGGACGAACACCACCGTGAGGAGCGACCGCATCGACCCACGATACTGACCTTGAGCTATACGATCGGGATGAAGCAGCACTCCGGCGCCTGCGAACGCAACCGAGACCCCATCCTGGCCGTGCTCACGCGCGTGTTCCCGTCGGAGGGGACGGCCCTGGAGATCGCCGCCGGCACCGGCATGCACTCGGTCTGGTTCGCGCCGCGGCTGCCCGGGCTGACCTGGATCCCGACCGACACGTCGGAGGCGGCGCTCGCGAGCATCGAGGCGTGGCGGGCGGAGACCGTCGCCCCGAACCTGCAGCCGGCGCGGCGCCTGGACAGCCGAGAGGCGGACTGGGGGATCGACGCGTTCGACGCGGCCCTGTGCTGCAACATGATCCACATCTCGCCGTGGGCCTCGGCGGTGGGGCTGCTGCAAGGCGTGAGCCGGCGCCTCAGCCCTGGCGGCACCTTCGTCACATACGGCCCCTACCGCTTCGCGGACCGCCCCTTCGCCCCGAGCAACGCCCGCTTCGACGCCAGCCTGCAGGCCCGCGACCCGTCCTGGGGGATCCGGGACGTCGACGCGCTGGTCGACGTCGCGTCCGGCGTCGGGCTGGACCTCGCGGAGGTCGTCGACATGCCCGCCAACAACCATTGCCTCGTCTGGAGGCCGGCGTGAGCCGCCCGCTCGCCCTGGCGGCGCTGCTGCTGTTGCCCGGCTGCCCGACCGCGCCCCCCGACGACGACGACGCGGTGGACGACGACGACGCGGTGGATGACGAC
>CAYQEG010000031.1:12548-47308 GCA_964416435.1 uncultured Rickettsiales bacterium
GCCCCCCGCGGGGGGGGCTCCCCCCGACCCCCCCGGGGGGTCGGCGCCCGCGGGGGTGGCTCACGACGACTCCGCCCCGGGCGACGACGACGACGCCACCCCCGAGCCGGTCGATCCCTGCGCCCCGCTGCCCGCCGCCAGCGGGACGATCGTCGACGTCACGCCGTCCGACGCGCCCGGTCTGCGCGGCATGGTGTCGTCCGCCGCGCCCGGCACGACCTTCCTGCTCGGGGCCGGGACCTACGACCTCGACGGCGAGTACCTCTGGATCGCCGTCGACGGCATCGCGATCCGAGGGGCCACCGGGGCCCGTGAGGACGTGGTGCTGGACGGGGGGTACGTCAGCACCCAGATCATCACCGTCGTCGCGGACGACGTGACCATCGCCGACCTGACCATCAGCCACGCCTACAACCACGCCATCCACGTCAAGGCCGGCGCCGACGACACCGTCGGCACCGTCGTGCACAACGTCGCCGTCATCGACCCCGGCCAGCAGGGCATCAAGATCAACACCGGCGACGGCACCTACGCCGACGACGGCGTGATCTCCTGCAGCCTCATCGAGTTGACCGACGCAGGGCGCCCGGAGATCCGGGACGACTGCTACACCGGCGGCGTCGACGCCCACCAGACCCGCGGCTGGGTCGTGCGCGACAACGAGATCCGCGGCTTCTGGTGCGACGTCGGCCTGTCCGAACACGGCGTGCACTTCTGGCGCAGCAACGCCGACGCCGTCATCGAGCGAAACGTCATCGTCGACTGCACCCGCGGCATCGGCCTGGGGCTCACCACCAGCCCGCCGGCCAACCCCGCCCGCACCTACGCCGACATCGCGGAGTGCCAGGGGCTCGGCTACCTGGACGACTGGCGCGGCACGGTGCGCAACAACGTCGTGCTCGCCAGCGATCCGGACCTGTTCGCGTCGGCCGCCGGGTTCGACTCCGGCGTCGGCGTGCTCAACGGCTGCGCCGCCACCGTCGTGCACAACACCGTCTGGTCCAGCGAGGCCCCGCGAGCCGGCAACGGCAACTCCATCGAGTGGCGGTTCGAGCAGACCACCGCGCTCGTCGCCAACAACTGGACGTCCCACCTGCAGGTCTCCCGCGACGACGCCCAGGCGACCGAGCTGAGCAACCTGACCGAAGCGGCCACGTCGATGCTCGTCGATCCTTCGGGGGGGGACGCCCACCTCGCCCCCGGCTTCAACGCCGCCGTCGACTACGGCACCCCGCTCGACCCCGGGGTCGCCGACGACGACGTGGACGCCCAGCCGCGGGACGCCACCCCCGACATCGGGGCGGACGAGCGCACCGGCAGCTGAGTCGGCTTTCGAACCGCTCGTCGGCCGCGTACCCTGCGACCGCCATGAGCAAGCCCTTCTCGACCCCTCTGTCCCGTCGCCTCGGCCTCACCTACCCGCTGGTCGCGGCGCCGATGTTCATCATCAGCAACAAGGAGATGCTCGTCGCCTGCGCCGAGGCCGGCATCCTCGGCGCGATGCCGAGCCTCAACGGCCGCACGCTCGAGTCCTTCAAGGCGGACCTGGCGTGGGTCCGGGAGCGCACCGACAAGCCGTTCGCGATCAACGTCACCATCGGCCTGACCGATCCCGCGCGGCTCATGGCCGACGTGGAGGCGTGCTTCGAGTACGAGGTGCCGGTGATGATCACCAGCTACGGCAACCCGACGCGCATCGTGCAGGAGGCCAAGCCCCGGGGTGTCACCGTCTTCCACGACGTCATCAACCTGAAGCACGCCAGGAAGGCGCAGTCCGCCGGCGTCGACGCGATCATCGGCGTCAGCCAGGGGGCGGGCGGGCACGCCGGACGGGTCAACCCGTACGTCCTGCTGCCGTGGTTGCGGGCCAACCTGGAGGTGCCGGTCATCGCGGCCGGCTGCATCAGCGGGGGCGAGCAGGTCGCCGCGGCGCTCTCCCTCGGGGCCGAGCTCGCCTACATGGGGACCCGCTTCATCGCGTCGACGGAGTGCGGCGCGTCGGACGCCTACAAGGACATGGTGGTCGACGCCGACCACGACGACATCGTCTACACCGACCAGGTCTCCGGCATCCACGCCAACTTCATCAAGCAGACGCTGCCCGACGCGCAGAACCCCGACCGCTCGCCCGAGGGCTCCAAGAAGTGGAAGGACATCTGGAGCGCCGGGCAGGGCGTCTCCACGATCCACGAGGTCAAGCCGATCGCCGGGATCGTCGAGGACGTGGTGCGCGAGTACCACGACGCCGTCGCGAAGCTGATCTGATCAGGTCGACCGCGACGGGTCGGACTCAGCGGTTGTCGTACAGGCAGGTCCAGGCCTGCTCGACCGTCGCCATGCACTTGTCCCCGCCGGACTCCAGCGCGATGGTGCCTCCGTCGTCGAGCCGCAGCGACATCGACGCGTCGGGGTCGGCGGCCACGCGCGCGCGGCACTTGTCCTCCGCCTCGCGCTTGCTCGCAAACTCGGCGCCCTGTCGGGCCTTGTCGGCGATGGCCGGCTCGGAGCATGCGCCGTCGACGCGGGCGGTGCCGCTGGAGGTCACCTCGTAGCTGGCGATGTCGACGACCGGGGCGTCGCTCCGGGCCTTCAGCTCGATGCCGACGTGCTTGAAGGCGGCGCGGAAGTCTCCCCCGAAGAAGAACCCGACGAGCAGCGCGGCCGCCACCGCGCTGACGCACAGCACGCTGACGATCCGGATGATGGTGTGGCTGCCCGCCCCCGACTTCTTCTCGCTCACGCCCCTACTCCTCGCGGCGGCGCGCCGCGCTCAGGACGGCGATCACCGTCATGCTGTCGGTGATCGTACCGTCCAGCACCATGCGGAGCACCTCGGCGAACGGCATCGAGCGGCGCTCGATCAGCTCGGTGTCGTCGGGGGTCGCCTCGGCCGGGACGAGGTCGGCGCCGATGAACAGGTGGGCGGTCTCGTCGATGGAGCTCTTGGACGTGTGATAGGTGCTGATGTGCTGCAGCCGACCCGCTCGGTAGCCGGCCTCCTCGGCCAGCTCTCGCTGCGCCGCCTGCTCCAGCGACTCGCCGGGGTGCACGCCCCCGGTCGGCATCTCCCAGGTCCACCGGCCGGCGATGAACCGGTGCTGGCGCACCATCAGCACGCGGTCGTCGTCGACGAAGGGGAGGACCCCGACGCAGTCTCCGCAATGCACCACGCCGTACGTCGCGTCCCGACCGTCGGGCGTGATCACCTCGTGCTCGTGGAGCACCAGGAACGGCGAGCGGAACACCTCCCGCCCGTCGCCGCGCCGTCGCCAGGTCCCGTCGCCGTCGCCCACGGTCACCTCCCACCAGGACTCGGGTCGGGCCTGAGAAGGTGGCATCCCTCAGGTTTCGGGCCGACGTCCGCGCTATCGTCCCTAACATGCGTGACTTGCGCCAGCCGCGATCGGGGCCCCCGCCCTGGACCTCCGCCCTGAGCCTCTGCCTGGTCCTCGGCGCCTGCCCCGTGGACGACGACGACACCGCCGTGCCCGAAGATCCGTGGGTCGTCGAACAGGACGGGCTGTCCGGCGCCGCGCTCTCCATCTGGGGGAACGACTCGGACGACGTCTGGGTCGCCGGCACCGGCGGGGCGGTCGACGAGCCGATGCTCCTGCACCGCGACGGCGGCGCCTGGGAGCAGCTCGACACCGGCGCGACCGGCGAGGCCTGGTGGGTCGTCGGGGACGGCACCGAGCTCATCTGGGTCGTCGGCGAGGACGGCCTGGTCCTGCGCTACGACCGCGCCGCGGGCACCTTCACCACGGTCGACACCGACACCACCGCGACGCTCTTCGGCGCGTGGGTCGCACCGTCCGGGCTGGTGTACGCGGTCGGCGGGGTCGTCGGGAGCAGCGACCTGGGGCCCGTGCTGCTGAGGATCGACGGGGACGTGGCGACCGAGGTCACGGACCTGCCCTCCGGCATCTCGAACAACGAGAACTTCTTCAAGGTCTGGGGCTCGGCCGACGACGACGTCTACGTGGTCTCCGACCTCGGCACCGTGCTGCACTTCGACGGCACCCTCTGGGCCAAGCAGGTGCTGCCGGACAACCCCCGGCTGGTGACCCTGCACGGCTCGGGTCCGGGCGACCTGACCGTGGTCGGCGGCGTGAGCCGCCCGACGATCTTCTCGAAGACCGGCCTGGCCTGGGAGGACATCTCGCCGGCCGCCGGTCAGCCGCTCAACGGCGTCTACACCACCGCCGACGGCGGGGGCTTCGCCGGCGGGTTCGGCAACTTCTTGATGGAGCGGGTCAACGGCGTCTGGTCGATGGCCGACGGCTCGCTCGCGCTGGCCTACGACTGGCACGGGGTCTGGATCGACGAGACGGGGGCCCCGTGGGTCGCCGGCGGAGACCTCATCGAACTGACGGGCGGCGTGGTCGCCCGGAGGGAGAACCCATGAACCGACGCATGCTGGCCGCGCTGGGAGCGGCCGTGTTGCTCAGCGCCTGTCCCCCCGAGCCGGACCCCTGGCCCGAAGAGACGCTGGGCCCGATCGAGCAGACGATCGACGAGGTGGAGGCCACCGTCTGGCCCGGCGTCGACGCGACCGACGGCCGCCACGTCCGGCTGCTCAACGGCTTCTTCGACGGCGTGCCGTCGGCCTACTGGTTCGCCGGCTTCGCCTCTCGCATCGCCGCCGACGTCTTCTGGTTCTGCCCCGAAGGGGACACGGCGTGCCCCTTCAACGAGGAGGGCGCGATCGACCGGTCGCGGACCATCGGCAACCCGGTCTTCGCGGTGAACCCCGGGGACGCCAACTACTCGCCGTTCTGGCTGGTCTGGACCGTGCGCGTGTCGGCCGACTACGAGCCGAACGACCTCAAGTCCGTCGCCGGCATCGACGCCGCGGCCCAGGCCGGCCTGGTCGACGTCGAGCGGGCTGTCTTCGACCACGGGGGTGACGTCGGGCCGGACGCGGTCCTGATGCATTGCCTGCTCGTGCTCGAGGGCACCGAGCTCCAGGGCAACGGCGCGGGCACGGTGGATGATCCCGCCGTGGCGGCGCGCGAGATCCCCGTCCAGACCGGCTGGAACCGCCGCTACAAGGTCAACTTCTTCGACTTCACGGCGAACGCAGGCGTCTTCCCGCCGGCCTCCGACAGCGAGTCGGTGCCCCTGATGCCGACGGCCGACATCTTCGTGTTCTTCCGGGACTGCGCGGGAGGTTCGACCTACGAAGTCTGCGAGGAGTCCGGCCTGGACCTGGCCGCGGTCAGCGAGCGAGGCGTGGAGCTGGACCTGACGGGTGACGGCGACCGGCGCGACAACAACAACATCATCTCGGGCTTCCCCCGCACCCCCGCGACGACGCCGCTGGACCCGATCTACTCGCCCCTGTGGCGGGTGCAACAGGTGGTCATCAACGTCGAACACGACGACGACGTGTTCCTGTTCGACAGCTCCGGCGACGAGGCGGTGAGCGATGTCCGCACCCCGACCCGCATGCGGGAGCTCATCGAGCTGGGCTGGGTGCAGCCGCCGCGCTCGATCTCGGAGATGGACTCGGGCAACGCGATCCCCGGAAACGACGGCGTGACGTTCTTCAACTGCCCCTCCCAGGCGGCGCCATGAGGGGGCTCCGCGCTCTGCTCCTGCTCGCGGCGACCCTCGCGCTGACGACCGGCTGCGAGCCGCCGCCGGACGTCGAGCCGCTGCCCTGCCGCAACCCCGAGCCCGGCGTCGCCGAGCTCGGCGTCGGCGACCTCTCCACCGGCTTCCTGCAGGTGGTCGAGGGGGACGACATCCCCGTCGTGTTCGGGCCCCAGGGCATGCACATGGTGGTGGTGAGCAGCCGGGTGCTGAACATGGAGCCGGCCCAGGCCGGCGGCATCGGCAACCGGGTGTCGGTCGCGCTTCGGCACGACGGCGTCGTGGTCGGCGGCACCGTCAACGACATGCAGCCGTCGGCCGACACGCCGGCGGGCACCGACTTCCTCGGCATCCGCGCGGTCATCACCCACGCCGAGGTCGAGGATCTCGACCAGGTGGTCGCCGACGTCGAGGTCGTCGTGCGGGACGGCTGTGGACGCGAGCTCGTGGCCGAGCGGGAGCTTCGCTTCGTCCTCTGAGAAGTAGCGCCCGTTGCCGTACCATTCCGCCGATGGGCATCTCACTCGGCATCGGCCTCACCAACGCCTGTGACCTCGACTGCTCGCATTGCTACCGGCCCCAGGGGGCGGTGCGGCACCTCGGGCTGCCCGAGGTGGAGCGCTGCCTGGCCGCGTTCGACGTCGGCTCGGTCAACCTCGGCACGGGCGAGAACATCCTCAACCCCGCGCTGCCGGGGGTGCTCGACACCCTGCACGAGCGGGGCGTGCGCACGTCCCTGACGTCCAACGGCAAGAGCCTGCTCGAGCTGGACGAGGAGCGGCTGCGCCGGCTGCACGACGTCGAGGTGTCGATCGACTTCCCGGACGTCGCCGGCATGGACGCGTTCCGCGGGCCGGGCGCGATGGACCGGGCGACGGCGGCGGTGAGGCGGTGCGTCGACCTGGGGCTGCACGTCACGGTGCTGGCGGTGATGATGCGCACCAACTGGGATCGGCTGGCGGACGTCGCGGAGCTCGCCGCGTCGCTGGGGGCGAGCTTCCGGATCAACGTCTACCAGCCGGTGCACGACGCCGACCTGATGCCGTCCTACGAGCAGTTCTGGGACGGATTCGCGCTGTTGCTCGAGCGCACCTCCCTGGTGACCTGCACCGAGCCGGTGGTGATGGCGGCGCTCGGCATGGAGCGGGACGGCGGCTGCGGCTGCGGTCGCAAGAGCGTGCGGCTGACCCCGTCGGGCACGGTCCTGCCGTGCGTCTACTGGCCGACGCCGGCGACGACGATCGACGCGCTGGAGGCGGGGAGCCAGGACGCCGTGCTGCAGACCGACGAGTTCGTGGCCAGCCGGACCGTGCCGTCCGCGTGCCGCTCGTGCGACCTGGTGGCGACCTGCGGGGGCGGCTGCCCGGCGCGGCGTCGGCTGGTCGGCGCGCTGCACGAGCCGGACCCCTACTGTCCGGTGAAGGGCGAGGCGCCGATGCGGCTCGAGGCGAGCCTCGGGCCGGACCTGGAGCTGCTCCACGCCTCCAACGTCTGCACCACGATCGTGGCGGCGGAGTGATGCCGAGGCTGCTCGCGGCGGTCGTGCTCTCGTTCGTGGTCGGCTGCGGGTCGAGCGAGCCGCCGCCCGTGGCGGAGCCGACGTGGACCGTGGCGACACCGGCCCCTGCGGCGCCGGCGATCGCGCGGGAGCAGCTGTTCTTCTCGGGGCGAAGCGACGACGGGCCGGTGCTCGCGGCGCTGGTGCTCCAGCGGGAGCCGCGCCCGCGCGGGGCGGTCGTCGAGACGAAGGGGTTCGTGGTCGTCGACGGCACCCTCCGCACCCCGTTCTTCGAGCGGACCGAGCTGGGCTCGTGGCCGGGAGAGGAGGTCGGGCCGGCGCTGGACGCGTGGCGGGCGGCGCGGGTGGGGGAGCCGCTGCGGATGTCCTGGAGCGACGGCGGGGGGCGGCTGACGACCTCGATCCGGTCGGCCTCGCGCACGCTGACGATGCACTTCGAGGCCCTGGCGCCGGCGGGGGAGGGGACCGGCCCCCACGGACCCCTCAGCTGGCAGGCCGGGCGGGCGACGCTGTCGCTGGACGGGCAGGAGTTCCGGGGGGTCGGGGTCGTCGAGCGCCTTCGGGGGGACGTCGCGCGCCCGGCGTTCGGGCGGTTCGAGATGTGGCTGCTCGCCCCGCAGGCCGGCCGGCTGGTGCTGGGTCGAAAGACCTTCGGGGCTTCGGGCAGCGCGCTGCGGGTCGACCCCGTGGGGCAGGCCTCGACGGGCCCGTTCGACGTCGAGATCGTCGGCGCCCGGGCCCACGAGCCGACCGGCTGGGAGCTGCCTGTCGCGTGGCGCCTGCCCGAGGACGGGGCGCTGGAGCTGCGGCGGGCCGAGTCTGGCGCTCCGGTGACCGGTCAGTCCGCCGACGGGGGGACCGCGGTGTACGACATCGGGCCGGCGTCGTCGGCGGGCGGCGGCGCGGCCGCGCTGGTGTTCCACCTGCAGGACGAGTGACCGCGCGAGGTACCATGGGTGCGTCGACGGGCCCGGCGCGGGCGACCGTCGTCGGGGAGATCGGATGAGCACACGAAGGCAGTTCCTGGTGGGGCTCGCGGCGCTGGTCGCCGCGGGGGTGGTGACCCCGGACGAGGCAGAGGCAGGTCCGCGGCAGCGCAAGCGTCGACGGAAGCGTCGCCGGGTGCGTCGTCGGGTGCGTCGTCGGGTGCGTCGGCGCCATCGCCGCCGGGTGCGTCGCCGGATGGTCCGCAACCGCAACCTGTGGGTCGTGCCGGTCGCCGTCGCGGTCGGCTGGGAGCTGATGCTGGACGACCGCGTCGTCGTGGTGCGCGAGGTCAAGAAGCGCGACGACGTCGACGTGATCGTGGTGGTCGACGCCTCGGGGCAGACCGAGGAGATCGAGGTCCTGCGGGAGGACGACGACGTCAACGCCGAAGCCCTCCAGGGGACCGCGCTGCCCGAGGACGACACCACCACGCCGGGCACCGAGGCCGAAGAAGAGGTCGAGATCGAGGAGTGGGTCGAGGAGTAGGGCCCCGCCTGACCCGACCCCGGGCTCCGTCCGGTCCCACCCGGTACGGGGTGGGTCCGGGACCACCGACCCCGTCTCGGGGGTCGGTCATGACCGAAGAGCAATCGACCGCGCTGGTCTGCCTCGCCCTGGGCGTGGCCGGCTGGTACCTGTGTGTGCTCATCGTCGTCCGACTCCGCCCCTGGCCTCCCGCCCGCGCGGAGCGGCCGGCCGGCACGTCGTTCACCGTCGAACGGCTCCGGTCTCGCCTGAGGGGCCCCCGGGGGGAGGCGCCCATCGGGGCGCTGACCGTCGCGCCGGCGGCTGGCCCGGAGCTCGGTCGCCTCAGCCTGGTCACCGTCGGGGGAGGGCTGAGCAGGGCCGAGGACCTCGGCGTGGGGAGGCTCGGTGTGGCGAAGGGCGAGGGCCGGCTACAGGCTCCAGTCGACCCCGCACCCGCCACAGCAGGCGAGCGGCTCGCCGTCCAGGAGCGCCCGTCGGAGCGCCCGGTAGGGCTCGCCGTTCCAGATCTCGGCCCAGTCCTGGTCCGCCAGGTCGCCCCGGGACAGCGTCTCGTACGGCTCCGTGAAGCTGGAGATGCAGCACGGCAGCACCCGCCCGTCGGCGGCGACGACCGCGCTTCGCCAAGGGCGCCAGCAGCCCAGCCACGGGTTGTCGTCCGTCGGCGGGGTCAGGCTCTGGAGCAGCGGGCGGCGTCCCGAGGCGCGCAGCGCGATGCCGGCCTGCGCCGCCGCCTGCTCGGCCTCCGCGATGATCGCCTCGATCTCCGCGTCGACCTTGCCGTGCAGCGACTCGTCGGCCCGCGCGACGCCATGGCCCGTCAGCACCAGCCGCTGCATGTAGACCTCGTCGACGCCGATGCGGGCGGCGAGCCGGACCAGGTCGGGCAGCTCCGCGACGTTCCGTCGGGTCGCGATCATCCACAGGCTGACCCGCGGGGTGCGGGCTTCGCCGCGCTCCTCGATCAGGGCCGCGACCCGCTCCGTCACCCGCTCCAGGGTGTCCGCCCCGACCATCTGCAGCAGGGTCTCGCGGCGGGTCCCGTCCAGCGACACCCGCAGCTCGCCCAGGCCCGACGACAGCACCTCGGCCCGACGCCGCGCGTCCAGCAGCACGCCGTTGGTGTTGACCACCGTGTCGACGCCCGCGGCGGACGCCTCCCGCACCATGGCGAACAGGTCGTCGCACATCAGCGGCTCGCCGTTGAGCTGGAACGCGACCCGCTGCAGCTGGGGTAGCCCCGCGGTGATGCGGCGGTAGTCGGCGAGCGTCAGGTCTGCGTCGGCCTGCAGCGGCACGTGGGTGCGCAGGCAGGCGGAGCACTTCAGGTTGCAGCGGGACGTCACCTCCAGCTGCAGCTCGGTCGGCAGCTGCACCGCGACCTCGGCCCGCTCGAGCCCGGCGGCGGCGGCGCGGGTGTGTCGCGCGACGTCCTCCGAGGCGTGGTCCAGCACGAGCAGGTCCTGGGCCTCGTCGACGTCGGTCAGGGGGGCGACGTGGGCGACCGTGAGGCCCAGGCGGCCGGCCAGCGCGACCGTGGCCCGCTCGACCGCGGCGGTGCCCATGCCGATGGAGGTGAAGACGTCGTGGGGCTCCTTGAGGCCGACCAGGTAGTACCCGCCGTCGGGGCCCGGGCCGAGCACCAGGTCGGCGTCGTCCAGCGCCGCCAGGGCGCGCTCCACGAGGGCCGGCGGCAGGTGGGGCACGTCCGCGCTGACGATGACCGCGCGCTCGTACGTCGCGAGCAGCTCCCGAAACCCGCCCCGCAGCTCCCGGGCGAGGCCGGCCTCGCCGGGCACCAGCGACGCCGCGAGCCGGCCCCGGAGTTCGTCCAGGGCGGCCCGCTCCCCGTCGTCGTCCGGCTCGTCGTGGAGCAGGAACAGGTCCCACCGCTGCGGGGCGTGGAGCTGCTCCAGCTCGTCGCGGACCATCGTCCGGTGGAGGGCCAGGGCCGCCTCGGCCCCGAGGGTGCGGGCGAGCCGGGTCTTGCTCCGCCCCAGCCGGGGCACCCGGCTGATGACCGCGACCGCCTGCCCCTGGCGGCTCATCGCGCGCTCCGGGCGAGGACCCGCAGGATCGTGAGCGCGGCGCGGGTGCTGCCGACGACGCTGCCGCTGACCTTCGACCGCCCGCCCCGCCGCTGGCGGTAGCGGATCGGCACCTCGACGGTGCGCAGGCCGCGGGCGAGGGCGAGGGCCTGCATCTGCAGCGGCCAGCCGCTTCCGGTCTCGCTCATCCCGAGATCCTGCAACGAAGCGGCGCGGATGGCTCGCATGGAGCCGAGGTCGCTGAAGCGGAAGCCATAGCGGCGGGCCAGCACCGCGGTCGCCAGCGCGTTGCCGAGCCGCTGCGCCGGACGCAGCGCGCCGGGCTCGGCGTCACCCCGCACCCGGGAGCCGACGACGAAGTCCGCGTCGCCCGCTTCGATGGGGGCGAGCACCGCCGGCAGGTCGTCCGGGTCCTCGGCCCCGCCGCCGTCGACGAAGACGAGGACGTCCGCGCCCAGGGCGACGGCCCGGTCGGCCCCGGTGAGGCAGGCCCGCCCGTAGCCTCGGCGCCGCTCGACGACGACGTCCGCCCCCGCCGCTTCCGCGCGCTCGGCCGTGCCGTCGTCGCTGCCCCCGTCCACCACCACCACAGCGTCGACGTGGTCCGCGACAGCGGTGACCACCGAGGCGATCGTGGCCGCCTCCCGGAGCGCCGGGATGATCGCGACGACGGTCACCCGCGGGCCTCCGCGCGGGACCACGCCGCGACCGTGGCGAAGCCGGCGGCGTGCAGCAGGATGAACGGGGCGACCGCCCACAGCCCGAGCCACACCAGCCCCGCCGCGGCGGCCACGCAGTACAGCGCGAGCAGCCCCTCGACGCCCTGCAGGCCGTCGCCGGGCAGGCGGTACCGCCGCGCCGCCGCTTCGGTCCGACCGACCGAGCCCAGCTTCGGCGTGCGCACGAACGTGCCGACCTCGTCCCCGAACGCCGCGAGCACCGCTCGGGCGTTGCTCGGCGCGATCCCGATGCCGAGCAGCGACAACGCGGCCAGGTCGCGCGCCCGCAGCCGGCCGTGGCCGAGCACCCGCTGGCTGTAGGCGTGCTGGATCGCCGGGCCGAGGGTCGTCGCCGCGAACAGCGCCAGGAGCACCCACGCCACCGCGGGTCCGAGCACCGCTCCCGGGAGCAGCACGCCGGGCACCGACAGCAGGGCGATGGCGGCCATCAGCGGGTGCACCGCGTAGTGGGTCAGGTGGAGCGTCGCGTGGAGCTTCGTGCCGAGCGGCAGGGGGGCCCGCCACACCGCCGGCAGCAGCTTGCGGGCCGCCTGCATGGAGCCCGTGGCCCAGCGGCGCTGCTGCGCCTTGAAGGCCCCGAGGGCGGTCGGCAGCTCGGCGGGGCAGGCGAGGGTCGGGTCGAAGGCGATGCGCCAGCCCTTCAACTGCACGCGGTAGGAGAGGTCCAGGTCCTCGGTCAGCGTGTCGCCGGACCAGCCGCCGGCGTCCCCGATCGCCGCCTTGCGCCACAGCCCCGCCGTGCCGTTGAAGTTGAGCAGCCAGCCGGCCGCCTCCCGGGCCGCCTGCTCGACCCCGAAGTGGGCGTCGATCGCCAGCGCCTGGGCCCGCGTGAGCCACGAGAAGTCGCGGTTGAGGTGGGTCCAGCGGCCCTGCACGCAGGCGACCCGCTCGTCGGCGAACCGCCCCACCGCGCGCCGGAGGAAGTCGGGCGGCGGCACGAAGTCGGCGTCGAACAGCGCCAGCAGCTCGCCCTTCGCCCGCCCGACCCCCAGCTGCAGCGCCCCCGCCTTGAAGCCGGTCCGGTCGGTCCGCCGCACGTGGTCCACGGCGACGCCGGCGGCCCGCAGCCGGGCCAGGTGGGGCTCGGCGACCCGGGGGGTGTCGTCCGTGGAGTCGTCGAGCAGCTGCAGCTCCAGCCGATCGGCCGGCCAGTCCAGCTCCGCCACCGCGTCGATCAGCCGCCCGATGACGTTCTCCTCGTTGAACACCGCGAGCTGCACCGTCACCAGCGGCTCGTCGCCCGGCGCCACCGGGGTCGGCTCCGGGGTCCGCGCCATGCGGGCGTGCACCGCGACCATCAGCGCGCTGTTGACCCCCCACGCGAGCAGCGCCACGAGCAGCAGCCCGTACGCGATCGCCGCGGCCAGGGCGACGCCGGTCACGCCGGGGTCTCCGCCTCGGCCGGCGCGACCGTGGGCCTGCGCGCGCTCCACGCCGACCACGCGAGCAGCGCGAAGACCGGGCCGAACTCGACCGGTCGCACCCACGCCGGCATGACGCCGTCGGGCGTGGCGTACTTGAGGTAGCTCAGCGGCAGCGCGGCGATCAGCCACAGCCAGGCCGCTCGGGGTCGGATACACAGCCAGGGCACGAGCCACAGGGCGTACCACGGGTGGAACGCCGTGGGGAGGGTGAGCAGGTACAGGCCGATGACCGCGGGCAGCAGATCCTCCGGCCGACCCCCCCGGCGCCAGAGCAGCGCCGCCCCGCCCAGGAGCGCCGCGTTGCAGGCGGCGAAGGCGATCTCACGCGCGTGCGGGAGCCCCATCAGGCCGGCCTCCAGCGCCGCTCGCAGGCCGATGTTGTGGTCCTCCGCCGACCGCACGTACTCGGGCAGGAAGCCCAGCACGTCCATCCCCGCCGTCCACGCGAAGGCCGCGTACAGCGCCGCCGGCACGGCCACGAGCAGAGCCAGGACCCGCCCGGGTCGCGGCCGGCCGAGGGCCACGAAGAGCAGGGCGGGGTACAGCTTCATCGCCGTCGCGGAGCCCAGCAGGGTGCCTACGAGCCGCGCACGTCCCGCGTGCCACGCGAGCACCCCGCCGACGATCAGCGGCAGCACCGCCGCCTCGAGGTGGCCGTTGTTGCCCACCTCGTAGACCACGAACGGGCACCAGGCGTAGAGGATGACCCGGGCCGGATCGAGGCCGAGCACCGCCAACAGCTTCGCCAGCAGCAGGATCGTCACCAGGTCGAAGGCGATCATCACGCCCCGCACCACGTCGACGTCGTAGGGGAGCAGCCGGTACAGCACCTGGGCGCCGGGCGGGTAGACGGTGCGCGCCCAGGGGCGGTTGATGTTCGGGTGGATCGCGTCGTCCACCAGGGCGGCCAGCTCCGGTGCGTCCGGCGGGTGGGCGTAGGGGCTGAACCCGGCGCGCTGCACCCGCCCGTCCCAGGGGTAGCGATGCACGTCGCTGCTCAGGGACGGCGGGTCCCCCATGGCGAGCAGCCGGAACGCCACCGCGAGGCCGACGATCCAGGTCATCCGGCGCCGCGGGCTCGCCGCAGGCCGGCGCCAGACAAACAGCGTCGCGCCGGCGAACAGGATCAGCGCCGGGTAGAAGAGCGCCTGGTAGGTGACGCTGGGGTGCTCGTCGGGCGCGAGGTCGAAGCCGATGAAGTACAGGAGCGCGGCGACCACGCCGAGGGCCGGCAGCACGAACCCTTCGGCGGTCGCCCGGGGAGGCCCGGGCCGGACTGGCTCCCCTGTCACTTCACGCCGACGCGGGGTTCGAGCGCGACGGCCGTCATGCCGCCCGCCTCCACCTCGGTCGTGATGGACGACAGCAGGGTCAACGGACCGCCCGCCTCCAGCCGACCGAACGCCTTGACGACGACCTCGCCGGGGGAGACATCGGGGATGACGAACCGGCCGTTGCTCGCGCTGAACGTCCGGCTGTCCACCACGTCGAACCCCTCGACGAAGTACGCCGACTCGGCGTCCCCGTCGATCACGACGACGGCGTTGCTCATGCCGAACGCGTCGCAGTCGTGGACGGAGCCGACGAGCACGCCGTCCGACGGGGCGAGCGTCAGCCCCAGCCCGTCGGCCTCGGCGTCGAGCTCGTCCCGGGTCGCGACCCACGCCCAGCCGTTGAACTCGCTGGTCGTGGTGGAGCGGCTCGACTGGAACCGCAGGTCGACGTAGTCGTCGGCGGTGACGACGACGTAGCCGTCGAACCCGTCGGCGCTGATCGGCACCGACATGGTGACGCGACCGTCGTTCCCGGGGTTGCTGAAGCCCGACTCGAGCGAGCTGCCGCTCGCGCTGAACGCCTCGATCTCGAACGTCGGCGGCTCGTCCTCGGCCGTCGGATCGGCGAGGGTCCGCGCGTAGCCCGTCAGCTCCACCGCGCCGCCGATCGGGTCGGGCGGGGCGTTGTCGCCCAGGCACGTGAGGCGACCGTCGACCACGTCCGTCGGCGCCCCGGCGGGCTCGGGATCGAGGATCTCGACCTCTTCGGTGGTGTCGTCGTCGTCGACCGGGGGGCAGGCGGCGAGCATGGCGGCGAACAGGGCGATTGCGATGCGCATGGGCGTCTCCCGGGCGGGCCGCAGGCCCGCCCCCAGGTGTCTGTTCAACGAGTTAGCACGGGCGCTCATTCGGCTCCCTGTCCGTCGTCGGTTCGCTTCGCTTTGCCCGGCGCCATCGGCTCGTACCAGGTCGGCCGCTCCGCCAGGAAGAAGGGCAGCCCGCGCTTGCGGGTCAGCGACAGCACGTACAGCGCCAGCGCCCAGCGATCCTCGTCGTCGGGCAGCGAGTCTGCGTACGACGGCATCGGCGTCCCGTCCAGGCCGGTCACGAAGGTGCGGTACAGCGACTGCGGCGACGTGCCGCCGCGGTAGACGCCCCACGTGAAGTCGAACACCTCGGTGTCCGAGCCGGCCTTGCGGCCGTACTGGTCGGCGGCCTCTCCGTCCCCGCGGCCGAGCTCGCCATGGCAGGCGGCGCACTTCATGTCCGCGTACACCTGCTCGCCCCGTGCCAGCAGGTCGGGCGTCGCCTCGGGCACGACCAGCGCGTCCATGTCGACGATGACGTCCTCGGGGCCGGCCGGCTCGGCCTTGAAGCGCGGGGACAGCCGCTGCACGAACAGCACCAGCGAGCGGAGCTGCTCGTCGTTGAGCTGCGGGCCCCACGAAGGCATCTCGGTGCCGGGCAGCCCGTCCCGCACGGTCCGCAGCAGATCCTCGCGGGTCGGCAGCGTGCCGCTGGGGGTCGTGCGGAACTTGTAGACGCCGGCGGTCAGGTCGCGCGGCGGCGGGAACATGGTCGGCGCCGCGACGCCGTCGCCCGCCCCCTCGACGCCGTGGCAGCCGGCGCAGAGCGTCCGGTAGAGGTGCTTGCCGTGGCCGGCGCTGGCGTCCTCCCACAGGTCCACCTCGGGCTCGGCCTCGGGCTCGTCGCCCCAGCCGCCGCCCCAGCCGTCGTCGCCGGAGCGCGCGTCCCCGGGCCACGTCAACGCCAGCAGCACCGCGATGACGGCGATGGCCGTCAGCACCCAACTCACCCAGCTCGTCGTCCCGTCAGCCATAGGTCCCTCCGGCTACAGGAAGCCGTGCAGCTCCACGATGAACTCGTCCGCGTTGCCCTCGATGTGCTGCGGGATGTCCCGGTTCAGCCGGTACTCGGCCCGCACCTCGACGAACTGGGTGGGGAACCAGCTCACTCCGAACAGGAAGCGGTCCCGGTGGTTCTCCGCGAGGTCGACCAGCGGGTCGTACCCCTCCCACCGGAAGCGCAGGTACAGCCCCTTGGTCGGCTCGAAGTCGACGCCCCCGTAGACCGCGTACTGGTCGTACGACTCGGCGTCGGTCAGGCCGTGCTGCCAGTCGAACTCGCCCATCAACAGCAGCCGCCCCAGCCGCAGGCCGACGTGCCCGCCCCAGGTCCAGGTCCGGAACAGGAACTCGTCGGTCGACGTGTCGTTGTAGGAGAACGAGCCGCCGCCGCGGATCCACGGCCCCGTGAGCGACACGCTGCCGGTGATGCGCTTGAAGATGTTGGGGTCGAACCCGCCGCCGCTGCCGTTGGTGAACGCGAACGAGACGGCCAGCGGGTGCTTGTTGAGCCCCACCTCCAGCCCCAGGTCCTGGTCGGCGTACGTGAAGCCCATCTGCTGCCGGATGAAGGCGGCGTCGTCCTTGATGCGCAGCCCGAACGGGAGCATGAACCGGCCCGCCTTGACGTACAGGCCGACGGGCGTCAGGTCGTAGCCCATGATGAACGCCTCCCGGCTGGATGCGCCCTCGGGGGTGACCGTCTCGTCGATGTACAGCGCGAGCTTCCCGGGGATGGGCTCGACGTGCACGTAGATGTTGCCCTCGGAGATCTCGAAGGAGTTGCTCGCCTCCAGGTCCCACTCGTCCTCGCCCAGCTCGGTGTGGGTGGCGAAGGTCGTGCGGTTGCCGAGCCGCAGGTTGGCGCCCAGCCGGATGAACGTGCCGGTGTCCGGCATGTACACGCCCCTGGCCCGGATGCTCGGCAGGTCGCTCTGGGCGAACGACACGCCGTAGGGGGTGCGCATGCCGCCGCCGGTCTGGTTGACGTGGCAGGCCCCGCAGGACACGCCCTCGCGCACGGCGAAGCGCGGCTCGGCGCGAGCCTCGCTCGGGCCGCCGGGAACGGCGAGCACGAGCAGCGACGCGAAGGCCGCGACCAGGGCGCCGACGATGAGCGGGCGGGGTGAGGTCACCAGGCGTCCTCCAGGCGCTGCGGCACCAGCGGGCCGCTGTCATCGTCGTCGGCGGGCAGGTCGAGCTCCTCGCCGTCGTCCTCCCAGTCCTCCTCCGCGCCGGCGGCGATCCAGCGGCGCAGGCCCCGGATCTCGGCCGAGCTCAGGAAGGGAGGGCCGTTGCGCGGCATGCGGTTGCCGACCCGGCGGGGGTCGGTCGGCTGCACCTTGATGATCAGGTAGCTGTCGTCGGGGCGGCCCGGCGCGACGCGCAGCAGCTCGGGGACCTCGTTGCTCGGCTCGTCGACGAGGGAGCGGATCGCCAGCCCCCGATCCAGGGACAACCCGCGCGAGGCGCCGCCGCCGCTGTGGCAGCCGGGGGCGCACCGGGCGTCGAAGATGTTGACCTGGATCTCCTCGAAGGTCTTGGGCGCTCCCCCCACGTTGTCGGGGTCGGGGTAGGGGACGCCGACGCCGGTGCCGACGCAGCCGCCGAGGGGCGGGGCGCTCAGCGCGAGCAGCAGCGGCAGGACCCGGACCACGTCAGCGCTCCGGGATCGTCAGGTAGAGGATGTCGGTGTCGTTGCACAGGTTGTCCGACACCACGAAGCGCATCTGGGAGACCCCCGGCTCGTGCTCCGGGTCGGAGAAGAAGCTCGAGGTCCACGTCCCGTCGGGGAAGTTGTTCCGGTCGTCCGGCGGCCCCGGCGGGGTCAGCGCGTAGGCCGCGCCCGTCGTCTCGTCCCACGCGAGCACCATCCGGGACAGGTCCCCGTCGGGGTCGGAGACCTCGGCGGTGAGCTCCAGGACGTCCCCCGCCCAGGCGATCTGCATGTCCTCGAGCACCGGGTTGTCGTCGGGGCTCTCGTCCTCGGGCATGCGGGTCAGCGTCGCGTCGTCCGGCTGGGTCGGCCAGGAGTGCTGCCCCGTGAGGTCCATCCAGACGCCCCAGGCGATCATCGGGCTCGTGAGCACGATCTGCTGGTGCTCCTGCACCTCGATCTCGGCCGGCAGGTACTGGTAGCCGTCGACGAAGATGTGCAGTCCGTACAGCCCGGCTCCGGGCAGCTCGACCGTGAAGCGGCCGGACTCGTCGATGTGGGCGCCGAGGACGTAGGCGCCGTCGTGCACGTGGCCGGCCTCGATCATGATCAGGCCGGGGCCGATGGCTTCTTCGTAGGTGCCGACGACCTGGCCGGAGATGCGCGCCGGGACTTCCCCGCTGCCGACGCACCCCCCGAGGAGCGCCGTGAGGGCCAGACAGGCCCAGACGGAGGGCCGAGAGGCGCGGACGACAGCGGGCACGGAACGATCCTAGCGAGGCGCGCGGAGCGGGTTGTGACGACCGTCGGTCACGGCGCCGCGACCTGCGACGGGCAGTTGAAGAAGACGACCCCCTCGTTGCCGGGGATGGGGTTGCCGGCGTCCTCCTCGGAGAGGTCCTCCGGCTCGGCGATCCAGCCCGCCTCCAGCAGGGCCCGGACGTCGGCCACCGAGCGCGCGTCGGTGTCGTCCTGGTCGGCGGTGGTGTCGATGAGGGAGACGTCGTCGTCGTGCTCGGCGGGCACCCGGGCGGCCTTGACCCGCCACAGCGGGGAGTAGGCGGACTCCCACTCGTCCTCCCCCACGGGCGCGCCCGGGAAGCCGGCGATGACGTTGTTGGTGTCGCTCCGGTCGCCGTCCCCGGTCAGGTCCTCCTCGACGCCGCGCTCGCTGACCGAGACCTCGTCCCGGTCCAGGGCGGCGCAGGCGGGGGAGGTCGAGCCTCCCGCGCAGTCCCGGTGGAACACGAAGATGTTGGACTCGGGCATCAGCGGCACCGACTCGCTGGACGGGTTGGGCGCGAAGACGCCCTCGGAGTCGATGAAGTCGAAGACGGTGACGCGGTACTGCTTGTGCCAGCCGCCGCGGGGCGGGACGGCGGCCGTCGCCTCCCCGGGCCGCCCCGCGAGGTCGCCGCCGTTGCCCTGCAGGACCGTGCCCTCGAGCACCATCAGGCAATGGACGATCACCTCGGCGGGGCCGACGTCGCCGCCGTGGTCCCGGATCGCGGCCTCCACCGTGACGCGCTCCTCGTCCGCCGCCTCTTCGATGCCGAACGTCGACTTGAGCTCGTTCGGCTCGTAGTCGCCCGGCACGCGCACGACCCAGACCAGCCAGAACGGCGAGTGGTCGGCCTCGCCGGGCATCGTCGCGAAGACCGGGTCGCCGACCGTGCTGGTGCGGTCGAACTCGCCCGCCGCGTCGAACGGGCACGTGGGGTGGTCGTCCCGGCAGAACCAGAACACGTCGGCCGTGCGGCGGGGGGCGAAGCCGGCGAACCAGTAGGCGGTCGGCTCGCCGTCGAAGAAGCCGTTGAGCAGGCGCACGTGGCGGCCGTCGTCGTCCTCGACGCCGGGCCAGACCGTGCGGGCGACCTCATCGACGGTCTGCTCGATCGGGCCCAGGTCCTCCTCGGCGGGGGTGGAGGGCGCGCAGCCGGCGAGCAGGAGGGCGACGGCCCCGACGGCGGTCAGCCGCACTCGTCCAGGTACTCCTCCAGGTCGGCCTCCTGGCCGGCCGGGTCGTAGACGCGGAGGTCCATGGAGCCCATCCGCACCGCCTTCTTGAGGCAGATCGTCTCGCAGTCGCTGCACGCGACGCAGGCTAGCGGCTGGGACAGGACCGCGATGCCCCGGAAGACGGGGCCGACGATCTTCAGGGCGTCCACGGAGCAGATGTCGACGCACATCCGGCAGCCGTTGCACAGATCGGGGTCGATGACCGGGCGAGGCCGCTGGTCGCGGGGCAGGTGGGGCACGACCTCGCCGGCGGCGTCGAGCACGGCGTCGATGGGGCAGATCCAGCCGCAGACGCCGCAGTCGATGCAGATGCGCGCGTCGATGGTGTACCGCTCCTTGAACCGCCCGTGGATCGCCTTCGTCGGGCACTGTCCGGCGCACGCCGAGCAGCCGTCGCACAGGGCGTTGATGGAGTGGGCCACTACAGCCGCCCGCCCAGGGTGACGATCTCCGGCTCGTCCGAGGGCCGGGCCGGCAGCGTCAGGGCGCCGGTGGGGCAGGTGCCGACGCACGGGGCGCCGCGCTTCAGGCAGGCGTCGCACCGCGCCAGGGTCTCGTCGTCGACCACCGCGAACAGCAGCTGCGTGTCGAAGCCGCGCTGCACGAAGTCGATCGCCGCGACGCCGGCCAGCTGGTCACACACCCGCACGCAGCGGTTGCAGCGGATGCACTTGTTCATGTCCAGCCGGATGCCGTCGCGCAGGTCGCGCACCTCGTACCGGTGCGCGTACCCCGCGAGCCGAGCCGGGTCGACCTGGTACTCGTCCATCAGGTGGCGCAGCGTGCAGCTGTCGAAGCTCGAGCAGCCGCACTGGAGGCACCGCACCGCCTCGTCGTGGGCCTCGGGCTCGGGCAGGCCGGTCTCCACCTCCTCGAAGTCGTGGGCTCGGGCCTGGGCCGGCCGCTCCGGGGTCGGCGCGCGGGCCTCGTGGGCGACCCCGGGGAACAGGTCGGGCGTCACCTCGGCGAGGTTGGCGCGGCGGCTGACGACCAGGGGCGGTCGCCCCCCCGCGACGCCGGTGCGCAGCCAGGCGTCGATGGAGTCGGCCGCCCGCCGCCCGGCGGCGATCGCCTCGATCGCGGTGCTCGGGCCGGTGACGAAGTCGCCCCCCGCGAAGACGCCGTCGGCCGACGTCGCGGCCGTGGCGTCGTCGACCTCGGGCCCCCAGCGGTTCGTCTCCACCCCCGGCTCGTCCGCCAGCGCGTCCCGGTCGGGGACCTCGCCGATGGCGGTGATCAGCAGGTCGGTGGGCACCATCCGCTCGGCCCCCGGGATCGGGACGGGGCGGGGACGGCCGCTGGCGTCCTTCGGTCCCAGCGCCATGCGCTGCAGCCGCGTGCCGACGACCCGGCCGCTCTTCGTCATCACCTCGAGCGGCGACACCAGGCACTCCAGGAGGACGCCCTCGTCGACGGCCGCGTCCACCTCGTGGCCGAACGCGGGCATCTGGTCGCGCTCCCGGCGATACAGCAGCCGCACCTCGTCCGCGCCCAGCCGGACCGCGGTCCGGGCGGCGTCCACCGCGGTGTTGCCGCCGCCGACCACCGCGACGCTGCCGGTGACCGCCGTCAGCTCCCCCTCGGCCACCTGGACGAGGAACGGCACGCCGCCGAACACGCCGTCGGCGTCCTCGCCGGGCACCCCGAGGGAGCGGCCCCGCCAGGCGCCGAGAGCCAGGAACACTGCGTGGTGGCCCTCCTGCAGCAGCCCGCCGACCGACAGGTCCCGGCCCAGCCGCCGCTCCCCGACGAACTCGACGCCGACCTGCCGCAGCGCGTCCAGGTCCTGATCGAGCACGGCGCGGGGGAGCCGGTAGTCGGGGATGCCGTACCGGAGCATGCCGCCGGGCTCGCGGCGGGCGTCGAAGACGGTGACCGCGTGGCCCGCGTTGGCGAGGAACCAGGCGGCCGACAGCCCGGCCGGTCCGCCGCCGACCACCGCGACGGAGTGGCCCGACGGCTCCGCCTCGACGGCGCGGTCGGTCACCGGGGTCGCGAGGTCCGTGGCGATGCGCTTGAGCTGGTTGATCGCGATCGGCTCGTCGACGACGCCTCGATCGCAGGACAGCTCGCAGGTGTGGGGGCAGACCCGGCCGCACACCGACGGCAGCGGGTTGGTCTCCCGGATCACCTCGACCGCGTCGTTGTAGCGGCCGTCGGCGACCGCCTTGACGTAGCGGGGGATGTCGACGCCGGCGGGGCATCGGTTGGCGCACGGGGCGACGCAGTCGGCGTAGTGATCCGACAGGAGCAGCTCGATGGCCCAGCGGCGGGCTTCGGTGATCTCGGGCGAGCTGCTGCGCACCACCATGCCCTGGGTGACCCGGGTGTCGCAGGCCGGCTCGCGCCGCCAGGAGCCGTCGGGCGCGCGGACCTCGACGACGCACAGCCAGCACGACGCCTCCGGCGGCAGGCGGGGGTCGTGGCAGAGCGTCGGCACGTGCACGTTCCGGGAACGGGCGACGTCCAGCAACGTCGCCTCGGGGCCGGCGTGGACCTCGTGGCCGTCGAACGTGATGCCGATCGCTTCGATCATCGCACCGCCACCGCGCCGAACTTGCAGACCGAGAAGCAGCCGCCGCACTTCGTGCAGGGGTCGTCCATGATCTCCAGGTGGATGACTCCGCCCTCGTTTCGGATCGCCTCCGCGACGCACTGGTCCGCGCACATCGTGCAGCCTTCGCACCGCAGCGGGTCGATGTTGAAGGTGATGAGCTCCTTGCACCGGCCCGCCGGGCAGCAGCGCCGCTCGATGTGGGCCTCGTACTCGTCCCGGAACCAGCGGAGCGTCGTGAGCACCGGGTTGGGCGCCGCCCGCCCCAGCCCGCACAGGGAGTGCGCGGTCACCTGGGGCGCGAGGCGCTCGAGGAGGTCGAGGTCGCCGGGGCGCCCGCGTCCGCCGCAGATGCGCTCCAGGATCTCGAGCATGCGCTTGGTGCCGACGCGGCAGAACGTGCACTTGCCGCACGACTCGGCCTGGGTGAAGGCCAGGAAGTAGCGGGCGATGTCGACCATGCAGGCGCCGGCGTCGAGCACGATCAGCCCGCCGCTGCCCATCAACGCCCCCGCTTCGCCCAGGGACTCGTAGTCGACCGGCACGTCGAACAGCGCGGCGGGGATGCAGCCGCCGGCGGGGCCGCCGATCTGCACCGCCTTGATCGGTCGTCCGCTCGCGCTGCCGCCGCCGATGTCCTCGACGAGCTGCCGGAGCGTCGCCCCCATCGGCACCTCGACCATGCCGGTGTTGCGCACGTCGCCGGCCAGCGAGAACACCTTGGTTCCGCGGCTCCCGGCGGTGCCGAAGGCGACGAACGCGTCCACGCCGTGGTCTGCGATCCAGGCGACGTTGGCCAGCGTCTCGACGTTGTTGATGCAGGTCGGGTGGCCGTCCAGGCCGCGCACGACGGGGTAGGGCGGGCGGCGCACCGGCAGCCCCCGGCGCCCCTCCAGCGACGCGATGAGGGCCGTCTCTTCGCCGCACACGAAGGCGCCGGCGCCCCGCCGGATCGCGACGTCGAACGCCCAGCCGCTGCCGATCACGTCGTCGCCGAGGTAGCCAGCGGCGCGGGCCTGGGCGACGGCCTCGTTCAAGCGACGGACCGCGAGCGGGTACTCGTCCCGGACGTAGACGATGCCCTCGCTCGCGCCGATCGCCCACGCGGCGAGCGTCATGCCCTCGATGACCGCGAAGGGGTCCCCTTCGATGATGTTCCGGTCCATGAAGGCGCCAGGGTCGCCCTCGTCGGCGTTGCAGATCAGGACCTTGTGGGGATCGGCCTGGGCCCGGGCGGTCGCCCACTTGCGCCCCGTCGGGAAGCCGCCGCCGCCCCGCCCCCGGAGGCCGGAGCGGGTGATCTCGTCCAGGAAGCCCTGGGGCGTGTGGCGCTCGAACGCCTGGCGCAGGCCGCCGTAGCCGCGGTGGGCCTCGTAGTCGGCCAGGGAGGTCGGGTCGACCCGCCCGCAGCGTCGGAGCACGAGGCGAAGCTGCGCGGCCAGGAAGGTCGGCGCCTCCTGCTCGCGCCGGATGACGAGGTTGACCGGCGGGGTGCCCCGCACGAAGTGCTCCTGGAGGAGCCGCGGGATCTGCTCCGGGGTGACGTCGCCGTACAGGATCGAGCCCAGCTCGGGGGAGGTGAGCTCGACGGTCGGCTCCCGGCTGCACAGGCCGACACACCCCGCGGTGCGCAGGTCGACCTGCAGCTCCAGCCCCGGCAGCGCCGCCTCCAGGGCGGCCCGCACCGCGTCGGCGCCCGCGGCGAGCCCGCAGCTGCCCAGCCCGACGGCGGCGCTCCTCATCGCTCGTCCACCGTCAGCCCTGCGACCGCGTCCACCGCGTCCTGGGCGCTCAGCCGGCCCCACGTGCGCTCGCCCGCGGCGACCACCGGGGCGAGGCTGCAGCAGCCCAGGCAGGCGGCCGACTCCAGCGTGAAGCCGAGGTCCTCGGTCGTGCCGCCGAGCGCGACGCCCAGCTCCTTGCTGAGGGCGTCGACGAGGCGGTCGGAGCCGCCGACGTGGCACGCCGTTCCTTCGCACACCCGGACGACGTGGCGTCCCCGGGGCTGGAGGTGGAAGCCCGTGTAGAAGGTCGCGACACCGTGCACGCGGGCGAGCGGCAGCCCCCGCGTGGCGGCGATCAGCTTCAGCATGTCCGGGGGCAGCCAGCCCACCGTGTCCTGCACCTCGCGCAGGGCGTCGACGAGGCCGGCCGCCTCTTCGATGCGCTCCACCAGCGCCGCGGTCAGATGTTGAACCACGGGGTCACCCAGACGTACTTGACGTCCAGCACCAGGCGGAGGGCCATCTTGACCGGCACCGCGGCCATCGACAGCAGCAGGAAGGCGACGACGGCGTACCGCCAGCCGTCCAGCCCGGCGCCGAGGATCCGGGCCTTGTACTTCGCCCAGAACGCGACGGCGGAGCCGTACCAGAGGCCGACCGCGATCGCCCCGATCGAGAACGCGCCGGCGCCGGCGCCGACCCCGAGCAGGTCGCTCAGGTTGCGCGACGGCTGCACGACGATCTTGGCGGTCTCCCACGACTCCCAGGGCCAGTACCAGGCCCAGCCGGGCCCGCGGCAGAAGATCCCGATGAGCATCGGCACGATCCACAACCCCAGGAAGCCGAACAGGAAGATCGTGATCGCGAGCGGCCGCTCCTTCCAGGTGTAGTAGCCGTTGCCCTCGGGGTTCGGATCGACGTACGGGATGGCGATCAGCCCCACGATGATCAACCCCGGGAGCATCACGCCGGCGATCCACGGGTCGAAGTAGACGAGCAGCTCCTGCAGCCCCACGAAGTACCAGGGCGCCTTGCTCGGGTCGGGGGTGCGGTTGGGGTCGGCGGGGGCCTCCAAGGGGGCGTCGATGGTGATCGACCAGACGACCAGGATGATCATCGCGATGATCGTCGCGAGCAGCTCGATCCGCACCAGGTAGGGCCACGTGTCGGCCCGGTCGGGCAACCCGGAGTCGCGCACCTCGTCGCCGCCGTCCCCGGGGGCGAGCGCCTGCCGGCCCCACACCCACAGCAGGAACACGAGCGCGATCGCCATGGCGGCGACCGGCAGGTTGTCCGGCTTGGTGAGGATCGACAGGAAGTTGCTCACGCTGACTCCTCGCCGGTGGGGGCCGAGTCAGCCGCGTCGGGCGCCGGGTCAGCCGCGTCGGGCGCCGGGTCGTCGTCGCTCGCCTCCGCGGGGCCGGAGATGCCGCCGTCCTTGCGCACGCGCCAGAAGTGCAGCGCGAGCAGGGCGCTGAGGCCCAGGGGCAGGAACACGCAATGCAGGACGTAGAAGCGCAGGATCGCGGGGTCGCCGACGTTGCGGCCGCCGAGCAGCAGCGCCCTCATGTCGTTGGCGTCGGTCACCCCGGTCAGCTCCGCGCCCGGCCCCTCGTGCCCGACGAACGGCGCCGCGGCGGCCATGTTCGTGCCGACGGTGACCGCCCACATCGCCAGCTGGTCCCAGGGCAGCAGGTAGCCGGTGAACGACAGCAGCATGGTGCCGACCAGGAGCATCACGCCGACCCCCCAGTTGAACTCCCGAGGCTTCTTGTACGAGCCGGTCAGGAAGACCCGCATCATGTGGAACCAGACCAGGATGACCATCGCGTGGGCGGCCCAGCGGTGCATGTTCCGCTGGAACATGCCGAACGCGATCTCGTGCTCCAGGTTGAGCATGTCGAGGTAGGCGTGGGCGGCGGTCGGCCGGTAGTAGAACATCAGCACGACGCCGGTGACGACCGTCACCAGGAACACCAGGAACGACAGCCCGCCCATGCCCCACGTGAACCGGAGTCGCAGCGCGTGGCGCCGCGTCTTGGGGGGGTGCAGGTGCAGGAACACGTTGGACGTGATCTGCAGCAGGCGGTTGCGCGGCGTGTCCTCGTACGGGTGGCGGAAGATCGACGCCTTGATCTGCGCCCACAGGCCCCGCTTCGGCTCGCCGGGTGGTCGCTCCGCGCTCACGCCTGGTCCTCCGGGGTCGGCGGGGCTGCGTCCCCGGCGACGAACGCCTCGGGCTGCTCCCAGTCGTCCTGGTCGTAGCGCCGTCCGACGTCGACCCGCAGCTCACCGTCCCGGTCGACCCAGACCTTCGTGCGCTCCAGCGGGCTGGGGGCCGGACCCTCGAAGTTGACGCCGTCGGAGGTGAAGCCGGAGCCGTGGCACGGACACTTGAACCGGTCGGCGCGCTTGTCCCACTTGGGGGTGCAGCCCAGGTGGGTGCACTTGCCGTAGACCGCGAAGAGGCGCTCCTCGTCGCGCACGATGAAGACGCGCCACTTGCGCAGGAAGCGGTCGCTGACGCTGCCGGGGCGGTAGTCGGCGACGCGGCCGGCGTTGAACGTCGTGGGCGGCTCGACGGGGGCGCGTCGGAACAGGAGCCTGGCGAAGCCGCCGAAGGAGACGGCCAGGCTGCCGAGCACGCCGGCCCAGCCGACGGTGCTCATGAAGTCGCGCCGGCACCACAGGTCACCAGGCTCCTCGCTGCGGTCCCGATCCCGGTGATGGTGGTCGTCGCTCATGGCGTCTCTCCTTCGTCTTGCTCCGCCGGCGCCTCGGCGACGGGAGCGGGCGCGCCCGACTGCAGCCCCAGGTTCATGAGGTGGTCGACCAGCAGGTCCATCTGGGCGTCGGCGTCGCCCCCGAGCAGGTCGGGGAACGGGCTCTGCCCGTCGGGGAAGAACTGGGGCATGCGGGTGCCGGGGAGCGCCGCCCCGGGGTCCTCGAGGAACGCGCGCACCCAGCGTCGGTCGAGCCGCTGCCGGGCGAGCCCCAGGTCGGGCGCGAGGTCGGCGGAGTCGACCTCCCCGCCCGCCGCGAGCTGGTGGCACTGGACGCACTTGAGGTCCGCGAACATGACCGCCGCGGCGGTCGCCCGCTCGGCCGACAGCGGCCGGGAGGAGGAGGGCCGCCAGGCCGCGCGCTCGCCGTCGCGCCAGGTGATCCAGGCGACCAGGGCCTCGGCCTCCTCCGACTCCAGGCCGAAGGTCGGCATGCGCACCTCCAGCCAGGGCCGCAGCGGCGTCGGCTCCAGGAGGAAGCCGTACAGCCAGTCGGGCCGCACCCGCTTGCCTTCGCCGTCCAGGAGCGGGGGCATCAGGTGGTCGCGGGCGTAGTGCTTGCGGATGCCGCCCTCGACCCCGTCCAGGGTGTGACAGCCGGAGCAGTTCAGCTCCGTCGCCAGGGCGCGCCCGTCGCGGACCGGCTCGGGCTCCGCGGGAGCCGCCACGTAGTCAGTCGGGGGGGCGTCGCCGCGCAGGCCACGCAGGAAGACGGCGAGCGCCTCCACCTCGCCCTCCTCGAACTCGTAGCCCGGCATCACCTGGAGGATGTCTTCGCCCTCGTAGGCGCGGGGGGTCTGCAGCTTGGTGCGCGTGTAGAAGTCCCAGTCGCTGCCCTCCTCGGGGACCTCGACCTCTCCGAAGTGCATCTGCATGCGGGCCTTGCGGCCGTACTCGGCGAGGTCCGGTCCGGGGCGGCCTTCGTCCTCGAAGCCGGGGATGTCGTGGCAGCCGAAGCAGCCGTAGTCGGCGACGAGGCCGCGGCCCTGCTCGACGAGGGCGGGGTCCGGGGCTTCGTCCAGGCCCGGCGGGGAGGGCAGCGCGTCGGACGCCCCGAGGGTCGACAGCCAGGCCGTGAGATCGGCCGCCTGCGCCTCGTCGAGGCGCATCGACGGCATGGTCGTGTCCGCCGAGTAGGAGGCGGGGTCGAGCAGCCAGGGCGTGAAGAACGACGGCTTCAGCCGCGCCGCGATGTCGCCCAGGGCGGGGCCGTGACCGAAGGCCGGCGCGACCTCCTCGGAGGGCTCCTCGGCGGGCTCCTCGCCGCCGCCGAAGTCCCCCCAGGCGTCTCCACCGCCGCCGAAGTCTCCCCAGGCGTCGCCGCCGCCGGGCTGCTCCGGCTCGTCGTCGTCGATGAGCACGTCGTCCGCGCCGTCGACGCCGAGCACGTGGCAGCCCCGGCAGCCGAGCCGATCGAACAGGCGCTCCCCGGCGGCGGCGTCGCCGGCGGCGGGGGAGATGCCGTCGCCCCACGGCTCGGACGCGGCGACCAGGAAGGCGGCGATCGCGAGGGACTCGGTGTCCTGCCGCTCGGCCATCGCGGGGTCGTCGTCGGCCCCGGGCCAGAACCGCGGCATGCGGAAGTCGGCCCGACGCTGCTCGGGCAGACGGATCTGCTGCACCAGCGCGCCGGGGCGCAGCTTGCTCCCGACGTGGCGCAGCGACGGGCCGCGCTGGTGTGGGCTCTGGGAGCCGCCGCTGTCGTCGATGGCGAGGTGGCAGTCGTCGCAGCCGAGCTCCACGAACAGCGCCCGGCCCCGGCTGAGCAGGGGGGCGCCGGTGAGCTCCTCGTCGTCCAGGTGGCAGGCGAGGCAGCCCGACTGCACGTAGACCCCGGGGAGCATCGGGTCCGGCCAGTGCCCGCCTTCGTGTCCGTGGGCCTGCTCCGCGGTCAGGGCGGGGCCGAGCCCCCGGTGGCAGGAGACGCAGCCGAACCGCTCCGTCGGGTGGTCACCCAGCAGGCCGTCCAGGTCGGGGTGGGGGGCGAGCACCGCCGGCAGGTCGGCGTCGACCAGGCTGTCGTCTTCGATGCCGGCGTGGCAGGTGGCGCACCGATCGATGGCGTCCAGCGCGGGCACCACGTGCTGCCGCACGCGCGGCGGGGTGGTCTCCCCCTTCAGCTCGGCGTAGGCGGCCTGGTGGGCCTTCCAGGGGCGGCGGGTGTGCACCTCGTCCACGACCGCCCAGGCGGTCGACGCAGCGAGCAGGAGCGACAAGACGGCGAACAGCCGCTTGTGGGATCTCGCCTCCGCGGGGACGGGGTCGGGCACGCAGCCCCCTGCCGGCCTACTCGTAGTCCACGTTCACGCCGAGGTCGCCCGCGATCGTGATCGCCTGGGTGCGACGACCGAGCTTCTCGTGCCAGGTCACCAGCGTGAACTCGCCCGGCGGGAGATCGGCGATGGAGTACTTGCCGTCCGCGTCGGTCACGGCGAAGTAGGGGTGGTCGAACACGGCGAGCCAGGCGCTCATCCAGTCGTGCCCGGCGTCGCAGCCGACCTTCATCAGGCCCGGCTTGTCGATGGTCCGGTCGATGACCTGGCCTTCCATCGGCAGGGCGATGTTGAAGACGTCCGAGCGGGGCAGGCGGGCGTGGGTGTTGTGCAGGATCGGGTCGTCGTTGCCGACCTTGAGCGTGCTCCCGACGACCATCGCGACGACGTGGGGCTCGTAGCGGCAGCCGGTGTTGTCGAGCGTCGCGGTGCCGGGTACGGCGGCCTTGCCCGCGGTCACGCCTTCGACGAACACCACCACGTTGGCGAGGCCCTTGGACGACGAGACGACCAGCTCCTCGGAGACGAGGTCGGCCTTGCCGCAATGCTCCTCGTCCTGGGTGATGGCGAGCTTCGGGGGCGCGGGGGCGTCGCCGAGGAAGCGGACGGTGCCGGAGACGGCGCCGCCGCCGGTGACGTCACCCGTGTCGTAGGCGCGGCCGTCCGACGCCAGCAGCGCGACGACGACCAGAGCGGGCAGCCCGATGAGGAGGACGCGGGGAAGCAGGTGGCCAAACATGGGCTCTCACCTCTACTCGCGCTGCGGCACCACGACGGCGCCGAGCGTGCGGTTGATGGTCTCGAGGTCCAGCGCGCCGGGCTCCGGCTGGGGTTCGGGCTGGGGGATCGCCTCGTGGGTGGTGCTGACGACCGGATCGACCGCCATCACGGAGGTCGGCAACCCCGTCAGGTGCACTTCGTCAGCCTCGCCGTCGCCGTCGATGTCGACCTCGACCAGGCGGTCCAGCAGGTGGATCCCGCCGTCACCGTCCTCAAACGTGTAACGACCCGATCCGAGCCCGACCGCGGTCAGGAGCGCCGCTTCGTCGTGGCTGCCGGTGGCCGACGGGTGGCAGCCATCGCAGTCCCGGGGGATCTGCCGGATGGTGTGGTGGTGCACCGGGTTGTGCACGTTGCCCTCGCCCGAGACGCCGTGGCCGTCGACGAGCGCCTGGGCGTCGATGAGCGTCTCGCCGCCTTCGTCGATGTGGCTGAAGAAGATCGAGGTGCCGACCAGGGGGGCGATGCGACCGCGGGTGTCGAAGCCCATCGCGAGGCCGTCCGCCACCACCGACATGCCGTAGCTCTGGACGGCGCCCTGCCTCGTCTCGCCGTCCAAGGCGCTGACGTAGCTGTCGCGGTCGTCCCGGACCATGTGGCAGCCGTAGCAGTTGAGCGTCCACGCGTTGTGGCAGGTGAAGCACTCGAGCCGACCGTCGAACTCCTCTTCGGGGATCTCGAAGGTGAACCCGTCGGTCAACCCTGGGAACTCCTCGGAGATGTGGTCGGGATCGGTGGCGGCGAGGTCGTTGACCCGCTCCTTGACCGCGAGTCGGGTGGCCGCGTCGCCGGCGTGCAGAGCGCAACCCATCTGGGTGTTCTCGTTGAACTCGATGCGCGTCGGGTCGGTCCGCTCGGTGATCTGGGTGACCGAGTGGTTGGCGCGGGTGAAGCGCACGTACTGGTGGATCCGGCCGCCCTCCAGCTCGGTGAACACCGGCTGGTTGTTGCCCGTACCGCCCGGGGTCGTCTCCGACCGGTTGAACGCCAGGCCGGCGTCGCTCCGCAGCGTCGCCCGCTCGCCGGGGCGGCCGTGGCAGCTCTCGCACCGCACGTCGATCTCGCCGTCCATCCGGGCGGACATCGTCGTGTCTCCGTGGGACTCGCGGATGTTGTGGCAGTCGATGCAGCCCATGCCCGCGGCGGTGTGCACGTCCGGGGGGGTCTCGTCGACGTCGTTGGTGCCGTCCTCGTCCTCGATGAAGAAGGGGTAGGGCTTGCCGTACAGCTGGTACTCGCCCTGGTACCGGACGTAGTTCTCCTCGGGCCACCAGACTGCGTGCTCGGGGTCTTCGACGCCGCGGTTGGGGCCGCCGATGGCCTCGTCGCCTTCGTGCTCGCTCTTCTCCCGGATGCCCCGGGAGAGCAGGGCGCGGCCGAGGTGGGAGACGTGGCACCGGGCGCACTGGGAGTCGGGGACCAGGTTGGTGAACCGGTGGGTGGAGACGTGCCCGAGCTCCTCGACGTCCTGGGTCGGGTCGGCGGTGCGGGCGCGGGAGTCCTCCTCCGTCACCATGTGGCAGGCGTTGCAGCCCGACGAGTAGTACTGCCCGGGCGCCCGTCGTCCGTCCTGGCCGACGTGGCACTCGGCGCACAGCTGCTCCATCACCGGGTACCAGGCGTGGGCGATCGGGTCGGTGATCGAATCGGGCGGAGACGCCGGCAGCCGATCGACGCCGGGGATGACGCCGTCGGCGAGGACCTCGGGGGTGTACGGGTCCTCGACCGTCGCGACGCCCCATCGCACCTCCTTGTCCTGCACGCCGGCGATGAAGCCGCCGCCGCTGAACTGGCCCGCGAGGGTGTAGCGGTTCAGGAGCAGGGAGCTGTCGACGATGCTCGGGTGGCACTGGGCGCCGCCGAGGGCGGAGCTGCCGCAGGCCCGGGGGGCGACGCGGTAGTCCGACGGGTTGAGGAACTGGAGGACGTCCAGGGGCAGCTCGTCCAGCTCCTGCATCGACGGGCGGTCGAGGTACCGGGCGCCGGGGGTCGACGGGTTGAAGGAGACGTCCACGGTGACGTGGGCCCCCTCCTTGGTGGCGTCGTCGGGGTTGCCCAGGTGGCAGTCGACGCAGGCCAGCGGCGGCCCGCCGTGGTGGATCTTCTCCACCGCGGCGTGGCACTCCGACAGCAGGCAGCCTTCGGTTACGCCGGCCAGGGGATCATCGGGTCCTGGACACGCAGTGATCGCTGCCCCCAGGGGAAGGAGCAGGAGGGCGGCCCAGACCCACCAGGTGAGGTGCTCTCGCGTACGCACGTCTCCAACAATAGGTTCAAGCTCAGGGGCCGGGTCTGACTGTCGTCAGGCTGTCTCCGTCTGAGTCCTGCAATCTGGACGCTGTGCTTCGTTGATATGGACAAGAATGTCCATTGACGTTCGGCCGGGAGAGGGGAGCATGTCGCTGGTGACTCGCAGTTCGTTGCTCTGCGCGCTCCTCGCGGCCGTCGCTCTGTCGGGCTGTCCGGGGCCGGACAACCCCTACCTCCCGTACCCGGAGCCCGACTACGACGAGTACGTCGCGATCGTGCAGCCGATCGTCGAGCGGTCCTGCTCCAACCTGGGCTGCCACGGGGACCTGGGCCGCCGGCTGACCTTCTACACGGTCGAGTACCTCCGGGCGGAGCCGGCGGTGCCCGGCGCGCCGCTGGATCCCGACCGCCTGACGACGGCGGAGCTGGGGTGGAACTACGACTCCCTGCGCGCTCGGCTCATCGACGAAGAGTCGGCCGACGAGGCGCGCGTGCTGCTGAAGAACCTGGACCCGGAGGCCGGCGGGATCGTGCACGCCGACGGGGAGGTCGTCTGGTACGCGACCGACGAGCCGGACTACGTCGCGTTCCGCGACTGGATCGAGACGGGGCTGTGATGCGCCTGTGGATCGCGGCCGCCGCGGCGGTGCTGCTCGCCGGACCGGCGGTCGCCCAGGACGCCGGGGACACCCAGGTCGAGGGTGGGGTCGGCTACTACGGCAACGACGACGGGCTCGGCGTGACCAGCCCCTGGGCCGCCGCCAACGTCAACCTGGCGGAGCAGCTGAACGTCGGCGTCAGCTGGACGGCGGACGCGATCAGCTCGGCCACGATGGACGTCGTCACGTCGGCGACGCCCGGCTTCCGGGAGACCCGCCACGAGGTCGGCCTCAACCTGGCCGGGGACCTGCGCACGGTGCGGGTCGGCGGCGGCTGGCTCGGCAGCTTCGAGATCGACACCCACGCCAACAGCTTCTTCGGGAGCGGCGAGATCGACCTCCTTCAGCGCAACCTGACCCTCGCGGTGGGGTACGGCTTCTCGTGGCTGAGGATCGGCCAGGTCGGCGAGCCGCTGGGCATCTGGCGCGACCGCTTCGTGCACCAGATCGACGGGACCGTGACGCTGGTGCTCAGCCGGAGCACCATCGCGTCGGCGACGTACACGCTGCAGCTGATGCGGGGCTACCTCGCCAACCCCTACCTCGACGTGCCGGTGTTCCCGTCCGACGGCGAGCTGCAGGTGCGCAGCCGGGCCCAGTGGGTGGAGTCACGCCACCCCGGCGAGCGGGACCGCCACGCCCTGGCCGCCCAGATCCGGCAGGCCCTGGGCGGGCGCGTGTTCCTGCGGCTGCTGTGGCGCGGCTACCTGGACGACTGGGCGATGCGCAGCCACTCGGTCGAGCTCGGCTTCGCGGTGGACCTCGGCAAGGGGGTGGTGCTCGAGGTCTCCGACCGGTTCCACTGGCAGAGCTCGGTCAGCTTCTACCGCTCGCTGTACACCGTGAACCGGGACTTCATCACGCGGGACCGGCGCCTCGGCAAGATGTGGACGGACATGGCCCGGGTGGCGCTGCGTCCGCGGGTCGACCTGGCGGGCAAGCGTGGCCGGATGGAGCTCGTCTTCGCCGCGGAGTTCCACTGGACCCACTACGCCGACTTCCTGGTGCTCGAGGGCGAGCAGCTGCGCCCGGCGAAGGACACCCTGGCCGGGGTCGGCCAGGTCGGGATCTCGTGGGACCGGCCCTGAAGTGAGGGGTCCGTCAGTTGCAGCCGCAGCCGCCGCCGATGCCCGCGCTGCCGGGCAGCGCGCCTTCGCGGATCGGCAGGATGTGGACGCGGTAGCCGTCGCCCAGCTGGGTGGCGAGGTCCATGCAGGGGTGGCTGAGCGTGCCGCGCTCCCAGGGTTGCACGGTGGCGCAGCCGGCCCCGCCGACGAGCAGCGAACAGGCGATCAGGAGGCGAAGGCTTCTACGGATCATCACGTCCATTGTGCAGGACCCCAGCGGAGAAGCCCATGACCGATCGCCTGCTCACGCACTCCGCCCTCGCCGTGCTCGCCCTGGCGCTGGTCGCCGGCTGCGCGACCACAAAGGGCGGCGTCGCGGCGTCGGGAGCCGCGACGCCGGACCCCTCGGTCGGTCAGCCGCTGCCCACGATCGAGCTGACGGACCTGGCCACCGGGCAGCCGGTCTCGATCGCTGAGACGGGGGGCCGGGTCGTGCTGGTCGACTTCTGGGCGACGTGGTGCGACCCCTGCATGAAGTCGCTGCCGGTCTACGAGACGTGGATCGCCGAGCTGGGCGGCCAGGGCTTCGCGGTGGTCGCGGTCAGCGTCGACCAGGCGGGCGCGCCGGTGGCGGATTACGCCGCTCGGCTGGCCCCGAGCGCCCAGGTGCTGCTCGACCCCGAAGGCGTCGCTCCGAGCGCGCTGCAGCTGCCGGCTCTGCCGGTCGCCTACCTGCTGGGCCGCGACGGGGTCGTGCGCTCGCGCCACCTCGGCTTCCACACCGCCGATGCGCCGGCCCTGAAGGCCGAGATCGAGGTGCTGCTCGCCGAGCCGGTCCCGTAGCCCCGCCGCGGGGGTAGCTGTCCGGCCGCGGTGGCTGACCCGGCCGCCGACGCTCCCGACCGTGTGTCCGCTACTGAGTGCCGAGACGGGTCATCTCGGCCGTGGTTGGCGGGGTGGGGCCGGCATCCAGTACCGAGACGGCTCATCTCGGCCGTGGTTGGCGGCTGGGCCCGCCCTCCAGTGCCGAGACGGCTCAACGAGGCTGTGGTTGGG
>CAYQEG010000032.1:0-161 GCA_964416435.1 uncultured Rickettsiales bacterium
AGGGAACGCCGCTGACGGCGTGACCGGATCGAAATCTACGCCGGGGTCATCTAGGGGGCTCCCGCCCTTTCCGTTGGGTCAGATCAGGCGTCGCCTGCCAGGCCGCCTGTGAGGCACCGCCGCATCTCGGGTGGAACGGCACGTCTGGTCGGGTTGTGGCG
>CAYQEG010000032.1:261-47025 GCA_964416435.1 uncultured Rickettsiales bacterium
GTGCGGGCCCGCCGCATCTCGGGTGGAACGGCACGTCTGGCCGGGTTGTGGCGGTGCGGGCCCGCCGCATCTCGGGTGGAACGGCACGTCTGGCCGGGTTGTGGCGGTTGAGGCCCGCCGCATCTCGGGTGGAACGGCACGTCTAGCCGGGTTGTGGCGGTTGAGGCCCGCCGCATCTCGGGTCGAATGGCACGTTTGGCCAGGTTGTGGCGGTGAGGGCTCCCGATCGTCGGGGCGCGCATAACGGGGACGCTCGGGCCCAGGGTCGGAGTTACGCTCGTCCGGGCGCGCATCACGGGGACGGTCGGGCCCAGGGTCGGACTTGCGCTCGTCACGGCGCGCACATCCTGGACGCTCGGCCCCAGGGTCGGAGTTACGCTCGTGGGGGCGCACGTAGCGGAGACGCTCGCCCTCAGGGTCGGAGTTACGCTCGACCCTGGTGCCGAGGGTGGCCGTTCGTTCCCCGTAGGCGGTCGCAACGTGGACCCTGGCGCCGAGGGTGGCCGTTCGTTCCGCGTGTGCAGAAGAGGTCCCCTGATTGCGCCAACCGAGTCTGATGACCCGACAATCCGGAGGCCCCGGGGTCCGAGGTCCAGGAGCGACGAGGGAGCAAGGTCGCTCCCTTTCGACCGAGGAGCGACGCCGAGATCGGGCCCCGGGGACGAGGAGATCGGGTCAGGTAACTCGGTTGGCGCAATGAGGCAGCGGGACCGGCGAGAGGGGGCTAGGAGCTTGTAGCGCATTGGAACCGGAGCCCCGTGAGACCGGGGTGTCCGAGGCCAAGGCGCGACGAGGAGATGCATCGGGAATGCACGACGAGGAGCAACAACGGGATCGGACGCATCCGGTCCATGGGGCGACAGGTGGCCAATGCGCTACACGCTCCTAGATCCCCGGCGGCTTCCGGCCTGCCCAGGGGCGGGCCTCCTCGAGCTGTGCGGCGAGCCGGAACAGCGTCGCCTCGTCGCCGAACTTCGACGCGACCTGCGTCCCGATCGGCAGGCCCGCCTCGTTCCAGTAGAGCGGCACCGACATCGCCGGCTGACCCGTCTGGTTGAACAGCTGCGTGTTGGGCGTCGCCGCGAGGCTCTGGGTCCCCAGCTCGTGCAGCGCCTTGTTCAGCAGCGCCTTCAGGGGCAGCACGCCCAGGATCTTCAGCTGCGTCTCCTTGCTGCCCGACGGGTACAGCTCGCCCACCTCGGTCGGCGGCCGGGCCAGCGACGACGACACGAAGACGTCGTACTCCTCGAAGAAGGCCGCCACCTCCCGCGCCGCCCGCTGCATCGTCACCTGGGCCGCCAGCAGGTCCGCCCCCGTGTGCTTCCAGCCGATCTGCGCGAGCAGCCACGTCGCCGGCTCGAAGTCCGACGCTCGCGGCTTCCGGCCGTGCCTGGCCGCCGCGTCCGTGCAGAACCAGGCGACCCCCGTCGCGACGGTGATGAAGTAGGCGTGCACCAGGTCCGCCACCGGCATCGGCGGCTTCGCCTCGACGACCGTGTGCCCCAGGTCCTGCAGCAACTGGATCGCGTCGTCCGTCGCCGCCGCGCAGTCGGGGTGCGTCTCCCCCGCGTACAGCGTGTCCTGGGTGAACGCGATCTTGAGCTTGCCCGGGTCCGCGCCGACCTCCTCGAGCCAGGGCCGCTCCTTGGCCGGCTGGGCGTAGGGCTCGCCCGGCGCTCCCTGCGCCTCGATGTCGAGCAGCAGCGCGCTGTCCCGCACCGAGCGGCTCAGCACGTGCTCCTGCACGAAGCCGCCCCACGCTTCGCCCGCGTACGGCGCCATCGTCACCCGGCCGCGCGTCGGCTTGAGGCCGAACAGCCCGCAGCAGGACGCCGGGATCCGGATCGAGCCGCCCCCGTCGCCGCTGTGCGCGATCGGCACGATGCGCGCCGCGACCGCCGCCCCCGAGCCGCCGCTGCTCCCCCCCGGCGTGTGGTCGTTGTTCCACGGGTTGCGACACGGCCCCCGCAGCTTGCTCTCCGTCACCCCCATGATCCCGAACTCGGGGGTGTTGGTCTTGCCGAAGATCTGCAGCCCCGCGGCCTCGTACCGCTCCGCCGTGACCGAGCTGCGGTCCGGCGCGTAGTCCTTCGTCAGCTTGCAGCTGTTGGACGTCGGGATGCCCGCCATCGCCAGCTTCAGGTCCTTGACCAGGAACGGCACCCCCTTGAGGGGGCCGTCGGGCAGGCTGTCGGCCCGGCTCCGGGCGCGGTCCACCATCGAGTAGACGACCGCGTTGAGCGCCGGGTTGCGCGCTTCGCTGCGCTCGATCGCCGCCTCCAGCAGCTCGGCCGGGGTGACGTCGCCCTTGCTGACCAGCTCGGCCAGGCCGATGGCGTCCAGATCGTCGTACTCGGGGAACTTCATCTTCTACTCCTCGAAGCTCAGCGCGGCCCGCAGCCCGGTCAGCCGATCGACGGCCTCCTGCCACCCGGCCTCGTCCTCGAAGCCGTAGCGCTTGTTGTTGTGCACGACCGTGAACGGGTAGCCGCCCAGCCCGCAGAAGAGCTGCTCATACACGTTCTTGACGTGGTCGTCGTACACGTAGAACCCGCCCGGCGCGGACGGCTCCCACCGAACCTGGGCGATCCCGCGGTCGACCATCGACTCGTTGACCACCCACTCTCCCTGCTCGTGGCCCTTGCTGCCGACGTCCGGGAAGTCCTGCCACAGGAAGTCGGGCGCCTGCCGTCGGCTGCCCTGGACGTCGTCCCCCGGGGTCAGCGGACACATCGCCTCGACCGCCCCGTCCGGCTCCCGCCGGAGCAGGTACTCCAGCGTCGCCTTGCCGAAGCGCGCGTCGATCCCGACCCGCCAGTGCTCCGTGCCCCGCTGCCGGTCCTCCGCCAGCCGCTCGGAGTGGATCCGGGTGACCGTGCCGTTCCAGACCTCCGCCGCCATGTCGGTGTCGGCGTTGATGTTCCGCCCCTCGCGCGTCGCGATGGCCAGCAGCTCGGTGAACACGTCGGGGTCGTCCCGCTTCATCTCCCGACTCAGCGTCACCGCCAGCGGGGCGACCAACGGCACCCGGACCGTCTCGCCGGGCTGGGGCACCGCCCGCCACGCCCCTTCGTCCGCCTCCCAGCGCTCCAGCTCGGCGACGATCGCCGGCGACCCGGCGCGGTCCAGGTAGACCCGGTAGAGGCTGCGGTCCTCCGGCGAGTGCAGGTGGGTGCCGAGGAAGTCGCGGCCCGGCGCGGCCTCTGGCCGCAGGTCGACCGTCGTCGGCTCGCGCGTCTTGGACAGGTAGCCCGACGCGGGGTCCACGGTGTCCACCTCGACCATCGCCTCCAGCAGCATCTCGCTGGTGTCGATCAGCGAGTAGTCACCCTCGATGGTCTCGAGGAACCGCGGGTTGGCGGCGAAGTCGAGTGCGTCGAGGTCGGGCTGGTGGCGCAGGAACACCGTCGCCAGGTCCACCGCGTCGGCGCCGTCCTGAAGCCCCGTGACCCGGAACGCCTCGGCCCGCCCCGCCAGGGGCCAGCGGAAGCTCTTGCCCTCGCCGGGGCCCTTGAACTGCAGCCGGTCCGGTCGGCTGTCGTTTCGCGCGCCGCCGAAGCGGTGCACGCCGCGCTGCAGGTACCGAGAGCCGTCCAGCGTCCGGTAGACCGAGCCCAGCTCCAGCGCGCAGCAGAGCATCTCGAGCAGCAGGTCCCGGCTGTACTCCGTCGTCGACGCGACGTCCGAGCGGAACTCCTGCAGCGTGGGGCGGGGCTCGTCGGTCAGCGTGATCCCGAGCTGCTCCACCACCGCCTTGATGTCGCAATGACCGGCCCACGAGATCCAGTCGATCTTGCCCTGCTGCACGTAGCCGTCGCCGTTCCACTCGAACCGCACGTCCGGCCGCAGGTGGGGATCGCCGGGGGCGCGACGGAACGTCAGGTCCTCCGCCCCCCGGGGCACCGCCCGGGTCTCCGGCGCTCCGTCGACCACGCTGTGGTCCTGCATCCGGAGCGCGCCCTCGCCGTCTCGATAGACCCACGCGCCCGCGTGAGCGTGCTCAGCCGTCGGCTCGATCCGCAGCAGCTCGTACCCCGGCACCAGGGAGTCCCGGCTCGCTTCGCTCTCGGACACGATCTGGCGGGTCTCCCGGTCGATCAGGAACCCGCCGACGGAGCGCTCGATGTCCGTCTCGATGACGCCGTCGTGGGCGTACTTGTGCCGCATCAGGTGGTCGAGCCACCGCGTCGCCTGGTCTCGCTGACGACGCACCGCCTCCTGCTGCTCCGGAGGCAGCGACGCGAACGCTTCGGACTCCGCCTCCGGCAGCGCCGAGAGGGTGAGCTCCAGGTGGTGCACGAACGGCGCGTCGTGGCCGAACGAGTGGTAGGTGCCGGTGTCCGCGTCGTCGAACGCCGTCGTGCCGGAGTGGGCCAGGTCCTCCCGGGCCGCGAGCATCCGTCGGGTCCCGGTGAGCTCGTCGTCGGACAGGGCGCCGGCCGCCGACAGCTCGTTGGCGTAGCTCCGCGCCCGCTCGAACAGGGCGCTGCGGCGCTGGCCCCGGATGGCGTTGAGGAAGAACCGCGGGCTGGCGTCCGGCGCGTTCTCGCCGATGAGGTCCACCCCGGCGAGCGAGGCGGCGTGTCGTTCGATGGCCGCGCCGACGAGCGCCTCGAACTCCGCGGCCGACGCCGGCGGCGCGTCCGGTGAGCCGAGCAGGTCGTCCGGTGGCGAGGGGTCGTCGGGCAGCGGCATCTCGACCGTCAGCCGAGGGTGGGGTCGCCCGTCGTCGTCGACCTGCTCGAACAACCGGAGGATCGTGCGGCCTCCGGGCTTCAGGGGCGCCGCGCGCACCCGCTTGATGCGCTGGCCGGCCTCGTCGGCGGCCTCTACGAACGCGCGCCACGCGTCGTCTCGGATGACCTTCATCTGCTCCCCGAATCTGGTGGCACGCACCATGGCGGTCGCACCCCTTCGAATCAAGGCCGACGCCTGTACAATCCCGGCTTCTCTCTCGGAGGCCCCGATGATCCCCGATGTTCGCAGGGTCGAGCCCCTGCTCGACGCGACCACGATCAGCAGCCGCGTGGCGGAGCTCGGCAGGCAGATCACCGCCGACTACGCCGGCCGCGATCTGACCCTGGTCGGCATCCTCAAGGGCTCGGTGCCCTTCCTGTCCGACCTCATGCGCGCCATCGCGGTGCCGGTGCAGATCGACTTCCTGGAGGTCAGCTCCTACGACGGCGGCACCCGGTCGACCGGCATGGTCCGTCTCGTCAAGGACCTGACCCACTCGATCGAGGGCAAGGACGTGATGATCGTCGAGGACATCGTCGACACCGGCCTGACCCTCAGCTACCTGCTCGAGAACTTCGCCACCCGCCACCCGGCGAGCCTGGCGATCGCGTCGCTGCTCGACAAGCCGGAGGGCCGCGCCCCGGGCACCGAGCTGACGATCGACTACCTCGGCTTCACGATCCCGAACCACTTCGTCGTCGGCTACGGCCTCGACCTGGCCGGGTACTTCCGCAACCTGCCGTTCGTCGGCGTCTATCACCCGCCCGAGGAGGACGACTAGATGAGTGACAAGCAAGTCGTCTCGACGCAGTTGGCGCCCGCCGCGATCGGTCCCTACTCCCAGGCGATCATGGTCGGTGACCACGTCTTCACCGCCGGGCAGCTCGGCATGGAGCCGGTCTCCGGGAACCTCGCCGAAGGCATCCTCGCGCAGACCACCCAGGCCCTGACCAACCTCCAGGCGGTGCTCGCGGCCGCCGGCTGCAGCCTCCAGGACGTCGTCAAGACGACGGTGTTCCTCGCCGACATGGACGAGTTCGCCACGATGAACGGCGTCTACGAGGCCTTCTTCGCCGAGCCCTACCCGGCCCGGTCGGCCGTGCAGGCGGCCCGCCTGCCCAAGGACGGTCGGGTGGAGATCGAGGCCATCGCGGTGCGCCACCGTCCATGACCGAGCTGCCCGAGCCGACCTGGGACCTGACCGACCTGTACGCCGGCCCGGACGATCCGGCGATCGAGGCGGACCAGGCCCGGGCGGTGGAGGCGGCCGACGCGTTCGCCGCCCGGTACCGCGGCCGCGTCGCGTCGCTGACCGGGGCGGAGCTGCGCGCCGCGTTCGAGGCGTTCGAGGACCTCGTCCGGGTGGCCGCCCGACCTCGACACTACGCGTCGCTGCGCTACGCCCTGGCCGCCGATGACCCCGCCGCGCAGGCGGCCGTCGCCGCGGCCCAGGGGTTCGGCGCCGACGTCGACGCGCGCCTGGCGTTCTGGCAGGTCGAGCTCAAGGCGGTCACCGCCGAGCACCTGGACGCCCTGGCCGACGCCTCCGAGCTCGACCCCTACCGGCACTACCTCGGCTTCCAGCAGCAGTTCGCGCCGTTCACGCTGAGCGAGGACGCGGAGGCGACGGTCACGCGCAAGGACCTGACCGGCAAGGTCGCCTGGGTGAACCTGTACACCCAGGTCAGCGCGGGCCTCGAGTTCACCGTCGAGGTCGACGGGGAGGAGCGGGTCATGACCCGCGGCGAGGTGCGCGCGCTGATGGTCGACGGCGACCGGGACGTGCGCGACCGGGCGGTGGAGTCGGTGGCCCAGGCGTTCGAGCCCCACCGCGAGGTGCTGACGTTCGTCTTCAATACGCTGTTCGAGGACCATCGCCTCGAGATGGAGGCCCGCGGCTACGACGGGCCGATGCACTACCCGGTGCTGCACGACGACCTGGATCGCGGCGTCGTCGAGTCCCTGTTGGAGACCGCCACCGCTTCGTTCCCGCTCGTGCACCGCTATCACGCCCTGCGCAAGCGCGTGCTCGACCTGCCCGACTACGGCACCCAGGACGTGCGAATCCCGGCGTTCGGCGAAGAGCCGAAGGTGGAGTGGCCGAACGCGGCGGAGGTCGTGCTGGAGGCGTTCGGTCGCTTCGACCCCGAGGCGGGGGACATCGCCCGGCGCTTCTTCGATGAGCGCTGGCTCGACGTGTTCGGGCGCAAGGGGAAGACGAGTGGAGCGTTCTGCTCCCCGGGGCTGCCGCCACGGCACCCCTGGGTGCTCCTCAACTACGCGGACACGCTGGACGACGTCTTCACCCTCGCCCACGAGCTCGGGCACGGCCTGCACATGGTGCTGAGCCTGGAGCAGACGCCGCTCAACTACGGCTCGGGCACCCCGCTGGCGGAGACCGCGTCGGTCTTCGCCGAGCTGTGGCTGCACGAGCTGCTGATGTCTCGGGCCGACGACGTCACGCTGCGTCGCCAGCTCCTCGACCGCCAGGTGCGGGACGCCGTCGGCACCGCGTTCCACCAGGTCGCCTACATCAACTGGGAGCGCCGCGCCCACCGGGCCCGGGCCGACGGCGTCGTCTCGACCGACGACCTGTGCCGCTTCTGGACCGAGGAGATGGCTCGCCTGCTCGGCGTCGAGGTCGCGCTCGAGGACCGGGACGCGTGGCGCTGGGTGACCATCCCGCACTTCGTCTTCGCGCGCTTCTACTGCTACTCGTACGCATTCGGGAAGCTCCTGACGCTGGCCCTCCACGGGCTCTGGAAGGAGCGGGGCGACGAGTTCGTGCGCAGCTACCGGGCGTTGCTCGCGGCGGGGGGCAGTCGAGCGCCGGCCGAGCTGTTCGCGGAGCTCGGGCTGGACCTCGCCGATCCGGGGTTCTGGCAGCGGGGCTGTGACGTCGTCGAGGGTTGGCTGGACGAGCTCGAAGCGCTCGCCTGATCTCTAGAGCACCGGCGGACCGACGTCGGTCAGCTCCATGGTCAGCGGGATGCCCGTGTCGGCGTAGCCGAGGGACTCCAGGCCGGACTGGCAGGCGGGGTTGATCGTCGTCGGCAGCACGTGCCCGAACCAGCGGTTCTCGCTGTCGGTCGGGTTCAGCCAGTGGTCCAGGCCGCCGATGGACAGGAACAGCTCCTCGGCCGTCCAGTCGACCTCGAAGTCGGCGTCGCTGTCGCCCTCGGCGCAGGGCATGAGCTCGGGGGTCGGCATCGCGGCGTCGAACCAGGCCTGCTCCCACTCGTCGTCGCCGAGGTAGCGCAGGCCCATCTCGAAGCTGCCCTGGAAGAAGCCGCAGTTGACGACGAAGGTGGTGACGTCGCCGGCCTGGAGGTCGGGCTGGGACGCATCCCAGGCCTCGTCCTCGTCGGGCTCCTCGGTGGACTCCTCGTCGTCCTCGGGCTCTTCGGTCGGCTCCTCGGGCTCGTCCTCGGCGACCTCGTCGCCCTCCTCGGTCCACCCGTCGTCGGCCGTGGCGTCCTCGTCGCCGGCGTCGCCGTCGTCGGCCTCGGCGTCGCCCTCGTCCATCGGCTCGGGGCCGTCCGGGGCGACCTCGTCGACCGGCGCGCACGCGAAGACGAAGAGGCTGACGAAGAGTGCCAGGAGGGTCCGTGTCGTCATGTCGTGTGATCCCGGTGAGGCCCCCGCCTACCTGGATCTAGCTTTTCGGCCGTTCTCAGCCGGTCTTGAGCCTGGTCGACGAAGAAATCGGGTCTACAGGACCGGGCTCTCCACGCCGACCATCAGCATGGTCAGCGGGACCTGGAGATCGTCGTAACCGAGGCCGAGCATCGCGTCTTCGCACTCGGGGGTCATGTCGACGGGGTAGACGCCACCGAACCAGCGGTTCTCGAACTCGCTCGGCGTCAGCACGTGCTCCAGGGAGTTGATGAGCAGGAACAGCTCGTCCGCGGTCCACTCCATGTCGAACTGGACCTGGTCGCCGCCCTCGCCCATGCAGGCGAGCAGGGCGGGGTTGGGCACCGCCTCGTCGAACTCGCCCATCTCCCAGCCCTGGGCGCCCCAGCGGGCGGAGAAGCCGAAGGAGTTGAGGAAGAAGCCACACGTGACGTCGAAGTTGACGACGTCGCCGACCTCCACGTCCGGCGGGGTGCTGTCCCAGGCCTGCTCATCGGGCTGCTGGTCGTCGTCCGGGTCGTCGTCCTCGTCGGGGTCGGCCGGGTCGTCGGGGTCGGCCGGGTCGTCGGGGTCCTGGCTGTCGTTCGCGTCGTCCGCGTCGTCGAGATCGTCACCGGCGTCGTCGGCGTCGTCGGGCGCCTCGTCGTCGACGGGCTCGACCGCCTGGAAGTCGCGCCCGTCGGACGCGGGCGCGCAGGCGACCAGGGCCAGCAGGGAGACAATCGCGAACACTCTCGACAGCATCAAACGCCCTTCACCCTCGCTGACCGTTGTCCCACACCCGGTCAAGGTAAATAAGGGGGCCAGGCCCCACTTGTCACCCCGTACTGCATGGAGTCGACGATCGGGCGGGGGCCGAGTCGCAGATGGGGGCTTGCCGATCGCCCCTGGCCTGCATGGGGAGATCCCCCACTCCAGCGCTCGACGCAGACCCCTCTGCTACGCTCCTGCACCCATGGCGGACTACCTCATCGACGTCGGCGATCAGGTCGCGACGGTCACGCTGAATCGCCCGGACAAGAAGAACGCCCTGACCATCCCGCAGCTCGAGGCGCTCTCGCCGGAGGTCGAGGCGCTGCACGGCCGGGAGGACGTCCGGGTGCTGGTCCTGACGGGCGCCGGCGGCTCCTTCTCGTCGGGCGCCGACCTGGTCGAGAACGCCGGCACGATGCAGGGGGGCGAGGACGGTCGGAGGCGGGCCCTCGCCGCGTTTCACCGCCTGCTCGGCGCCGTCTGGCACTTCGAGGGACCGTCCATCGCGGCGGTCAGCGGGGACGCCGTGGGCTTCGGGTTCGACCTGACGCTCGCCTGCGACCTGCGGTTCGCCGCGTCGTCGGCCCGGTTCTCCCAGTCCTTCTCGAAGATCGCCCTCGTGCCCGACGGGGGCAGCTCGCTGACGTTGCCCCGGCTGGTCGGCGCCGCCAAGGCGCTGGAGTTGATGTACCTGGCCGAACTGTTTGACGCGGACCGGGCGCTGCAGCTCGGCCTGGTCAACGACGTGGTGCCCGACGCCGCGCTACCAGAGCGCGTCGCGGCCGTGGCGGCGCGCCTCGCCGACGGGCCGCCGCTGGCCTACCGGCTCGCGAAGCGCAACCTGCGCCGCTCGCTCGGCGCGACCATGGAGGAGGCGTTGGCCAACGAGGCTGAAGCGCAGCTGCAATGTCTCGCGTCGTCCGACGTGATGGCCGGGGTGATGGCGTGGATGAACAAGTCCAAGCCCCGGTTCACCGGTCGTTGAGCCTGCGAGCGCTCGTCTCCCGATGATGCGAACCATCGGCCTCGTGGCGGTCCTCGTGGTGACGGCGGTCACCGCGTTCTTCGCCACGCAGGTGGGGTTCGATAACTCCATCGAGGTCTGGTTCCTCGAGAACGACCCCGACCTGGTCATCTACCAGGAGTTCACCGAGAGCTTCGACAGCGACCAGATCGTGGTGCTCGCGTGGAAGGACCCCGATCTCTGGACAGATGACGGGCTGCGCTTCGCGTGGGACCTGGGGCAGGCCGTCGAGGGGCTCGAACGGGTGGAGAAGGTGCGCTCCGTCGTCGCCCTCAGCGAGGTGATCTCCGAGCCCGGCGTGCTGACCGTGCGCCCGATGTACGACCCCGAGGACCCGCCCGACGCCGCGGCGCTCAAGGAGCGGGTGATGTCCAACGACATGCTCGTCGGGGCGCTGGTCGGCAGCGCGGGGGACGTCGCGTCGATCGTCGTCACGGTCGACCACCTGATGGGGCGGACCCACGAGAAGCGCATCCTCGCGCGGGACATCCGGGGGGTCGTGGAGCGGTTCGAGGAGGCTCGCGGGCTGGACGTCCGGCTGGCCGGGCCGACCATCCTGGACGACGCGTTCCTGCGTCACACCGAGCGCGACTTCATGATGATCATGCCGGCGATGGTGCTCGTCATCGTCATCATCATCCTGATCCTGTTCCAGACCTGGCGGGCGCTCGTGCTGCCGATCTCGGTGGTCGCGCTGGCGTCCTGCTGGGTGACCGGCGCGACGGTGATGATCGGCCAGCGGCTGACCATCATCCACGGGATCATCTACCCGATGCTCCTCGGGGTCGGCATCGCGACGGCGATCCACCTGTTGTCCCGCACCCTGCTGCTGCGACGTCACGGCAAGGAGCCCAAGGAGGCCGCCTACACCGCCCTGCGGCAGCTGCTGACGCCCAGCTTCTTCACCGCGGCGACCACCGTCGCCGGGCTGAGCAGCCTCAACTTCAGCAGCCTGGCGCCGCTGCGGCAGTTCGGCCAGATCGGTGCGTTCGGCGTCGCCAGCGCCTTCGTGCTCAGCTACGCCCTCGGTCCCTGGCTGCTGCCGTGGGTGGCGGCGCAGGAGTCGTCAGGGGCCGAGCACCACCCGCTCGACGGGCTCTGGGCGAAGTGGGACAAGGGGCTGGCTGCCCTGGGCGAGCTCGCATTGCAGAAGGCCGGCCGAGTGATGGTGTTCTCGGTCGCGCTGGCCTCCCTGGGCCTCGCCGGGCTCTTCTTCCTGCAGCTGGGGAGCAACCCGGTCGAGTACTTCACCAAGCGCGACCCCGTGCGCCAGGACCTGGAGTTCATCGACAAGGAGCTGGCCGGCACCACCCGGCTGGAGGTGATCGTCTCGACCGGGGTCGAAGGCGGGGTCAAGGAGCCGGAGGTGCTCGAGGCGATGGCGTCGGTCGAGGACTGGCTGGACGACGTCGACGGCGTCGGCGCCTCGGTCTCCCTCGCCGACTACGTGCAGGAGCTCCGGCAGGCCCTCCGGGGCGGCGACGAGGCGGAGCGCCGGATTCCGGACGACCGGGCGGAGGTCGCCCAGCTGCTCCTGTTGCTGGACGACCCGGCGGAGGTCGAAGCGCTGGTCGACTTCGACTACAGCTCGGCCCGGATCACCACCACCGTGCGCGCCAGCCAGGCGGACGACCTGACGGCGCGCATCTCGGACCTCGACGCCCTGCTGGACGAGACGTTCCACCCCCCCAACAGCGCCATGTCGACGGGCATGAGCAAGCTCATCGCCAACATGGACACCTACCTGCTGCGGTCGGCGACGCGCTCGATCGGGCTGGCGTTCATCACGGTGCTGCTCTGCATGACGCTGGCGCTGCGCTCGGTCCGGCTGGGGCTGTTCTCGATGATCCCGAACATCCTCCCGGTTGCGCTGGTGATCGGCTTCATGGGTTGGGTCGGCATCAAGCTCGACCCCGGCACGACCATGATCGGCGCCGTCGCCCTGGGGCTGGTCGTCGACAACACCGTGCACTTCCTGCACCACCTGCGTCGGCGCGTGCACGAGGGCGACGACATCCACGACGCGGTCGTCGACACACTGATGAAGACGGGGCGCGCGGTGGTCACCACGTCGGTGGTGCTGACCCTGGGGTTCGAGCTGATGCTGCTCGCCTCGTTCAGCCCGAACATCCACTTCGGCCTGCTCTGCGGGCTCGCGATCGCCATCGCGCTCGTGGCCGACCTGGTGGTGCTCCCGGCCGCCCTGGTCCTGGTCAAGCCGAAGCTCTAGGGCGTCGACGTCGGCCCCTTAGGGTCGATTTCGAACTTCGTCCAAAGAAAAAGTGATCGTTCCTGTGAGCAGCCCGCACCGTCGAGGTGAGAGGCGGCCTCCGCGGCGCCGCCCGGGAGACCAATCGATGCGCAGGACCCTGACCTTCCTCTTCCTTTCCCTCACCGTCGCCCTCGCCGGCTGCTTCATCGAAGTGCACGACGAATGCGAGGACGTGCTGATCATGCCGGGCTTCATCCAGATCAGTGATCGCTGCGACGACGACGACAACGAAGACGGGTGGTCGTGGGACGAGGACGACAACTGGACCGGCGGGGTCTGCGACGAGTACATCGGGGGCGACTTCCCGCCGGAGTGCGACAGCGACGGCGACGGCGTGCCGGACCCGGTCGAGGACGAGACCGACTTCGACGGCGACGGCCTGACCGACTGCTACGACTCCGACGCCGACAACGACGGCATCATCGACGGCGACGAGTGCGGGGACGATCCCTGGAACCCGGTCGACACCGATGACGACGGCTGGCCGGACCACCTCGACGTCGACTCGGACGACGACGGCATCGACGACGGCACCGAGGGGCACGCGGACGTCGATGGCGACGGGGAGCCGAACCGGCTGGACGAGGACTCGGACGGCGACGGCATCGACGACGCGACCGAGGGTGAGGACGACTGGGACGGCGACGGCGTGGGCAACTGGCTGGACGAAGACTCCGACAACGACGGCATCTCCGACGCCGACGAGGGGCTCGACGACCTGGACGAGGACGGCCTGCCGGACTGCTACGACGACGTCGACGACAGCGCGCAGGACGACGACCCCGCCGATGGCGAGGGCGACGACGACAACGACTGCCCGAACGACAACGACGGCGACGGCCTGTGCGACGGTGAGGGCGACAGCGAGATCGACCTGTCGGTCGGCCCCGAGGGCTGCTCCTGCGACGCCGAGGCGAGCAGCGAGGTCCAGGTCGCGTTCCTGGCCCTGCTCATCGCCGGCTTCGGCCTGCGCCGCCGAGAGTGGTAAGGGTCTTCGGGGCGGCCGGTCACGGCCGCCCCGCGGCGCCTCCTACCAGGTGATCTCGGCCGAGCCGCAGCCGGTCCAGACCACGGTGACGTGGCCATCGTCCGGCGGCTCGCCGGTCTGCTTGAGCGAGTACGTGTAGTCGATGGTCCCCGAGATGACGCCGCCGCAGGCGTCGTCCCAGGTCAGGTCCACGATGGTGCCGTTGAGCGTGTAGTCCACGCCGCCGACGGTCGGCAGCCCCCCGGTCGTGACGCCGTAGTCGTAGTCGACGGAGTAGCTGCCGTTGAGCGTGGTGTCGGTCCACTCCATCGACATCAGCCACGCGAACGTCCAGCCGACCGAGATGCCCGAGCTGGAGACGGCGAGGTCGTACTGCAGGTCGGCGTCCGCGCTGTTGTCGGTCCACTCGTAGAAGCCGTCGAGCGTGAAGGCGACGCTGGAGCCGTCCCCGGAGGCCGAGAAGTCGCAGGCGTCGTACTCGACGCCAGCCTCCAACTCGGTGACGCAGTCGGGCCAGGCCTCGCGGCCTTCGTTGACGATGAAGAGCCCTGCCGAGCCGCCCGGCCCGCCGCTGTCGTCGTCCTTGCGCAGCGCCATGAAGGTGCCGTAGAGGCCGGAGGTGGCGCTCGCGGACGCCTGGCCCATGTCGCCGGACGCGTCCTGGGAGCTGAACATGCCGTTGGCGATGCCGCCGGCGAGGGCGAGCTCTTCGTCCGTCGCGTCGTGGGTGGTACGGCAGCCGGTCGCGATCACGACCAGGAGGATCGGGAGGAGGAGCCTGCGCATGGCGCGCAGGCTACCTCAGTCCGGATTCCTAGAGGACCGCTTCGAGGGTGGTGCGGTCCGGGTTGGTGATGGCCTTGCTCCACCGGGCGATGCGCGGCAGGAACTGGTGGGCGAAGTAGCGCAGGTTGTCGATCTTGCGCATGTAGAACTTCGCCTCATCGTTCTCCTGCAGCCAGGCCTGGCGCGCGGCGACGTTGTTGAGGCTCACGCCGGCGTCGTCCGCCAGGGCCGAGAGCTTCGGCCAGGCGATGGCGGCCTGGCGGCCGAGCAGGTTGGCGATGGTGACGTCGCCGACCAGGTTGAGCATGTCGCAGGCGTGCAGGACGGGCATCTCCTGGTCGCCCTTCATGCCGAGCTGCATGAGGTGCATGGTGGCGGCGCCGAGGTGGTCGCGGCTCTCCTTGAGGGCGGCGAGCTCGGGGGCCAGGGCGCTGACCTCCTCCACCGTGGTGATGCCCTCGTTGACCCAGCCCATGAACTGCATGAACGCGGCGCCGGCCTTCATCCCCATCTTGCGGCCGACGAGGTCGAGCGCCTGGATGCCGTTGGTGCCCTCGTAGATCGAGAAGATCTTGCTGTCGCGCACGTGCTGCTCGGCCGGGTACTCGCTGCAGTAGCCGTAGCCGCCGTAGACCTGCAGCGCCGTCTCCGCGACCTCGAAGCACTGGTCGCTGCACCAGGACTTGGCGACGGGGGTCAGCACCTGCAGGAGGTTGTCGTACACCTCCTTGTTCGGGTCACCGTCCGGCAGGGTCTCGTGACCCTCGGCGAAGTAGGCCAGCATCATGCCCAGGGCGCGCATGCCGTCGGTCTGGGCGCGGCAATGCAGGAGCATGCGGGCGACGTCGGGGTGCTCGATGATCGGCACGCGGCGAGCGTCGGCGTTCTTGAACTCCTTGAAGGAGGTGCCCTGGATGCGGGTCTTCGCGTAGTCCAGCGCGCCGTGATAGGAGTTGGCGGCGACGGCGTAGGACTGCACGGCGACGGCGATGCGGGCCTCGTTCATCATGTGGAACATCCGCATGATGCCTTCGCCCTCCCGGCCGATGAGCCAGGCCTGGGCGCCGCCGTTGTCGCCGATGGAGAGCGTCGCCGTCGACGAGCCCTTGATGCCCATCTTGTGCTCGATGCCCGACGTGATCATGTCGTTGGTCTCGCCCAGCGAGCCGTCGGGGTTGATCCGGACCTTGGGCACGAGGAACAGGCTCAGCCCCTTGATGCCCGACGGCGCGTCGGGGGTGCGAGCGAGCATGATGTGGACGATGTTGGAGGTCAGATCCTGGTCGCCGGAGCTCACGAAGATCTTGGTGCCCTCGAGGCGGTAGGTGCCGTCGTCCAGCGGAACGGCCTTGCTCCGCACGTCACCGACGGCCGAGCCCGCCTGGGGCTCCGTCAGGCACATGGTGCCGGCCCACTCGCCGCTCAGCATCTTCGGGAGCACGACCTCCTTCATCCAGTCGGTGCCCATCTCCCGCAGGAGGTTGGCCGCCGCGTTGGTCAGGCCCGGGTACATCATGAAGGCCGCGGAGGCGCCGGTGAACGTCTCGACGCAGGCGAGCGCCACGGGGATCGGCAGGCCCTGGCCGCCGAACTCTTCGGGGGTGCCCATCAGGCCCCAGCCGGCCTCGCAGAACTGCTTGTAGGCGGCCTTGTAGCCCTTGGGGGTGAAGACCTTGCCGTCCTCGAATCGACAGCCGCCCTCTTCGTCGCCGCTGGCGTTGATCGGAGCGATGGTCTCCTTCGCGAACTTCGCCGCTTCGTCCAGGATCGCTGCATAGAGGTCCTGATCGAAGTCGGCGTACCGATCGCCCGGAAGGTTCTGGACTTCGAACTGCTCGAACAGGACGAAATGCTGGTCTCGAAGGTCGACTGTGAACTCGCTGTTGGCCATGACGTCTCCCGAATTAGCCCCGCGGCCAAGCGGGTGATTGACTATTCAGTCACTTCCGGACCGGGTCAAGTGCGACCGTCATGATCTGACCCCTCAGTCCGATCTGAGGGATCCCCCGGCTTGCCGGGCGATGGACGTGGCTGCTAAGTGGCAGGCCAGATCGCGCGGGATGCGCGAGGGGTGGAGTCTGATGAACGACCATCTGGCGGCGCAGGTCGCGTGGCAGGCGAGTCGAATACCGCTCATCCTCCTTCGGGCGGACCACACGGTCTACGCCGTCAATCCTGCTGCCCGCGCCCGACTCGGGATCGGGAGCGAGCTCCCGGGCTGGCTCTCGGCCGCGATCCAGGAGCGCTTCGACAAGATCGCCGCTCGGGGTCGCCCGCTGAGCAGCGGAGACTACGACTGGGTCGCGCCGGCGCCCGGCGAGCCGATCCAACGGGTCAGCGTCGCTTCGATCAGCGAGGACGGCGACAGCGAGGCCGTCTGGCTGGTGTCGGTGGAGCGCGGCGGCCCGGGTCCAGTCGAGCGGATCGACCTGGCCGAGGAGGCCTGGGGCCTGACCCCCCGAGAGGTCGAGGCCGTAGCCCTGCTCGCCGACGGCCTGGGGGATCGCGAAATCGCGGCGGAGATGGCGGTCAGCGAAGCGACGGTGAAGTACCACCTGCAGTCGATCCGCGAGAAGTCCGGCACGTCGTCCCGGACGGACCTGCTGGCGAAGCTCTTCGCGTTGTAGTCGCGCCCCCATCGGGTGGCGGTCGACGGTGCCGGAGGCGGTGGACATGAGCCATGTCGCCCGTTTCAGTCCGGTTGACCCTGCCCGAAGCGGTGGACATGAGTCATGTCGCCCGTTTCAGTCCGGTTGACCCTGCCCGAAGCGGTGGACATGAGTCATGTCGGCCCTCTCAGTCCTTCTGAGGGTGCCCGAAGCGGTGGACATGAGCCATGTCGCCCGTTTCAGTCCGGGTGACCCACCGACCTGTCTGCTAGCCCCGACGGTGTGGCGAGCGGCGCCTCCGACCCGCCAGGGGGACCAACATCGGGAGCGCTGCCCAGGTCCAGGAGAAGCCACAGCCACCGGCCGCGCATCCCGGTTCGATGCTCGTGTGACCTCCGGGTGTCACGGGACCGGTACTGTCGTCGTCGTCGTCGTCGTCGTCGTCGTCGTCGCCGCTCGCCGAGTCGTCGTCGTCTGCGGAGTCGTCGTCGTCTGACGCGTCGTCGTCGCCCAGGTCGTCGTCGTCTGAGCCCCCCGAATCATCGTCGTCACCGGTCGCAGGGCACAGGTAGCAGTCGTCCGCTGTATCCACGCAGTTCTCACCGCCGAACCCGTCCTCCTCCGGGACCAGCGGAGTCGAGCCCCCCGCATCGTCACAGTCGACCAGCGCCGAGAATCCATCGCCGTCCCCGTCGTAGGTGCTCAGGAGGTCGGGATCGCAGCCGAGTCCAGTCGCCCCCGGGACCAGGCTGGGCTCGGTGCTCGCGCTGCCCGGAAGGGCGGTCTCCCAGGGCCAGGAGACCGATGCTTCAACAGCCGCCGCGTCGGTCGGTACGTACCCCGCGGCAGCGTCGGCGGCACACGGCACGCCCTCCCCCGGCGCCCCGGACGTGGGCGACGCAACGCAGACGAGTTGAAAACGGGATGCGTCGGTGAGCCCGGCGAAGCTCTCCGAGTCGCGAAACCCGGCCGAGAAGGGAAACAGCGCCGGCGAAGGTCCGAGAAGCTGGTTCGAGATCGACGTGAAGGCGGCGAGCCAATCAGACGGCCCATTCCCGACCTCGTCCATCGTCACCTCGGCGGATGTGAATCCGGCCCCCAACTCTGCCGCGGGGCTGTCGAGATAGAGGTTGCGCGCACTCACGAAGCGCCATCCGCTGCCGGCTCCGCCTCCGTCGACGGTTCCGGAGCCGGTGACGGTGTTGTGGATGAACGCCACGGCGAACTCGCCGAACTCGCCGTCGCTCTTGACGATGGCCCCGAGGCCTTCGTTCTCGACGATGAACGTCTTGTAGACATGAACGGAGCCCGACTGCGCTCCGGTGCCGGAGACCTCGATGAGCGCGGCGCCCGAACCTGAGGTCGATATCGCCGGGAGGGGACGCTGTAGATAAGCGATCCCGTCAGCCCCTTCGACCAGGCAGACATCGTCTCCCGTGGGTTCGACCACAGCCCTCGCGATGACGAGCGGCTCGGCCCCGGCGCCACCCAGCGTGCTCATGCGGTTCCGCGAGAACACGGAGTCCACGATTCGAATCACCTCGTCGCTGCCTTCGGGCAGCTCGACCACGAACAGCGGGGAGTCCGTCGCCGCGACGTTCTGAGCCACCACGAGGCCCCGGAGGTTCATCCCGGATGAGACCCTGACGAGCGGGGCACCGTCGGTCACGTTGCCGATCAGCGCGGCTGTACCCGTGACCGCCGGACCTGCGCCCCCCGGGAGCACACGAACCAGCGGATCGCCGGTTGGCGCGACGCTCCCTGAGATCTCGGTGCCCCAGAGGACGAGTCTGGCCTCGCCCGAGTAGACGACTCCGGCGGCTCCTTCGACACGGCTTCCCTGGATGTCGATGACGTGGCCCGGTCCCGACTGCTGAACAACCGGACCCGAGATCCCCACAAGCCGAGAGTCGATGAGGGTCAAGCCGGCGTCGGTCAGTTCGACGAGTCCGTTCCAGGTCCCGCCACAGTCGTCCGTGTTGAGCTGCGAGAGAACCCAGGTCTGAGCCGGGCTGACGGCGCCAACGACGCTGAACGCAGGCTGCGTACTCGCCGGGTCGGGGCAGAAGTTCGGCCCGCTCGGGTCGGCGAAGAACACCACCGGGGGACCACCGGAGGTCGCCGAGAAGTTGAGTACCGGGCTCTCCGTGTGGATGCCGGGGGTGGCGACGCAGATGACGCCGCCACCATCTGAGGACAGCGCCTCCGCTCCGGCGGACGCGATCGTCTCGTGCACCAGCCCATCGATGCAATCGACCGTCGATGACGGGGCGCAGTCAGACCAATCGCTGACGGTGCCACTCTGATCGACGCAGTAGACGGTCTCTGCGGCCGCTGGCCCGGGACGCAGTGCGAGCAGGATGACGATCGCCTGCAAGCACCACGTCCGATGAGTCATGGGGCCAGGGGATCCGGCTCCGCCACCGCCACCGACGCTGCCCGGGAGACCCGCCACTCCCGCTCGCCGGCCTCGGCGTCGACGAGTCCCTGCAGGCTCCGAGCAAACGCCTCGGGCGACGGCTCGTCACGGAGCGTCGCCTCCCAGCCGGGGGCGAGGGCGGGCAGCGCCGCGAGGGGTTCGTGGCTGGCGACCACCAGGTAGGCGCGACGGCCGGCCGGCGCTGCGAGGCGCTCGCGCACCACCACGCGGCCCTGCGCGTCGCGCTCGTGGGCCGTGCCCAGCGCGCTGCTCCCCGCGACCCAGACCCGGACCGGTACGTCCGGCGTCGCCTCAGCGACCGCGATCACCGCCCACTCGGCGTCGGGGTCCACCGTCGCGACCAGCGCAAGCTCGTCGCCCACCGTCCAGGAGCCCGAGCGCAGCGTCGGCCCGTCCGTGAGCACATCCAGCGACACCGGGCCGGGCAGGCCCGACTTGCCGGGAACCAGCAGGAACAGCCCCAGCAGCACCGCCGCCGCCAGGCTCGCCGCCGTCGCGATCCAGCGCCGCTGGGAGCGCCGCTCTGCCAGGTCGATGACCGGCGCCACCGGGGGCGGCGCGAAGTCCAGCGCCGGCTGGCCCATCGGCGTCGTCGCGGGGGACGAGTCCTCCTCGAACGCGTGCTGCACCGCCGTCAGCTCGATCACCTGCCGTAGCTTGCGCGGGTTGCGGCTCAGATCCGCCTCCGCCGAGGCCCGGGCGCCGTCGTCGAGCGTGCCGTCCACGAACGCCGACAGCGTCACGAGGTCGAACTCCGACGCCGGCGACACTTCGTCGATCACGTGATCGGCCAGCGCCCGCATCAGCCGCTCCAGCTCCGCGCCGTCACCCGGCGCCGCCTCCTCCGCGAGAAGCGCGAGGGTCCGTTCGGCCAGCTCCAGGGGTGCGATCTGAGACATCACCGGCTCCCGTCTTCACCCAGCTTGCTCGTGACGCAGTCACGCAGCTGCTGCAGGGTCGTGTCGAGGCGGTACTTGGTCTTCTGCGGGCTGTCCCCGAAGAGCCGCCCCACCTCGGTCATCGTCACCTTCCGGTCGTGGGCGAGCTGGAGCAGGAGACGGGCGACGAACACCAGCAGCCGCTTGTCGTCGAGCTGCGTGGAGCACTCGGCCAACGCACGGACCATCGCCTGGCCCGCCTCGTCGTCCGAGATCTGATCGAGCGCGCCCAGGCCGGCGGCGTCCACCGGCTCGGCCGGTCCCCCGTCGCTCGCGCCCCCCGGCTCGGGGGCCCAGACGGTGCGATCGCGCCCCCGGAACCACCCTCGGCAGGTGTTGTTCGCGACTGCTGAGACCCACGTCGACATCTTCGCCCTCCCCGGCTCGAACTCACGGATCGGCCGGTAGTTGTCCTTGCACAGGAGGGCGATCACGTCCTGAAAGCGGTCCTCGGCCTCGTCGGGGCGACCGTACCGGTTCATCCAATACCGGCACGTGTAGCGAATTCGTCCCTCGAAGGCGCCGAGGAAGAGCTCCCACAGGTGCTCGGACTCCTGCGCCGAGGACGGACCGTCGCCTTCTGGCCCCTGAAACAGGGCGACCAGCTCTTCATCGGTGATCGGCACGTCCTTCACCTGGTTCAACGGAGCGTTGGGGGGCTTTTCAAAAACCGATCTTATTCGGTGCGGAGCAGAACCACCCAGCTTCCGCCCAGGTCGATCACGTCCGTCCGCTCGCCGACGCCCAGTCCGCGGACCGCGCCGGCCAGGTCGTCACGCAGATCGTCCGGGTCGACGAAGCCGATGTCGCCGCTTCGACCCTTCTCGGACCCCACCCCGTAGCGCCGGGCCAGCTCGCCGAAGTCGCCCCCCGACCCCAGCTTGCTGCGAACCGCCTCCGCCTGCGCCGCGTCCGTCACCAGGATCCGCGACAGCCGGACCCGCCCCTCCGCCGCCGACGCCGCGAGCGCGTCCCGCCCCGACTCCAGCGCCGCCCGCTCGGCCAGGATGTCCGGGTGGTCCGGGGCCATCTCCTCCAGCGGCTTCAGCTCCGTCAGCGCCTCGTCGAACCGCCGCGCCTGGCGCAGGATCGCCACCAGCTGGATACGAGCGGTGACGAACGCCGGCGCGATCTCCAGCGCCTCCCGCGCCGAGGTCGCCGCCGCCGACAGGTCCCCCTGGGCCGCCTCCGCGCTCGCCTTCTGCACCCACAGCACCGGGTCCCGCGGCTGCAGCTCCAGCGCCCGCACGTAGGTCGCGACCGACGCGTCCAGCTCGCCCAGCCCCAGCTGCGCCAGCGCCAGCGCGGACAGCACGTCGACGTCACCGGGGTCGATCTGCCGCGCCCGCTCCAGGTGCGGCTTCGCTTCGCCGAGCTGCTGAAGGGACAGGAGCACGAACCCGAGGTTGTAGCGGGACGCCACGTCGTCCGGCGCCAGCTCCACCGACTTGCGCAGCGCCTCCAGCCCCTCTTCGACCTGTCCCGTCGTGACCTGCATCAGGCCGACGTTCATGTGCGCCACCGCGAACCCAGGGGCGAGCAGGATCACCTCCTTGAAGTGCTGGATCGCCTGGGCCGGATCGGCCGCCGACGCCGCGAGCCCCTTCTCGTAGGGGGCGAACGCCTCGAACGGGATCGTGCCCGCCTTGACCTGCTCCACGAACTCGAGTGAGCCCGCCACGGTGCGGTCCCGCGGGTTGATCGCGAGCGCCGCGTGGAAGTTGGCGATCGCCTCGTCGTAGCGCTGCAGCTTGAACAGCACGTAGCCGTGGTTGACGTACGCCAGCGGGTTGCCCGGCGCCCGCTGCACCGCCATCGCGAGCAGCTCCCGGGCCCCCTCCAGGTCGCCCTGCATCGACAGCACCGCGCCCATGTTCAGGTACGCGTGGTAGTCGTCCGGCGACCGCTCGATCGCCGCCTGCCACGCCGCCATCGCGGCGTCCGTGTTGCCCGTCGCGTAGTGGATCCCGGCCAGCTTGTTGTGCACGTCGGCGCGGGATGGGTCCATCGCCAGCGCCGCCTCGTAGTGCCGCACCGCCTCGTCCAGCTTCCCCTCCACCGCGGACACCCCGCCGAGCCCTTGCTCCGCCCAGACGTGCCCGGGGTCCAGCTCCAGGGCGCGCCCGAACTCCTCCCGCGCGATGGCGGGGTCGCCCGTCGCCCGGCCGTACAGGTAGTGGGCGTTGGCGCTGGACGGCGAGGCGTCGCGCATCACCCGGTACTCCTCGATCACGTCCACGACGTAGCCCTGGGCCTTGAGCAGGTCCTGGTAGTCGCAGTGGATCCAGAGGTTGTCGGGGGCGAGGTCGCGGGCCTCCCGCATCGGCTCCATGGCCGCGCCCTGCAGACCCTGCTCGATGAGGGCGAGCGCCTGGCGCCACGCCCGATCGGCGTCGCTGTTGTCGGCGAAGGCCGGGGGCGCGGCGAGAGCCACCGCGAGGACGAGGAGGAGGAGGGGGCGGCGCACAGCGCGGGCGAAGATGGCAACGCCCCCGCCCAGCGTCAAGGTCCATCGACGGGCTGGTAAGCTCCCGCGCGTATGGAAGCGCGCCTCCGTCTGCTGCTCGTGATCGCCCTCTGCCTGGCGTCCGGCACGGCGTCGGCGCAGTCCGTCGCGGTCGTCGGCGTACACGGCGACGGCGAACAGTCAGCCGAGGATCTGGAGCTGATCAGCGAAGCGCTGGTCGCCGGGTTCAAGACCGCCGGCATGGAGGTCGTGCACGGTGAAGACCTCCGAGCTCGCCTGTTCGGCACCCGCGAGCAGCTGATCGACAAGGTCTACCTGGAGCCGGTGCGCCAGTCCTTCGACGAGGGCCGCATCCTGTACGAGAAGGCCCAGCCCGACGTCGCGATCGACGCGCTCGCCCGCGCCGAGGCGGCCCTGGAGGGGGTCGAAGAGTTCGTCCGCGACGCCCGCCTCAGCGTGGATGTGCAGCTGTACCTGGGGCTCTGCCACATCTCCCTCGGCGACTCCGACTCCGCCCGCGCGGCCTTCGCCGAGGTCGTCCGGATGGACCCCGACCGCATCCTCGACACGTTCGAGTACCCGCCCCGCATCGTCGAGCTGTTCGAGGAGGTCCGGGCCGAAGTGCTGACCCGGGCCGGCGCCACCATCCAGGTCGACTCCGGCCGCACGTCGGGCGCCCGGGTGTTCGTCGACGGCCGAATGGTCGGCACCACGCCGGTGACCGTGACCGGCCTGCCGCCGGGCTTCCACACGCTGCTCGTGGACGGCGGCGCGGCGGGCCGCTTCTTCAAGACCTGGACCCTCGCCAGCGGTGACAGCGTCGCCGTCGAGGCGGAGCTCAGCCGCGGCAACCTGGGGCTGTCGGGGGACGACCCGTTCCAGCCCGAGCGCAGCCCCCTGTCCCGACGCCTCTACCGCGAGCTCGCCTTCTCCGCCGGCGTGGACCTGGTCGCGGTCGCCGCGTTCGACCAGAACGGTGACTTCCAGCTCGCGATGTACTCGGGTCGGTCCGGCACCTTCTCGGCCAGCCAGACCGCCTCCCTCGCCGCCGCCCCGGGCGCCCGCTCGGCGTTCGTGCGGCAGCTCGTCGAGCGCGTCGCGCTGTACGCGGACGACGACGGCACCATCAAGGAGGAGCGCATCTCCGCCGGCGCCGTGCCCCTGCGCATGGGCACCAACTCGCTCCTCAACGAGTACGTCTTCGGCATCGAGGACCGCGCGGTCGCCGACGCCTCCGCGGTCAAGGAGCCCGAGCCGGAGCCCGACGTGCGCAAGAAGCCGCCCAAGGCCGCCGGCGCCGTCGTCGCGATCGTCAGCGGCATCCTCGGCGCCACCGCCGCCGGCATCGGCATCTACGCCGGGGTGACCGCCAACCAGCCGACCACCGGCGGCGTGCTCGTCATCACCATCCCTTAGGAGCATGATCCACCACCCACTCCCGTCGCCCCGTGGACCGTGGTACGCGATGCCCTCCTCCGGCCTCGATACGTATCCCGATACGCTGCCTCGGCCGTCGTTGGCCTCCCGCACCACAGCCTCACGGGGCTCGGTCCGGGGCAGCGGATCAAGCTCCTAGGGCGAGCCCTTGTCCGCCGATCCGCTCGCCCGCTTCGTGGTGCCCGTCGCTGACCTCCGGTGGCGCTGCCCTCGACGCTGGCTGAAGGCCGACGGCGACGCCGACCTGCCCGCCGGCCTGCGCGGACAGCGTGCCCTCGTCGACGGCCTGGACGTGCTCGCCGCGAGCACCCGGGCGGGGCGACCCCACCACGTCGAAGTGACGTCCACCGACGCCCGGGAGACCGCGGCCGCCATCACCGCGCTGCTCCAGGCCCGCGGGCTGCCCGTCGCGCGCATCGGACGCCCCCACGAGGCGCTGCTGCGAGGACGGGGCGACACCCCCGGCCTGCTCGCGGTCGCAGACGGCGGTGTCGTGGTCCTCGACGCCGCCGACCTGGTGATGGCCCCCGGCAGCTGGGGCGCGGTGCGGGAGGCGATGGAGCTCGGGGACGTCACGCGACAGCCGGAAGAGGAGGCGCTGCCGCCGCCGCCCGACACCGCCCGGATCAGTGTCGTCGTGGTGGGCAACGACCCGGCGCTCAACTCGCTGCGGGAGTCCGATCGGCGGTCCGAGCGCCTGCTGTACCGGCGCCTGGAGCGGCTGTCCGATCTGCCGCTCACCGCGGCCAGCGTCGGCGTGGTCGTCGGCATCCTCCGGGACCAGCTGAGCGAGCGCGAGCTGGGGGACGCGAGCGAGGGGGCCCTCGCCGAGCTGGTCGAGCACGCGGTCCGCCGAGCTCGCCGCGGACGCATCGCGACCGACCTGCACCGGGAGGTCCAGGCGCTGTTCGAGGCCCGCCTGGCCCGGCCCGAGGGGGCGCTGGAGCGCCGCGGGGTGCGGGCCACCCTCGCCCGGATCCGGGAGCGCCGCGGCCCCCGAGAGGCGGCCCACCGTCGCCGGATCGGCTCGGGCCAGCTGCAGATCGCCACCGAGGGGGGCGTCGTCGGCGTCGTCAACGGCCTGATGGTGTACGGCCAGTCGCGGCAGTCGTACGCGATGCCCGGCCGCATCACCGCCCGGGTCGCGGTCGGCCGCCAGGGCCTCATCAACGTCGAGCGGGAGAGCAAGTTCAGCGGCCGCTCGTTCGACAAGGGCGTCTACCAGTTGGCCGGCTTCCTCCGGTCGCTCTACGGCCAGGTAGACCCCCTGGGCCTCGCGGCGACGCTCACCTTCGAGCAGTCCTACGGCCGGGTCGACGGTGACAGCGCCACCCTCGCCGAAGCGGTCGCGGTGCTCAGCTGTCTGTCGGACCTGCCGGTGCGCCAGGACGTGGCCGTCTCCGGCGCGATCAACCCCCGCGGCGACGTGCTCCCCGTCGGCAGCGCGACCCTCAAGGCGGAGGGCTGGTTCGCGACCTGTCGAGGGCGGGAGGTGACCGGCGGCGTGATCCTCCCCCGGGCGAGCGTGCCCGATCTGCAGGTCTCCGAGGAGGTGCGACGCGCCGTCGAGGCGGGCCGGTTCACCGTCTACGCCGTCGACCGGATCGACGACGCGCTGGAGATCCTCCTGGGCCGCCCCGCCGGAGCGAAGCCGAGCGGCGGCTTCGCGCGGGGGTCCGTCTACGCCCGCGCCGGACACCGCGCCCGGGCCATGTCCCAGCGCCTCTACCCGCCCCGCAAGCCGCCGGCCAGGGCATCGGCCCAGGCGTCGGCGAAGCCGGCGGCGAAGAAGCCGGCCGCGAAGAAGCCCGCCGCGAAGAGGCCCGCGGCGAAGAAGCCGGCGGCGAAGAAGCCGGCGGCGAAGAAGCCGGGAGCGAAGAAGAAGCGCTGAGCGGAGTCGTGACTCCCCGGCGCCGCCCGCCCACCGACTCTGTTGAAATCGAAGGCGACGCCGGGTCGACACGGTATCGCGCTGCCATCGAGCACAGCCCGTGCCAACGCTCGTCACCGCGGAATCACTGGGTTTTTCGTCAGATCCGTCCGGGACTGTCCGTCCGGGAGTGTCCGGCTGCTGTCCGGGGACCGGACGGTCCGCCCGGCTACTGGTCCAGCTGGTAGGCCTTGATCGTGGTCTGGCCCGCGCTCACCGAGATCACATCGCTGATGTCCGCCCCCAGCCGCTCGTTCTCCAGCCGGATCGTGTAGCTGCCCGGCGGCAGCTCGTGGCCGATGAGCGGCGTGGTGCCGACGTAGGCGCCGTCGATGTAGACCTTCGCCCAGCCCGGGGTCGCCTGGACGTTGAGCTTGCCCGGCTCGTCCGCGACCTGGGACGGCAGCTCCCGGCTCAGCCGGACCGTGCGACCCGCGTCGGGACCGGTGACCGTCGCCCGGACCACGTCGTGCCCCGACTTGCGCAGCTCCACGCGGTACGACACCCCCGGCTCCGCCTCCGTCCACTCCAGCGGGGTGGTGCCGATGGAGCGGCCGTCGACCAGCACCTGGGCGGTCGCAGGGCGGCTCGCGAAGAAGATGATGGACGGCTCGGCGGCTTCGGCGACCTCCTCCGTCGGGGGCGGGAGGTCCGGCGGCGCGTCGACCACCACCGGCTGCGGCGCGGGCGTGCGGCGCGGCGCGGGCGTCGCCCGCTCCACCTCGGCCGGCGCGACGTCGGGCAGCGGCTCGTCCAGCGGGTTGGCGGTCTCCGGTTCCAGTTCGCCCAGCTCCGGCTCGAGCTGAACCTCCACGGAGAAGGTCTGGCCGGCGACCAGCTCGAACTGCTTGGTCCGGGGCTTGTAGCCCGGCGCGGTGATCACCACCTCGTGGGGCACGTCCGGGGCGACCTCGACGTGCGTGGAGGGCGCAGCGACGCCGTCCACGGTCATCGTCACGTCCGTGATGTCCGTCGGCAGCACCGTCACCTGCAGCTTGCTGACCTCCACCTCCGGGAAGAGCAGCGGCCAGACGAGCAGGCCGAGCGCCACCACCAGCGCCCCGATCACACCCAGCGCGGCGATGACCAGCCGGTTGGCGGGCGCCGGGCCGGCGACGGGCTTGACGGTCTCGGTGCTGACGGGGAGGGCGGCGGCGCCGTCGTCGTCGTCCTCGGTGTCGAGGCCGATGTCGTCGTCGTCGTCCATGTCGAGGTCGAGATCAAGGTCGACCTCCCCCCCGTAGTGCAGATCCGCGGCGAGCTGCGTGCCCCGGTCCAGCCGCTCCCACTCCTGTCGGATCTCCTCGCCGAACCGCTCGCGCACGAAGGTGGCGATCGACGGCGCCAGCCGGTCCGGGGTGGACGGCAGCAGGTACTCGGTGAGGGCGTCCTGCATGGCCGCCGCTTCCTGGAAGCGGTCCGCGGGGTCCCGGGCCATCGCGATGAGGCAGACCTCGTCCAACGCCCGGGGGACCTCGGGGTTGAACTGGCTCGGCGGCGGGACGTGGCACTGCTTGATCGCCTCGAGCGTCTCGATCTCGGTGCCGTAGCGGAAGAGCCGGTTGCCGGTCAGCATCTCCCAGAGGCAGATGCCGGCGGAGAAGATGTCGGACCGGTGGTCGACCAGGTAGCCCGACGCCTGCTCGGGCGACATGTACGAGTACTTGCCCTTGAGGACGCCGCTCTCCGACTCCCGGTTGGCGGACTCGGCGTGGGCGATGCCGAAGTCGACGATCTTGACGTGCCCCTCGTAGGAGACGATCACGTTGGACGGCGACACGTCGCGGTGGACGATGTTCAGCGGCAGGCCCATCGAGTCGCTGCGCTTGTGGGCGTAGTCCAACCCCCGCGCCAGCTGGTGGCCGAAGTAGGCGGCGTACGCCACCGGCATGCGCTCTTCGGCCGCGGCGAGGCGCTTGAGCACCGTCTTGAGGTCCTTGCCGTCCACCGCCTCCATGGCGATGAAGTAGTTGCTGCCGAGCTTCCCGAAGTCGTAGAGCTGGGCGATGTTCGGGTGCACCAGCTGCACCGACAGCTTCGCCTCGTCGATGAACATGTCGACGAACTCGGGATCCTCGGCGTACTGGCCGAGGATCCGCTTGATCACCAGGACCTTCTCGAACCCGGACGCGCCGAAGGTCTTGGCCCGGAACACCTCGGCCATGCCGCCGACCGCGATCCGATCCAGCAGGTAGTACTTGCCGAAGACCTCCGGGACGAACGGCCGACGGAAGGCACCCGTGCCGGTCCCGACGGGGGCGCCATCGGGCAGCTGATCGGGACGCTGGGAGCCGTGGGACAAGCGGGGCGGTTCCTAACGAGGGCACCCGGTCTGGACGAACCGGTGGACCAGGCCTACAGGCCGGGCTGCGCCACTATAGGTGGAGCGCGCGAGGTGCCACAAGCCGCGTCGGGGCGGCGTCGGACGTCTACTGGCCGGCGAACGCGCCGCCGGGACCCTCGGCCATGTCGTCGCACGAGAAGCGGGCCCGAAGGGCGATCTCGCGGTCACCGTCGGCGTTCTCTTCGACGCCGATGAGCTGCCGGCAGGTCGCCTTGTAGTTGTCGAAGTCGTCTTCGCCGGTGGTGTTGCGGAAGTTCTGCCGGCACTCCTTGACCTCGGCGTCCCCGAAGGGGAGGCCGCAGTCCTGCCAGTACTTGCCCATCTCGGTGCACAGCTGCTGGCAGTCGTTCGCGCAGCCCGACAGGGCGGCCGTGCCGAGGAGGACGGTAATCAGCAGCAGCGCGCGGGCCATCGGGTCGCCTCCGTCACGGGGTCGACGAGTCGTCGTCGTCGCCCTCGTTGCAGTCACTCTCGTCGCCGTCGCACAGACAGTCGTCCCCGCGAGCGGCGATCCGACGAACATCCACTTCCTGCCCGGCGCATTGCTCGAGCTCCGCATCGGAGACTCGGGCGGCTCGGTAGTCCGAGATGCACCGCACGCGGTCGTCGTCGGTGTCCAGCTCCTGGCAGACGTCCCGGAGGTAGTCGTACCAGGTGGTGCACAGGCTTCGACACTCCGTGCTGCACCCCGCCGACGCGAAGAGCAGGCAGCAGAGGGCCAGAGCCCGCGGAATGCTGGCAGCAAGGCCCGAACGGGTCAAGGTCGGTCGCGTGCCCGGCACCCGGCGGAGTGTCCCACAGGTGGACGATCGCCGGGGTGGCGGCAACAATGGCGCCGATGCGTAGCTGCGGCGTCCTGCAGATCGAGCCCACCGACTTCTGCAACCTGACCTGTCCGATGTGTCACCCCCAGCAGGGGTTCCGCGCAAACCTGCACGGAGACCTCGCCAAGGGGTACATGGACACGGACCTGTTCCGGAAGATCGTGGACGGCATCGCCGCCAGCGACGTCTGCTTCGACCACCTGATCTTCCAGTGGCTCGGCGACCCCAGCCTGCACCCCGAGCTGTTCGGCATGGTGCGCTACGCGGTCGACAAGATCGGCGACCGGGTCGGCTACTTCCGGATCGACACCAACGCGATCCTGTTCGCGCCGGACCGGGTCGAGGAGCTGATCGAGGCCTACCTGCAGCGGCCCCTGACGCCGATCCTGGTCGTCTTCAGCCTCGACTCCATCTCCCGGGAGACGTACCGCAAGGTCAAGGGGCGCGACTACTTCGACGTGGTGATGGCCAACGTGCACTACTTCCTGGACCGGCGCGGGCAGCTCGATCTTCCGTCGATCAACCTCAACGCCGAGTTCCAGTTCGTCCTGCAGGACGGCAACGCCCACGAGGCGCGCGACTTCGTCGACCACTGGGACCGCACCTGCGCCGAGGGTCGCAACGGCGTCGGCTACAACGACATCATGGTCAAGCGGCTGAGCGTCGGCACCGGCGGCGCCAAGCAGCGGGCGGCGGACAAGCTGTACGCCGAGTCCATCGAGCGGTTCGACCTGGCCCCCTTCGACAAGGACCACATCCACCTGAAGTTGTGGATGGAGCGGGCCTGGCAGGAGCACGACGACCCGGAGAGCGAAGCGAGCGACCTGGATCGCGGCGAGACCGGTCTCGCGAAGCCGAAGGTGGCGGGGGCATGAGCCGCGGGCGACCCAAGGGGGCCAAGGGCTCCAAGCTGTTGCGCGTCATCGAAGCGGAGTCCGCCGACGCGCCCGTGGCCAACGGTCGCACCGACCGCATGCCCTGCCCGGGCCTGTGGAAGACCCCGGTGATCCGGTGGGACGGCGAGCTGATGGCCTGCTGCGCGGACGTCGACGGGGAGATCTCGGTCGGCAACCTGCGCGACGCCGCCTTCGACGAGCTGTGGTTCGGCGAGACGATGACCGAGTACCGGATGCTCCACATCGAGGGCCGCTTCGAGGCCATCCCGAAGTGCTGGTCCTGCGGCGGCATCAACTTCTACAAGATGGAGCCGGACGAGGTCCGCGGGTACCTCCAGGAGTACGACCGGATGGACCTGTGGCCCGTGTACGAGCAGCGCATGGGCCTGTCGGCGCCCTGAGCGGCCCCGGCGTCAACTCGAGCCCGGTCAGGCCTCCGGCGTCGGCTTCGGTTTCGGCTTCCGCGCCTTCTTCGTCGTGGGCTTCTTCTTCTTCTTGCCCTTCTTGATCCCGGTGATCGCCTCGATCTCCGCGTGGGCCGCGTCGCGCTGCTTGTGCGCCTCGGTCAGCTCCGCCGCCTTCTTGACGAGGTCCCGGCGGGCCTGGTCGAGCTCGAACTGAAGCTCCTCCAGCCGCCCCTGGTGCCGTCCCGAGTCAGCGCGCGCGGCGTTGAGCTCGTCCTCGAAGCGCTCGTGGGCCTCCGTCAGGCGGCGGTTGGACTCGTCCCGCTCGGCCTGGGCGTCGCGCACCTCGGCCGACTTCTTCTCCACCTCGCTGCGCAGCGTGTCGGCGTCGAACGTCGCGGTCTCCAGCTGCGAGCTGGACCGCGCGAGCTCCCCGGACAGGGACTCCAGGGCGCTCTGCTGCCGGATGACCTCCGCCTCGAGCTCGGTCACCCGCCCGCTGCTCTCGCTGCTGCTGACGCGCAGGCGGCCCAGCTCGAGCATCACCTCTTCGAAGTTGGCCCGCTCGGAGCGCAGCCTCTGCTCGGCCAGGTCCAGGGCGACGTCGCGGCTGTCGATGTCCCGACTGAGGGCGCGGGCGCGAGCTTCGAGCTCTTCGACGAAACCCTGCAGGCGGGCGCGCTCGTCGGCCAGCTTGTGGCTGCGATCCCGCGCCTCTTCGATGAACTGTTGGGCCGTGCCCTCGGCGTGCTCCAGGTTGGCGAGGAACTCGGCCTGCAGCCGCTCGCGCTCCAGCTGGGACCTCTCGATCGCCTCCGTCTTCTTGATGACGTCGGCCTGCAGGTCGTCCACCAGGGTGCTGATCAGCACCAGCTCCTCGCGCACCTTGTCGCGGCCGATGCGGGCGCCCTCGGCCTGCTCCCGGGCCAGGGAGATCCGGTTCTCCGCCTCGTCCGTCAGCCGCTGGCGCTCGGCGTCCAGCCTGCGCTCGGCCTCCGCGGCGGCCCGCTCCTGCTCCTGCTTGACCTGGGAGAGCCGGCCCTCGAACTCGGCCCGGTAGGCGTCGATCCGGGCCTTCGCGTCCGCCTCGGCGACGTCGAGCTTCTCGAGGAAGCCGCTCTGCAGCCGCGTCCCCTCGGCGAGCGCGTCCCGGAGCAGCCCCTCCTTCTTGTGCACGTCCGCTTCCAGGTCCGCGATCCTGGCCTTCGCCGCGAGCAGCTTGGCGTCGACCCGCTCGCGGTCCGACTGCGCCTGCTCGATCTGCCGGTTGGCGTGGATCCAGACCTCCTGGATGCGCACCTCGTTGTCGGCCGCGGCCGCCTCCCGGTCGGCCTGGGACTGGGCGATGGCGGTGTCCTTGACCGCGACGGTGCGACCGGACTCCCGCAGGTCCTGCTCGAGCTCGACGATGCGCGCCTGCAGCCGGCCGCGCTCGGCGTCGATCAGGAGCGCCCGGTCCCGGGCGTCCTCGATCAGGCCGCGGGCCGCCGCTTCGGACTGCTCCAGCTTGGCGAGGTAGTCCTCCTGCAGCCGGTCCCGCTCGCGGGCCGCCTCGAGCAGCGCGCTCGACTTGATGGCGGCGTCCTCGCGGAGGTCGTCGATCGTCGCGTTGGCCTCGACCAGCCGCTCCCGGGTGACCTTGAGATCCCGCTCGCCCTGGGCCGCCGTGGCGCGCAGCTCCTCGACCCGCCAGTCGGCGTCCCGCTCGACCACCGTCAGCTGCCGCTGCGTCTCCCGCAGGCTCTGCTCCAGCTCCTCCGCCCGGGCCTGGTAGCGGCCGCGGTCGGCGAGGGCGGTCGTGAGCCGATCCCGCAGCTCCTCGGTGATCTGCAGCGCCGATGCCTCCGCCCGGTCCAGCTTGAGCAGCAGGTCGTGCTGCAGGCGGTCGCGCTCGCGGGCCGCCTCCTGCAGCGCCCGGGTCTTCTTGGCGACGTCCGCCTTCGCCGACGTCAGCTCCGCCCGGGCCTCGCTCACGCGCCCCCGAAGGGCGTCCCGGTCGGCGGACAGCTCGGCCGTCCGAGCCAGCGCCGTCTGCAGCCGCTCCTCGAGGCCGGAGACCTCGTGGTCGCGGGCCTCCTCCAGGGCCCGGAGCTCCTCCTGCTTCTTGACGACGTCGGCCCGGGCCTCGCCGAGCTCGGCTTCGGCGACGGACAGGCGCCCGCGGAGGGTGTCCCGATCGCCGGTGACCTCGGCGCCGCGGGCCAGGGCGGACTGGAGGCGCTCCTCGAGCCCGGTCACCTCGTGGTCGCGGGCCTCCTCGAGGGCCCGGAGCTCCTCCTGCTTCTTGACGATGTCGGCCCGGGCCTCGCCGAGCTCGGCTTCGGCGCCGGACAGGCGTCCCCGCACGGCGTCCCGATCACCGGTGACCTCCGCGCCGCGGGCGAGGGCCCCCTGCAGCCGCTCCTCGAGGGCGGTCACCTCGCGGTCGCGGGCCTCCTCGATGGTTCGGAGCTCCTCCTGCTTCTTGAGGAGGTCCTGGCCGAGCTCGTCCAGCCGCGCCTGGGCGTCGTGGAGCTCCTCGGCCGCGCGGGTGCGGGCCGCCTCGGCGGCGACCGCGCGACGCTGGGAGGCGGTGACGAGCTCGCGGGCGGCGGCTTCGCTGGCGTCCAGCTTCTCGACGAACCGCGCCTCGAGGGCGCTCAGGTTCTGCGCCAGCTGGGCGATCGACTGCTCCTTGAGCGCGACCTCCCGGCGGGTGATGCCGAGCTCCGAGGTGACCGCCTTGTGCAGGTCGTCCAGCCGGCGACGCTCGCCCTCCAGCTGGACCACTTCGGTGTCCCGGGCGACGTAGCGGGACTGCAGCTGCTCGTTGTCGCGCCGCAGCTCGGTGATGCTGCCCTTGAGCTTGTCGAGCTCGGCGTGGGCCTTGTCCAGCGCGTCCTGCTTCTTGTGCAGGTCCAGCGCCTTGCGCTCGAGCTCCCGGCCGAGCTCGCCGGCCTCCCGCAGCGCGACGTCCTCCTGCTCCTGCAGGTAGGTCAACGCCTCGTTCTTGAACCGGCTCACCTCCTCCAGGGCCCGGAGCTCCTCCTGCTTCTTGACGACGTCGGCCCGGGCCTCGCCGAGCTCGGCTTCGGCGACGGACAGGCGCCCGCGGAGGGTGTCCCGATCGCCGGTGACCTCGGCGCCGCGGGCCAGGGCGGACTGGAGGCGCTCCTCGAGCCCGGTCACCTCGTGGTCGCGGGCCTCCTCGAGGGCCCGGAGCTCCTCCTGCTTCTTGACGATGTCGGCCCGGGCCTCGCCGAGCTCGGCTTCGGCGCCGGACAGGCGTCCCCGCACGGCGTCCCGATCACCGGTGACCTCCGCGCCGCGGGCGAGGGCCCCCTGCAGCCGCTCCTCGAGGGCGGTCACCTCGCGGTCGCGGGCCTCCTCGATGGTTCGGAGCTCCTCCTGCTTCTTGAGGAGGTCCTGGCCGAGCTCGTCCAGCCGCGCCTGGGCGTCGTGGAGCTCCTCGGCCGCGCGGGTGCGGGCCGCCTCGGCGGCGACCGCGCGACGCTGGGAGGCGGTGACGAGCTCGCGGGCGGCGGCTTCGCTGGCGTCCAGCTTCTCGACGAACCGCGCCTCGAGGGCGCTCAGGTTCTGCGCCAGCTGGGCGATCGACTGCTCCTTGAGCGCGACCTCCCGGCGGGTGATGCCGAGCTCCGAGGTGACCGCCTTGTGCAGGTCGTCCAGCCGGCGACGCTCGCCCTCCAGCTGGACCACTTCGGTGTCCCGGGCGACGTAGCGGGACTGCAGCTGCTCGTTGTCGCGCCGCAGCTCGGTGATGCTGCCCTTGAGCTTGTCGAGCTCGGCGTGGGCCTTGTCCAGCGCGTCCTGCTTCTTGTGCAGGTCCAGCGCCTTGCGCTCGAGCTCCCGGCCGAGCTCGCCGGCCTCCCGCAGCGCGACGTCCTCCTGCTCCTGCAGGTAGGTCAACGCCTCGTTCTTGAACCGGCTCACCTCGCCCAGGGAGTCGGTCAGCCGATCGACGGTGCCCATCAGGGTGGAGATGCGGGCGTTGAGCCTGTCGACCTCCTCCGTCTTCTTGCCCAGGTCGACGTGCTGGTGGTCGAGCTGCTCGCGGAGGCGCTTGTTCTCCTCGTGGTCGTCCCACAGGTCCGCCTGGGTGCGGGTCACCCGGGTGACGAACGTCTCCTGCCCGCGCCGGTGGTACGGGTCGGCCAGGAACTCCTGCAGCGCGTCGGCGGTGCGGGTCCAGGCGTACCGTTCGGCGGCGAGCCGCTGGGCGGCGACGCCGGCCGTCGACACCTCGGCGGGGTTGGCGAGCAGCCGGGTGACGAGATCCTTCAGGGCCGCGGGGTCGTTCGGGTCGACCACCCAGCCGGCGCCGTACTCGACGAGATCGGAGGCGATGACCTGCTGCGGCGCGGTGATGATCGGCAGGCCGCACCGCAGGTAGTCGATCTGCCGGAACGACAGGTTGATCTCCCGCTCGGGGTTCACCGCCATCAGGTCGAAGGCGACGCTGGCGCGGGCGTACTGGGCCCACAGCTCGTCGATCGGGACCAGCCCCTCGAACTCGAGCCGCGGATGGGAGGCGGGCAGCCGCTCCCGTGGATCCGCGTAGCGGTTGGTGTCCGAGCGGATGCCGTACTCGCCGCCGTACAGGTGCAGGGACCCGGCGCCCGCGTCATCCAGGATGTCGAGCAGCCAGGCGAGCCCCTGGGACAGGTCGGCCCACGGCCAGAAGACCCCACCGGCGACGAACACCGGGTCGTCGGGCTTGTGCACCGTCGGCATGCGCGGCGGGCAGGAGATCGGCACCACGCCGCCGGCGTCCCGCGTGCAGTCGACCCCGGCGAGGGCGAGCAGGGGGAGGTGGTAGTACTTCTGCCGCTCGTTGCTGAACAGGAACCAGTCGGCGCGCTGGATGGCGTCGAGCACCCGGACCGCTTCGCGCTCGTCCGTCCCTTCCTGGAACTGCTGCTCCAGGATGCGGGGCGCGAACAGGTCGAGCACGACCGCGAACCGGCCGTCGGGCAGTCGGCGCACGTCCTCGAGCGCCTCCACGAGCAGCACGTCGGGGTCGACCCGCTTGATGACGCCGTGCAGCTCGTGGGTCTCGGTGAACGCGTGGGGGTTGCCGGGGCTGCCGAGCGGGCCGCCGGGGGTCGCCAGGCCGCTGGCGAACGGGGTCGCGCCCTGCACGGTGCCCAGCCGCGGGTCGGTCTGCACGTCCGCCGCGGTGGGCGGGGTCGTGCGGAGCGGCATGCGGTCGGGGTCGCCCGGGGCGGGCTTGGCGATGCGGTAGGCGCTGACGCCGGGGGAGGTGCGGCGCTTGTCCTGCAGGTCAGGGGGCAGGTCTTCGGTGCGGGTGCAGTAGGCGACTTCGTGGCCGAGGGCGCGCAGCGCCTCGCCGTTGGAGAACGCCCGCAGCCCCGAGCCGACCACCGTACGGCCGGCCATCGGGGGCATCCCGTGGAAGAGGACGAGGACCTTCAAGCGCCTGCTTCTCCGAAAGTTTCGAAAAAGCAGTATAGCCGACCGGTTAGGGCCTCCGCCGCACTCCGATCAGCAGCAGCAGGGCGAGCCAGGCGGCGGACAGCCCCGACGCCGCCCCCGGGATCGACGCCTGGCCGCAGCCGGCGCCCGGCTCTTCGTCGTCGTCCGACGGGTTCTTGAGCTCCTCGGGCACGGGCTCGATGCCGCCGTCGCCCCAGGTGTCGGTGACCTCGGCGGTGTAGCTCCAGGTGGCGCCGCCGTCGCCGAAGTCCACGACCGGGGACGCGATGAGGTAGACCGCGTCGAAGTCCTCGCCGAAGTCGTTGACGAGCGCCTCGCCGAACCAGGCGTCGAGCTCCCCGTCGGTGTTGTAGATCGCCTCGATGGGCATGGCGTAGGCGGCCTTCGGCTCGTCGTCCTCGACGGCGACGAGGTGCACCTCCCAGTCGATCTCCGTGCCGCCCTTGCGGCCCGAGCCGTCGAAGGTGACCCACAGCGCCTTGTCGTCGTCGATGCCGCGGCCGTCCAGCCGGATGTAGTTGGCGCCGAGGTACTCGGGCCGGTCCAGCCCGGAGCTGCTGTTGACCGACTCGTCCAGCGGGTAGTCGTCCTCGTCGTGTTCGTCGGTCAGCTCGACCTCGATGTAGCCGTCGTCCAGCTGCATGTAGGGGTTGAAGTCCAGGTCGCCCGTCGCCATGCGCTGCAGGAACAGGCCGTACTGCTCGCGGAACGAGGAGTCGCGGGTCTGGAACAGGACGTCGAACTCCTCGACCAGGTCGTAGCCGGTGCGGCCCAGGATCTGGTCCCACGACTCGTGGAACCAGTCCGCCTCGTCGAAGCTCTGCCGGACGGACGCGGCGAACAGGTAGGTGCCGTACTGGAAGCCGGTGGTGTCGTGGGTGGCGAGGGAGCGGTAGGGCTCGAAGAACCAGCGGGCGGCCTGGCTGAACTGGGAGTTGAAGAGGTTCGGGTAGACCTCGGTCTCCATGAAGACGGCCGAGCCTTCGACCCACCAGCGGTTGGGGCTGGGCTCCTGGGTGAAGAAGAGCTCGTTGGCGGCGTACTCCATCTGGATGCCGTGGAAGAACTCGTGGGCGGCGGCGGACTGCAGCCGCTCGACGTCCTCGAACCACTGGGTGTTGATGACGATGTACGCCATGTAGCCGCCGAGCCCGCACTGGGCGACGGACGTGAAGCCGCCGGTGGCCGGGGGCAGGGTCTCGACCATGACGAGCAGCTGGTAGCTGACCATGTTCGAGGGCAGGAAGAAGCCCATCTGCTCGTGCTCGATCTCCAGGCTCTCTTCGAACCAGCCGCCCAGCGCCTCGATCCGGCCCTCGGAGACGTCGCCGCCGAGGTTGTAGCGGAGGGAGAAGTGCTCGGTGTCGTGCTGGCCGCCGTAGGGGCCGCCGTTGGGGAAGGCGGTGCCCGGGCTCATGCAGGTCGCCCGCTCCTCGGCCCACAGCGCCGCGACGTCGATCTGCTCCCAGGTCTCGCCGCCCTGGTCGACCCAGCCGCGGTAGATGGGGTTGGTGGCCAGGTCGACGACGTGTCGCTCGGTGCCGTCGAGGTCGTCCCAGTGGGCCTTGAGGTCCATCACCAGGGTGGTGGCGCAGCGCGGGGTGTCGGTGCGGTCGAAAGCGGCGAAGCCGGGGGCCAGCAGGTCCGGTCGGAAGACGCCGTAGAACGTCTGCATCAGCGCGTCGTGGTCTTCCAGGAGGCCCGCTTCACGGTCGGCCTCGATCGCGTCGAACAGCGACGGGGCCGCCATCGCCGACGGGGCGAGGAGGAGCGGGGCGAGCAGGGACAGCACGAAGGCACGGGGTTCTGGCATGGCGGCTGGAGGGTATGGGCGACCCCGGGGTCGGTCAAGCGTCGATCGGTGCCCTTCTATCCGGCGCTGCTCCGGGGAAGCCCGATGCTGCACGCCACCCGGATGCCGACCGTCCCGGTCCTCGTCAGCGGTGGCAGCCCGGCCCGCTCGGCGAGCGAGCGTCGGCCGCTCGTCCAGTGGCCGCCGCGGATGGGGCGGGTGCCCTCCTGCTCGTCGTACCAGCCGTCGCACCAGTTGGCGACGCCACCGGCGGTGTCGCGCACGCCGTAGATCGACTCGTCCATGCCGAACGCGCCGACCGACTCCAGCCGCGCCGGGCCCGAGCGCGAGCCCCGCCAGTTGGCGAACCCCGGGTCGTAGGCGGAGCCCCAGGGGAAGGACCGTCCGTCGACCCCCCGCGCCGCCTTCTCCCACTCCTGCTCGGTCGGCAGCCGCAGCGGCAACCCCCGTCGCTCGGACGCCCACCCGCAGTAGGCGACCGCGTCGTCCCACGCGACGCCGACGACCGGCAGCCGCAGCGCGTCGGGCCGCTGGCGCAGGCGACGACCCTCGAACAGACGCTCCGGGTCCGGGATCAGCGAGCCGTCCGACGTCCGGCTGACCAGCGGCCCCGCCAGGGCCGACCGGGGCAGCCGGGCCTGGGCCTCGATCGGCTCCAGGTCGGCCAGGAACTCCACGTAGTCGCCGAACGTCACCGGGAAGATGCCCAGGGCGAAGTCGGGCACCTCCACCGGGTGCACCGGCATCGGCTCGCCGTACTCGCCCAGCGCCCCGCCCGTGAGGGTGACGCCGCCGGGCACGAACGCGAGGTCCGGCCCCAGCTCCTCCTCCGGGAACCGCACGAACAGCTCGACCTGCGCCAGGCGGGGCACCTGCACCGGCGCCATGACGGGGTGCCGCCCCGGCAGCTCCATCATCAACAGGTGGCTGCCCATCGGCACCGCGGCGGCGTCGACCGGCGTGCGGCCCAGGTCCCGGCCGTCCTCGGGCACGAGGAGCCGGTCCGACTCGGCGAGGGTGAACATCCAGACCTCCGCCCCGGGCGGGTCGGACGTCAGGTGCAGCTTTCCGTCCCCCCGCAGTCGATCGGCGTACCGACCGTCGTCCCACCGCCTCAGCTCCGTTCGGCTGAGGGCCATCGCGGCGCGGTCCCGCCGCTCCTCGTCTCCGACGAACTTGGACCACCACAGGCGGCGCAGCGCCGCCCGCGCGTCGGGGTGCTCCGGCGCCACCTCGGCGGCCTCCTCCCAGGCGCGGATCGTCTGGCCGAACAGCTCGGCCCGCTTCTCCTTCAGGCCGGTCTCCTTGTCCTCGGCTTCCCACATCCGGCGCTTCTCGGCCACCGGGAGCCACGGGCGCACCCGGGTGCGCGCCATCGCCGCGTGGAGCCGAGCCTGCTCGAGGGCGGCGCCCACCTCGGCGAGCCTGGCGCCGAGGGCCCGGGCGCGATCCCGGAGCTCCTGCGCCCGGGCCAGCCGGGTCTCCTCGGCTCGCACGCCGTCGAGGAACTCCTCGAGCTGGCGCGCCAGCTCCCGCGCCGACGACGTCCGCTGCCACGGGTCGCGGTGCAGGGCGGTGAGGCAGATCTCGTCGAGCTCGGTCGGGATCCGGCGGCTCGGCGCTCGGAGCGACGGCGCGATCGGGTCCGTGCTCATGGAGATGCGGAGGATCTCGTCGGGGTCCTCTTCGAACGTGCGCGCGCCGGTCAGGACCTCGTACAGCAGCGCGCCGAGGGAGTAGATGTCCGCCCGCGCCGGCGGGCAGCCGACCCGGCTGGCGAGGCGCTCGGGCGCGATGTAGCCGGGGGTCCCCGCGACGTAGCTCTTGTCGACCTCCTGGTCGGCGTCCTCGGCCCGGCAGGCGACCCCCCAGTCGATCAGCTGGATCTCGCCGTAGTCGCCCAGGAAGATGTTCTCGGGCTTCAGGTCGCGGTGCACGATGCCCTGGCTGTGGGCGTACTCCAGGGCCATGCAGACCTGGGCGAGCATCGACAGCAGCCGCGCCCGGCTCCACTCCTTGTGGATGGGATCGTCGGGGCGGTTCAGCTTCTCGATGACGTCCAGGAGGTTCTGCCCCCGGAGGCGGCGCATCGTGAAGAACGGCGTGCCGTCGGCCAGCTGACCGAGCTCGAGCACGGGCACGATGTTCGGGTGGTCCAGCTGGGCGCCCAGCCTCGCTTCGTGGACCAGGCGCGAGCGCGCCTCCTCGTCGTCCCGCCCCCGCAGCAGCGTCTTGAGGGCGACCTCGCGGCTGAGGTCCAGGTCCATGGCGAGGTCGACGCGGCCCATCGCGCCGCGCCCCAGCTCCCCCTCTCGCCGGTAGCGGTGGCCCGTGCTCGTCAGCCGCTCGATCGGTCGCTCGACCCGGCCGTGGGACGCCTGGGTGGTGGCATAGGCGCGCCGCGGATCGTGGGGATCGTCCGGGGGCACGCTCAGCCTTCGCGCGCGGTCCGGGCCACTTCGGCGAGCCCGTCGACGGCCGCCCTCAGCTCCGGCGGCAGGCGCGGGTCGGCGGCCAGGTCGTCGAGGCCGCGGGCCACCTTGGCGAGGGCCTGCTCGCGTGCCGGGTCGCCCCCCCGAGCCGCGAACCGGAGCAGCGCGCGGACCCGGACGATCAGCCCGGCGCGGCTGATCGGCTTGCTCAGGAAGTCGTCGCCGCCCGCCTGCAGCGCCTGCTGGTAGGTCTGCCGGTCGCTCATCCCGGTCAGGAACACGATCGGCGTAGCCGCGTGCTGCGGCATGGCCTTGATCTCGGTGCAGGCGTCGAAGCCGGACATGCCGGGCATCGTGGCGTCCATGAGCACCAGGTCGAACGGCTCGGAGGCGGCCTGCTCCAGCGCGCTCTCGCCGCTCTCGGCCGTGGTGACGTCGTAGCCCTCACTCCTGAGGATCGACCGGACCAGGGCCAGCACCTGGACCGAGTCGTCGACGACGAGGATGCGCGCGGGGTCTGCCACCGGCGCAGTCTCCCAGGCATCCCGCCGCGGCGCCAGCCTCGGTAGCGACCGCTGGGGGTGGCGGCTACGCTGCCCGGGGCATGGGACTGCAATCACGGACCGCCGACGACTTCCGCAACGACGCCGTCGTCTGGCTCAGCCGCACCCTGAACCAGGGCTGGAGCAAGCCCGACTGGGTGAGCGTCAACCTGACGCTGAAGTGCAACCTCGCCTGCACGTTCTGCAAGACCTGCTACCCGGTCCGCCAGGAGCTCAGCACCCGCGAGATCAAGGACATCATCGACCAGACGTACCTGTGGGGCGTCGACCGCTTCAACCCCATCGGGGGGGAGCCGTTCGTGCGGCCGGATCTCGAGGAGATCCTGGCCTATGCCTGCTCCAAGGACTTCTACATCACGCTGACGACCAACGGCACGCTCATCACGCCGAAGCGAGCCGCCCGGATCGCCGAGATCCCCTACAACCGCCTGCACTTCAACGTCAGCCTCGACGGCCCCAACCCGTGGCACGACATGGGGCGCGGCCAGGGCAACTTCGACAAGGCGGTGGCCGGCTTCCGGAACCTTCGGGAGGCGGACGCGGCGCGGGGCAACCCGCTGCGCAAGATCTCGATCAACGCGATCATCAACAAGCTCAACCTGAGCGAGCTGCCCGAGTTCCTCTACTGGTGCCGGGATGATCTGGGCGCCCAGGCGGTCCAGTTCCTGAACCTGTTCCGACACGGCAACCGGATCGACCCGGACGTCGAGGACCTCTGGATCACGCCGGACCGCTACGACGAGCTGGACCGCTTCGTCGACTTCCTGGTCGGCTTCCAGCAGCACGAGGCGGACCACAACTTCGGCCTCGCCAACTCGATCGGCGACCTCGAGAACATCAAGAAGTACTACCGCGGCGACCTCAAGCCGCTGGACGGCAAGTGCTACTCAGGCTGGAAGGAGCTGTACGTCAACGCCGATGGCACCGCCATCATGTGCGACGGCAAGCTCGACTTCCTCAACGGCAGCTTCGGAGACATCCGCAAGCAGACGCTTCGCGAGTTGTGGACCGGCGACGAGATCGCCAAGCTGCGCCGCAGCGTCAAGAGCTGCTCCACCCCCTGCATCCAGGACTGCTACTTGCGACGACGCAGCGACAGTGCCGTCAGGATCGCCCGCGGGGTCACCCGCCTGGTCTACGACGAGCTCAAGAAGAAGTACCGGACGCGCAGCGTCGAGGCCCCGATCTACGCGGACTCGGTGCTCACGCTGCAGCTGTCGGACACCCTCGACGTGCCGACCTCCCACAAGCGGGTGTCGATGGAGCGCTTCGCCGCGCTGACGAAGGACTCGCCCGAGCCGTTCTCGGCCGTGCGCGAGGATCCGTTCCGGTTCTACGACTTCCGCAACCGCGGCTACCTCCAGTTCAACCGCGGGTTCCTGGACTTCGACGTCCTCAAGGAGGTCGTCGGGGACGCGCAGCGCAGCGACGTCGTCTGGGGGACGATGGTCCTGGGCTGGGAGGGGGAGCCGCTGCTGCACCCCCAGACGGAGGAGATCCTCAGCTGGCTCGTGGACGCCTGGAAGAGCAAGCCGTTCGCTCGGCGCATCCGCATCCCGACCAACGCGACGCTGCTCAACCACAACTACTGCCGCATCACGACCGAGGCGGCGTCGGTGCCGATCACCTGGGTGTGCGAGGTCGACGCCTGGGACAAGGCGTCCTACGACCTGCACCACGGCGAGCCCCTCTGGGATCGCGTGCTCGACAACATCAACTACCTGCTGCACTCGATGCAGCAGGCGCAGCCCCGCCAGCTGGGGCTGGTCCTCCAGGACTCGATCTCCGCCGCCACGGCGCCGGGCGCGGTCGCGTTCCGGGACTTCTGGACCAGCCACCTCGCCGCCTACGACCTGGCGCCGACGCTGTCGGGGTTCGCCACGCCCGACAGCCCCGGGACGCACCTCCACTTCCGCCGGCTCGATCCCGCGGACCTGGGGGAGCTTCGGGAGGCTCGACGGCTGCACCTGGAGGCGCTCGAGGCGGTCGGCCTGGACCCCGACGACGGTGCGCCGGACGAATCCGAGCAGCGCACCTGCGCGGCCTACTGGAAGACGCCGACGGTCTCCTGGGACGGCAAGGTCGTGCTCTGCACCACCGACGTGCAGCAGACGATGAAGGTCGGCGAGGTGACCCACGAGTCGCTGAGCGAGGCGTGGTGGCGCGGCGACCGGATGGCCCGCATCCGCGAGCAGGCGCTGCGGGAGGACTTCACGGGCCTCAACCTGTGCCGCGGCTGCAACGTGCCGTGGTCGCCCAACATGCCGACCATCACGGCGGACGAGCTTCCGTAGCGCACCGTTCGCCGCGCCCCGATGGCGGCGTGAGCGAGCTCCCCCTGTTCGAGGACCCCGGCCCCGAGCGGAGCGGGTGCTGATCGAGGGGTATCGACGGATGAGCTCCGCCCGCAAGATCGCGCGGGTCCGGGACCTCAACTGGACGCTGCAGCAGCGCTGGCCATCGCCGAGCTTCGGGCCCGCCATCCCGACGACGATGAGTACACCCGCGGCTCCGCTGGGCGGCGAGGTTGTACGACCGGGAGACGATGATCGCCGCCTTCGGGTGGGACCCCGACGGGCATGGCTGATTGCGCCAACCGAGTTACCTGACCCGATCTCCTCGTCCCCGGGGGCGCCGGCGGCGGCGGGGAGGGGCGGAGGCTGAAGTGGGTGGAGGCGGCGGGAATCGAAAACGGAGAAGCGTGATCCGAAAACCTCAATGGCTGCGGTGTTTTGCGAGGGATTGCGCGAGGTTCGATGTCGTCTTCATCGACTGTGGTTGTGGTTGCTTGGCGGTGGTTTGCGGTGCCCTGGGCACCCTGTGCCCGGAGGAATAGGCGGCGGGGATCTTGTGGGGAAGGCCGGGATCTGGCGGCGGGTAGCCGGTTGGGCTGGAACCCGCCGCCTTCGGGCACGGGGTGGTGTGTCCCCAGTGTGTCCACGGCCGGCTCGAGAAGCGCCATCTGGGGCCCTCGGTGCCAGCCGCAGGCCAGCACTGATCCGGGCGGGTGTCGTAAGTGGGTGAGCTTTGACCCAGCTGCAAGGGCAGAAAGCCCTGAGAGCAAGCTAGAGTCGGGGGAATGGTCGCCAACGACAGCCCCCTGAACAGGGCACGGATCGCCTTGCTGAACGTGCTGCGTGACCGGATCGACCAGTCCGATACTGTAGCGGCAGGAGGGAGGCGGATGAGCGGGTCCTCGGAGCGCGCAAGCTGGCTGCAGTGTCCTTGGTGTGGAGCCTGGGGCACCACCCAGAGTTGCAGTACTTGTGCCTCCGCCAGGGCGAACGACGCTGCGCCGAGCGCTGCCATGAACGTGGTCATCGAGTTGTTACTCCTGCCGGACGGAACCGCCCGCATCGAGAATGTCCTTGCCCCACAGGCGCCATGGTTGGTCGGGACGAACCTCGAGGACCCCCTGGAGGAGCTTCGTTCTGCGTTCGTTGGGGCAAAGGCACTCCCGAGCCGGGCCATCCTGGAGCGAGCCCGGGCTCAGGTCGCTGAGCAGCTTCTCCGGATCTTCATGGTTGCAATCGGCCTTTCCCCGGACGCCGTCGGACATCAGCCGGCGTTTGATATCCGCTTCCGAGTTCGCAGTCTGCGAGCGGAAGTAGCCGCGGGGGCATCCACACCGTGGGCGTGGTTGCGGTTCACGCCGTACGACGACACCATCAAGCGGTCTGGCAAGACACTGAAGGCTGCGGACCTCGGTGTTCAGTTCGTCGGGGCCCGCCGGGCCAGTCGTCGCTGGACCTTGCGTCTGTCGAGTCAGCGATTCGCCCTCACAAGGTCCGTGGTGCTCGAGAGCGACGACGGGAGGTCCTGGCCTCTCGTCTCTGACGTCCTGCTCGAGCCGGGCCAGGCCCGAGTGTTCGAGATCGCCCTGACGGCTCGGCAGCAGCTCGATCTCTCGGCGGCCAGGACGTTCAAAGTGCGGGCGGACTTCGAGGGCCGCTCGAGTCCCATCCGTACTAAACCGCTCAGGCTCTCCGATGCTGCCCTGAAGGAGGTGGATCTGCTGCTCGATGTGGGCTCGACCGTGACGAAGCACATGTTCGTGCCCATCGCGGGTGAGGCCGCCGAGAGCCCTGCGGACATCAACACGGCGAAGTGGCTACGCGAACACGGGATTCCTCGGTACGACAAGCGGGAGTTCGCCAGGGACCCTGGCCTCCTGCTGGGCTGGTTGGCGGAAGGGAGCTCTGCCTTGCGGGACTGGGCAATCTCGCAGGGCGTCGTTCTTCGACACGTCCATATCGCCCTTCCGGAGGTCAACCGCGCGGGGAAGGCGTGGACCCAAGCGGAGCGGCGGTTCCGCTCAAAGACTGCGAAGCAGCCCTGGTCCGACCATCTGACGGGATCGGTCGCGCTCCACCGGGAGCACGAGCTGCTCAGCGGTCTGTTCCGCGCCGCGCTGAGCGAACTCCTGGGCCTCGTCGAAGAGCAGGCCTCAAAGATCGACCGCACGAAGGCTGCCATAGCGCGGGCGAAGAGCTCTAAGGCTGCCTGGGAGAGAAAGCGGGCCGACCACAATCGGACCCGCAGCAAGCTGAAGCAGCAGCGGGACAAGGCCTGGTTCTTCGCGAATACGCGCTTCCCCGACCCGGGGTCGTATCGCGCCCCGCGGCCCAAGGATGCCCCGAAGCCCGAGCGCGGTCTGGAGAGCTGGATGAAGGCGCTCCGGGCGGACCCCAGCCGGCTCGGCCGACTGCTGCTCCTGGATGCCGGAGGGATGAGCCTCGACGTCGCGGTGGTCGAGCCCCAAAAGGGCGCCGCCGCACAGGTCATCAAGACGCTGTCGCGCAGCTTCGCCTGTGGCGGCGAGGAGGTCTCCCTTCGCATCGGGCGGAAGGTCGCCGGCAACGCGGGGACGGCCTACAAGCAGATGCTCGGGCTTCGGCGCTCGAAGGCGAGCGCCCGCAAGAAGCTCGATGAGTACGAGAGCGCGACCCGGGCGGTGTACGAGAAGACCCTCCGCGATCAGGTCTTCGGCAAGCTGGGGACTCGTTGGCGAGGGCGGGCTTGCGTTGTGGCGCTGACTGGCGGCGGAGGGGCGAACCCGTTTCTTCGGGAGCTAATCGAAGAGTTGGTCAAAGAGTTGGTCAAGGAGAAGAAGCTGGACGCTCAGTGCTTCCAGGCGGACGACCTCGCTGGGTACATCCAACGGCTCGAGTCGCAGTACCAACTGGCCTCCGGGCCTGCGCTCCGACGGTTCATCCAGGTCCACAGCTGGAGCCGCGGCCGAGGGATGGGGACCTCGGAGGGTGGGCACTACGACAAGTTCGCGATGCTCGGCGGAATGTGGATCGAACGGGCGGATCAGGGTGGAGCGTGACGACGATCGGCAGTGGTCTCGGTGCGTGGCGGAGGCGGAGGCCACGCTGCGGGCGGCGCATCTGCTCGTTGTCCTCAAGGGCACCGGCCTTGGGCTGGCACAGCTGGCCCCCGCGGTTGTCGAGGGGTGGATCGCGGGGCGTCGCGAGGCGTTTGTGCCAAGGGATCGGGATTGGGCCTCGGCCCGGGCCCGGGCAAGGGCCCAAGCGCCGGGGGAGGCAGTCCAGACCCTGGGCCGCAGTTACGCGCCCTCGACCACTGGAGCGACCAGGCGCGAAGATGTCGAGCGCCATGTCCGTCGGTGCTTCGAACGCGGGGAGAACGACATGAAGCCTGGGCCCGAGGCCGCTTCCACCATCTCGCTCCCCGCGACCCTCGCGGTTGCCGGCATCGCGCTCGCGCTCGCGGTGGGTGCCTATATCCTCTGGCAGCGGTCGCAACGGGGGCCCCCGCCCCCCCCGCTGCGGCCGAAGCCCCCCAGTTCGGACTGGACCGCCGCGAAGGCTTTGGCGGAGGACCCGGCGGTCGCCGCGCTGATGGCGCTGGGCCCTAGGGAGCCGGCCCGGTGGACGATCGCGACCCTCGCCCAGCTTGGTGTGCTCGATGAAGCCCACCGGGCCGCCCTGCGCTCCCTGGCCGTCGCAGGCTCTGCCGGCCTAGCGCTTGCCGAGCTCGAGCTGGGG
>CAYQEG010000033.1:0-7660 GCA_964416435.1 uncultured Rickettsiales bacterium
CGTCGGTGGCGTCGTCGTCGTCGTCGTCGTCGACCGTGTCGTCGTCGTCCGCCATGTCGTCGTCGTCGTCGAAGGGGTCGTCGTCTTCCTGGCCGATCATCGGGTCGAGGCCGGGATCGCCCCCGCACCCGCCCACGAGCGTGAGCGCGAGCCACAGGAGCAGGAACAACCAGGAGGTGGGCCTCATGGGATCAGTCTGCCTCCGAATCACCTTGCTATATGTAACAAATGACCGAAATCCCCTCCGCGGGCGCTGGAATGCCCGAACGCGAGCGCCGGATCCTGGAGCTCCTCCAGGAGGCCGACGGGGGGGTGGTGGCCCGCGACGAGCTCGGGGGAGGGCGCGGCTCCCGGGCGGTCGACATGGCGGTCAGCCGCCTGCGCAAGCGGCTCGGCCCCGCGGGCCCGCTGGGGGTGACGGTGGGGGGGGGTGGCTACGGGCGGGGCGCGCGCGCGCCCGGTGCGCGGCGGGGGTGGGGGTGGGGGGAGCTGGACCTCGACGGGCGGCGGGTGCACCTGCGGGACCGGGAGGTGTCGCTGACGGAGATCCAGGCGGCGCTGCTCCGGCGGCTCGCCGGCACCCCGGGTCAGCTGGTCTCGCGGACGGAGTTGCTGCGGGGGCTGTGGGACGCCGACCAGGCGGACCGACTGGACCTCGCCCTGCACCGCCTGCGCGGTCGGCTGGAGGAGGACCCGGCCCGGCCCCGCTTCGTGGTGTCGGTGCGGGGCAAGGGGGTGGTGCTCCTGGACGCCCGGCGGCCCGAGGAGGCGGCGGCCCCGCCCCCGCCGGACGTCGGGCTGATCGGGCGCGACGACGAGCTGGCCGCGGCGCGCGGGGCGGTGCTCGACAAGCGACGGGTGGTGGTGCACGGGCCCCCCGGGATCGGCAAGTCGGCCCTCGCAGCGGCGGTGGTCCGGGACTGGCTCGGCGCGGCGCGGGGGCGTGGTTGGCTCCGCGTCGACCTCCACGGCGTGGACGACACCGACGCGGACGCCCGCCTCGCGGCGAGCCTCGGCATGGAGTCGGTCGCGAACGACGAGCTGGTCGCCCGCTCGCTGCGGTCGCGGGGCCCGCTGATGTTGCTCGTCGATGGCGCGCTGCCCTCGTCGCTGCCGGCCCGGCTGGACGGCTGGCTCGGCGGCGCGCCCCAGCTGCTCATCCTCGTCGCCGCGCGCCAGGCCTGCCCGGGCTGGCCGACGGTCGACCTGGAGGGGCTCGGGGAGGAGGCGGCGGCGCTGCTCCTGGAGCGTGCGGCGGGCCGACCGGTGGACGGTGGCGGTCGGATCGCCCGCCGCGTCGAGGGCAACCCGATGGCGCTGCAGCTGCTCGGGCGAGCGCTCGAGCACACCACGCCGAACGCCCTGCAGCGGCGGCTCGACCTGCCCCTGGCACCGCTGCTGGGGGCGTGGCGGTCCTGCCTGGACGAGCTCGGCGCGGCCGAGCGCTCGGCTGCGCTGGCGACGAGCCTGCTTCGGCGGCCGTTCGACGCGGACGACGTCGCGGCGATCGCGGACCTCCCGGTGGAGCAGGCGACGCTGACGGTGGAGGGGCTGGTGGCCCGGTCGATCCTCCACCGCGCGGCCGGAGGGCGGGTGGAGCTGCCCAACGCGGCGCGGGATCTGCTGCGCGCCGACCTGCGCCGCGAGGGCGGCCTGGACGCCACCCGCACCCGCCTTCGGGCCCGCTGCCACGCGGTGCTGGAGGGGCTCGCGGAGGCGATCCCGCGGCAGGGGGGGCCGTCGCTGGACGAGCTGCAGGACCGCTGGCCGGACCTCGGCCGCTCGCTGGAGCTCGGCGACGGGGGCCCGGTCGCCGACGCGCTGCTCCTCGCCCGGGTGGCGCGGGAGGCCGGCGAGCGGGTGCCTCGCCTGCGGCGGGAAGGCTGGGCTGGAGACCTGGAGGAGTCGGCGTCCCGGGAGGACCTGTCGGGCGCCGCCCGGGCCGAGTGCCTGCGCACGGTGCACGCGCTGCGCTGGGAGGCCCTGTCCCGGAGCGAACGAGAGACGATGCTGCGCCACGCGCTGGACCTCGCGGTGGGGGACGGGGCGGCCGTCGCGGCGGGGGCCATCGCGGCGGAGCTGGCGTCGATCGTCGCCTTCTCGTTCGGCGAGCGGGAGGCCCGCCAGCTGCTGCGGAGCCATCCCCTGCCGGACGACGCGCCCTCCTCGGAGCGGGTCCGCCGGGACCGCCACGTCGGCCGGCTGTCGATCTTCGCCGGGCGACCGCGCCGGGGCGTGCCTCGGCTGGAGCGCGCGGTGGAGCAGGCGGAGGCCGAGGGGCTGCCGCTCCTGGAGGCCCGCTGCCGGGTGGCGCTGGGGCAGGCGCTGTCCGCGTCGGCGACGGGAGCCGAGCAGGCGGAGCATCACCTGCGTCGGGCGATGGCCCTGACCCGGGAGCATGGGCTGCCCGAGCAGAACGTGCGCGCGACGCTGCGGCTGGCCCAGCACCTGCTCCGGCTGGGGCTCCGGGTCGACGCGGCGGGATTGCTCGACGAGGCGCTGGGCGCCGCGGTGCGGGCCGGCCTCGTGCGGCTCGAGGAGCAGTGCGTCAGCGCGCTGGGCTTCCTGCTGGTCGGCCAGCGTCGGCTGCCCGAGGCGCTGGAGCACCTGGATCGGGCCGTCCAGCTCAGCCGCGCCGCGGGGGGGCAGCGGGCGCTGTACGTCGCGCTGAGCAACCGGGGCCTGGCCCGCGCCCTGGCCGGGGATCCGCCGGCGGGGCGGCGGGACCTCACCGAAGCGCTGGAGTCGGTGCGCGGCGGGGGCGGCTGGTACGGCGGGCTGGGGCTGGCCTACCGGGCCGTCGCCGAGCTGCTGGACGGGGCCGACCCAGAGGCCGTGACGACCGCGGGCGAGGCGACCGGGGTGCTGGCGTCGCTCGAGCACCCCGACGCCGCAGACCTGGTCGCCGGGCTGGCGGTGCTTCGGGGGTTCGCGAGCGGCTCGACGTCGGCCAACGAGGTGCGACGCTGGGTCGACGCCTGGCGCGGGGCGGCGGAGCTCGAGGGCTTCGTGCAAGGCCTCGAGCGCAGGTTGTTACAAACAGAAAGGTAGCGATTCGTAGGCTCGGGTCATCGACTGGAGGTCACCCGTGCACAAGATCGCTGCCGCCCTCACCGGCGTCCTGCTCCTCGCCCCCGCCCACGCCCTGGCGTGCGGCGGCTTCTTCTGCAACCAGGCCACGCTCGAGGCCGTCGACCAGAAGAAGGAGCGGATCCTCTTCACGGTCAACGACGACGACACGGTCACGACGGTGGTCGAGGTCTCGTACGAGGGCGACCCGACGGAGTTCTCCTGGGTGGTGCCCGTCTCGGACGTGCCGGCCCTGGACGTGGTCGCGCCGTCGACGCTGCGCCTGCTCGACATGGCGACGTCGCCCCGGCTCATCCCGCCGCAGATCGAGTACCCCGAGAACGACGACTGGTGGGACGACGACGACGACGACCTGGCGTCGGACGACGACGACTCCTCCGACGGCGACGACGACGACGACAGCGACCCCGTCGACGTGGTGGACCTGCCGGTCGTCGGCCCGTTCGACCCGGAGGTGGTCAGCAGCGACGACGCGGGCGCCCTGATCGACTGGCTGAACGACAACGGCTACCTGATCACGCCGGAGATGGAGCCGTTCGTGGCGGAGTACGTCGCCTCCGGCACGAAGTTCCTGTGCATGAAGCTCGCCCCCGAGGCGGGGATCGCCGACATCGCCCCGATCAAGATGACCTACCCGGGCACCCAGCCGATGATCCCGCTGCGGCTGACGGCGGTCGGCGCCGAGCCCGACATGCAGGTGCTGGCGTTCATCGCGGCCGACGCCCGGTACGAGCCGAGCAACGTGCCGTCCATCCCGCTGGAGGACAGCGAGCTGCGGGCGGACCCTCGCAACGGCGACAACAACTACTTCCCGCTGCTCAGCTACAAGATCGACCAGGCCGGCGGCCAGGGGTTCGTGACCCAGTACGCCAACGGCAGCGACACGGTCGCCCAGCAGGCGAGCTGGCAGTGGCTCAACACGTCGGACGAGGTGGAGGCCAAGGCGTTCGTCGACGAGCTGGCGGCCGAGCACAGCTACATCACGCGGCTGCTCACGCGCATCAACGCCGAGGAGATGACGGTCGACCCGGTGTTCGCGCCGATGGCCGACTCCACGCCGTTCGACGGGATCCACGACCTGCGCGGCCAGCCGCCCGTGTGGCACGACATCGACGAGGTCCCGCCGACTCCGTGCAACGACCTGTACTGCGGCGAAGGTGGGCTCTGCGCGGTGGACGCCCAGGGGCGCGAGGGCTGCGCGTGCGAGCCGGGCTACCTGGCGCGAATGGCGGACCAGCCGAACCTGTCGTCGGCGATGGGGGCGGCGCGCGACGTGAGCTGCGTCGACAGCCTGTTCAACCTGATGCCGGGGGTGACGGGCGACGGCGCGAACCCGTGCGACGGCTTCAGCTGCGGGGACGGTGGGAGCTGCGTGCCGCTCAACGGCAGCCCGACGTGTGACTGCGCCGACGGCGGGGTCGCCATCGCGGCCTCCCTCGGCACGATGACCTGCGTCGAGGCGGTCGAGGCGTACGACCCGGCCGAGGCCCTGGCGTGGGAGATCTCCGACGGCCCGAGCATCGGCGGCTGCAACGGCGAGCGCCCGGGGCGCACCCGGGGCAGCACTACGAGCCTGTCCGGCGGCCCCGACCTGAACGAGCCGCAGGGATGCAGCGCGTCGATCTCGGGAGCGGAGGGGAGCCTGCTCGCGCTGCTCCTGCTCGGCCTCCGGCGCCGACGAAGCGAAGCCTGAGCGCGCCGGGGGGGCGCCCGGATGTGCCGGGCGTCCCCCCCGACGTGTCGCCGAGGAGGAGTCTCATGCGCACCCTCACCACCTGCATCCTGGCCGCGGCGCTCGCGGTGCCCGTCCCCGCGCTGGCCTGCGGGGGCCTGTTTTGCGACCAGGCGGACCCGGATCCGGTCGATCAGAAGAAGGAGCGGATCCTCTTCGAGGTGAACGACGACGCCACCGTGACGACGGTGGTGGAGATCGCGTACGAGGGCTCGCCGGACGGGTTCTCGTGGGTGGTGCCGGTGGCGGACGTGCCGACGCTGGACGTCGCCTCGCCGTCGGCGCTGTGGCTGCTCGACCTGGCGACCAGCCCGGTGATCATCCCGCCGGCGATCGAGTACCCGGACGACTGGTGGAACGACGACGACTCGGCCTGGTCGGACGACGACGACGCGGCGGACGACGACGACGCGGCGGACGACGACGATGACGACGACCCGGTCGACGTCGTCGACCTGCCGGTGGTCGGCCCGTTCGACCCCGAGGTGGTCAGCAGCGAGGACCCCGCGGCGCTGGTCGCGTGGCTCAACGACAACGGCTACCTGATCACGCCCGAGATGGAGCCGCTGGTCGCCGACTACGTGGCGACGGGGTCGAAGTTCCTCTGCATGAAGCTCGCCCCGACGGCGGGGGTCGAGGACATCGCCCCGATCTCGATCACCTGGCCGGGCAAGGAGCCGACGATCCCCCTGCGGCTGACGGCGGTCGCCGCAGAGCCGGAGCTCCAGGTGATCGTGTTCATCGCGGGGCAGACCCGCTACGAGCCGGTCAACGTGCCGTCGTTCGAGATCGACGACGCGGACCTGCGGGCCGACCCGCGCAACGGCGACGACAACTACCAGCCGCTGCTCGCGCACCGGATCGACCAGCTCGGCGGGCAGGCGTTCGTCATCGAGTATGCGGACCGGGCTTCGACGGCGGCCAGCGGGCTCTGGACGTCGTCCCTGGGGACGGCGGACCAGGGCGCGGCTCGCACGGAGATGAGCGCGATGCTCGGTCGGCACGAATACCTGACGCGGCTGATGACGCGGGTCAACGCGGAGGAGATGACGATCGACCCGGTGTTCGACGGGGTGCTCGGCGCCGACGACACCTCGAGGGTGCACGACCTGAGCGACCAGCCCCCGGTCTGGTGGGACCTGGCCGAAGTGCCGCCCGCGGTCTGCGGCCAGCTCTACTGCGGTGCCGGCGGGGCCTGCGCTACCGACGGGGACGGCCGGGAGGGCTGCGCATGCCGCCCGGGGTACGTCGCCCGCATGACGGATCAGCCGCGAGCGGAGACCCTGATGTTCACTCCGATCGGCCGGGACGTGACCTGCGTCGACGCCGACTTCGACCTGATGCCGGCGGTCTTCTCGGACGGTCCGGGGCCGTGCGCCGGGTGGGACTGTGGCATCGGCGGCAGCTGCCAGGTGCTGGGGGGCAGCCCGACCTGCGCGTGCGCCGACGGTGGCGTCGCGCTCGCGCTGATGGACGGCCGGATCACGTGCCAGGAGGCGGTCGACGTCTACGCGCCGGAGTACGCGCTGCGTTGGCAGCCCGAGCCCGTCGGCGGGGGCTGCGAGGGTGGCGACGCCGCCTGCAACGCCGCGGCGGCCGGGAGCGGCCCGGGGCTGCTCGCCGTGCTGCTCGTCGTGGTCCGACGCCGAGAGCGGGCGGCCCGACCCTGAAGCTCAGCCTCCCCGCTGCGCACGGCCGGTCGGGCGCAGTGATCGCGTTCAGACCAACCACCGTGCTGCGCACGGCCTGGGCGCGCGCAGCGGGGCCCAAGGGGGGCGGCGAGTGTCCGGGACTGTCCGGGCGGCGTCCGGGACTGTCCGGCAAGACCCGGACAGTCCCGGACGATCGCGCGCACGGAACGCAGGGCGTCGCCGCACCGGACTTCAGGCACGGATCGTGCGACGGGCCGGGGTCATGCTCGACGAGACCCGAAATCCGCCCCTGGGGTGGCACATCACGATGCGCCTGTGGCGCGACCAGCCGCTCACCCGCTCCGCGGCCGACTGCCGACGCCTCTCCCACTCGATCTGGCAGCGCGCCGGGGCGGCGTCGGTGTTGGCGTTCCGCGCCGTCGACACCCACGTCCACCTGCTGGTCGTCGGCCCCCGCAGGGACGCGGGACGGCTGGCGCACGACGCGGAGACCTCGATGCGATGGCAGCTTCGTCTCCCCCCGGCGTTCGAGCGCGCCCGCTTCACCGCGGTCGACGACATCTGGCACCTGCGCAACACCTTCGAGTACGTCCTCAAGAACGCCGAGCGCCACGGCGTCGACACCGATCGGCTTCACGAGGGGAGCAACCTCCCGGACCTCCTGGGGATGCGGATCGCCGGCCGGCCATCGATCGCGGCGGTCCGGCGCATGCTCCCGCGCGTCGGCCGGCCCGAGCTGAGGGACCTGCTCCGGGCGGGCCTGCCCGACGTTCCCGACCGGGCCCTCGACCCCGAGACGCCCGACGCGCGGGCGGGGCTGCCGCACCTGAGGGAGGCGGCCGCATCGGCGGCCTGCCTGCCGCACCTGAAAGGCCGGAGCCTCGCCACCCGGGCCGCCCGGGTGGCGGCCGTCGCCGTCGCCTCGACCTGGCTCCGCACCGCCGATGTCGCCGAGCTCCTGGACCTGCACCCGGCGACCGTCCGCCGGCTCCGGCGCCTGGACCCATCACCCCCGCTCGTCCAGGCCCTGCTCCGCCAACTCCAGCTGCGGGCCTTCCTCCCCCCGGTGACCTGAGCCACCGAACCCCACCGAAGGTCCCCGCTACGCGCGCGGAATGTCGGGCCGAGCGTCCCCGTTACGCGCGCGGAATGTCGGGCCGAGCGTCCCCGTTACGCGCGCCACGGC
>CAYQEG010000033.1:7760-46269 GCA_964416435.1 uncultured Rickettsiales bacterium
GAGCACAACGCCCACCCTCGGGCCGAGCGTCCCCGTTACGCGCGCCACGGCGAGCACAACGCCCACCCTCGGGCCGAGCGTCCCCGTTACGCGCGCCACGGCGAGCGCAACGCCCACCCTCGGACCCGGGGGGCACGAGCTACTTCATGAACTCCGGCGCCCACTTGGCGACCATCACCCAGATCAGGGCGACGGAGATGGCGAAGGCGGGGAAACCCAGGATGAGCCACCAGCGCTGGAGGCGGCGGAACTCGTCCCCCGGCAGCTCGCCTCGCTCGGCGGCCTCGGTCGCCAGCCGCTTCATGCGGAGCTGCATCCAGACGGCGGGCAGCCACAGCGCCCCCGCGGCGGCGAAGCCGAACACGCCGACGCCGACGAACCCCTCGAGCCACGGCATCTTCATCAACGACGCCATCCACAGGCCCGTGATCGGCATGATCAGCGCCGACGGCACCGTGAACAGCCAGTCCGCGAGCACGATCTCCCGGCTGGCCCACGCCACCACCTTCGGGTCCCCCGAGTGGCTCCCGCGCAGCTTGTACCAGGCGCTCCCCGCCCCGACCCCGAGGAACAGGATCGCGCCCAGGACGTGCAACCACTTCAGGACGAGGTAGAGCACCGGCGCATCACCACCACGGTGCCGGCAATGATCGGCACGTTCTTCGTCAGCGGACCGAAGGGATGCACCCACAGGTCCGGCTCCTGCATCCCCACCAGCACCGGCAACGCCACCAGCGCCGCCACCTGGCACGCGAGCAGGATCTGCAACGCGCGGCCGCGCAACAGCAACGCCGCCACCCCCGACGCGATCTGCAGCACCCCCATCACGACCAGGAAGCTCGACGCGTCCATCGGCGCCAACCCGCTGCCCGCGACGATCGCGATCTCCCAGTCGGTCTGGAACAGGATCTTCGGGAACAGCCCCTCCGTCACCCAGATCAACGCCATGCCGACCCGCAGCAGCCACTTCGCCCGGTCCGTCCAGCCCTCCCGGGCGACCAGCCACGCCGTCCACAGCGCAGCCAACAGCGGCAGGTTCTTGCTCAGCACCCCCACCGGGTGCACCAGCAGGCTCGGCGACGCGACCCCCAGGATCGCCGTGAACGCCACCACCATCACCGTCTGAAGGGCCGTCAGCCCGGTGCTCGGGCTGCCCCCCGCGACCGCCAGCCCGAGCAGCACCTCGAACCCGCAGGTCGCCCACATCACGCTGTCCGGCAGCCCCCCGGCGCGGATCAGCCAGACCGACCCGACCGCGCGGTACCCCGGGTGGAGCACCAGCAACCCCGTCGCCAACCACACGACCGCCACCGCCAGCAGCAGCGCGCGGACCTCTTGACCCGTCTTGTGGTCGACCACCGACGCAGGCTAGCGGCTACGGCCAGTCCGCGTCGTTGTCGCCCTCGTTGCACTCGGTGACGTAGCCCACGCCAAAGCCGTTGTCGTCCGCCCGCGCCCGGTACTCCCCCGTCACCAGCGCCCCGTCGATGGGCACCAGGATCGTCGACGACAGCACCCCCGCCTCCAGCACGTCGCCGACGCTGCCGACGCCCAGGAGCACCTCGTCACTGCTCGTCAGCGCGAACACCGAAACCTCGGGATCGACCGACGTCGTCCACGCCCCGCCGTTACCCAGCCGCGCCGCGAACCGCAGGTCGTCCGCGCCGTCCGGGCCCACGCACGGTCCGTCCGTCGACGCCGTCAGGTTCGCGGCCGGGTACCCCTCGAACGTGTTCGGGGGGAAGTTCTGCCGGAAGCTGTTGTGCTCGATCCACGGCTTGCCCTGGTTCGCCGGGATCGCCCCGTCCTCGTCGATGTGGGTGAAGAAGAACGCGTGCTGGTTCCAGACCCGACGCGCCTTCCACCAACCGCCCCGGTCGACCGTCGTGCCGAGCACCGTCACCCCCGACCAGCCGTCCGTGAAGAAGTCGTTGCTGCCGAGCAGGATCTCGGCGTGGTCGTCTCCGTCGATGTCCGCGATGACCGGGTACTCCAACTGCGTGCGGCTCGTGTGGTTCTCCTCCTGCAGCAGCACCGCCCCGTCCGACCCCTGGTAGACCCACAGCGTGATCTCGTCCGCGTAGACCACCTCCGCCGCGCCGTCGCCGTTGAAGTCGAACACCGAGCTGCCGGTCATGCCCGAGCTGACGTCCTGCGTCTCCCGCGACCACAGCTCGCTGCCGTCGGTGTCGAGCACCGTGTAGTAGCCCTTGTTGGCGATGCCGATCTCCGGGAAGCCGTCCCCGTCGTAGTCCGCGATCGTCGGCGGACCGCCGCGCCCCGTGCCCGCGATCTCGTTCGGACCCCACAGCACGTTGCCCTGGTGGTCCTGCAGCCGAACCGCGCCCTGGGCGACGACCACGATCTCCGGGTCCCCGTCCAGGTCGAAGTCCGCGACACCCGGGAACCCGTCCGGCCCGTCGTTCGTCCACTCCGCGTTCCCGTCGATGTCGTAGACCGCGTCCCCCGCGATCACCTCGAGCTGCCCGTCGTCGTCGATGTCGACCGCGAACGTCATCCGGCCGCGGTCCTGGTTCGCGCCTCGCCCCGCGGTGCCCTTTCCGAGCACGTCGCCGGACGCCGACAGGATCACCCGGCCGACGATGATCTCCGGGCTGCCGTCGCCGTCCATGTCGTGGATCGCTGGGGCGCCGCGCTGCAGCCCCTCGCTCGGGTCGGTGCTCCACAGCTCGTCACCGTTGTGGTCGAGGAGGGCGACCTTGCTGTCGTCCGTGATGATGACGATCTCGGGCCCCGGCGAGCTCGGGTCGACATCCCCCGCGGCCAGGTGGGCGTTGGGAAAGACGCGCAGCGACCCCGTGTTCTGGGTCCACAGCTCGCTGCCGTCGACCCCGCTGACCGCCCGGGTCACGCCGCTGGTGTAGGCGCCGTCGTTCATCGCGTAGAAGACGACGTCGGGCACGTCGTCGCCGTCGATGTCGCCGTCGCCGTCGTCGTCGGTCAGGCTGATCACCACCGGCGAGACGATGACCTGGTCGTAGTTCGGGTTGGTGGACGACCCCGCCCACTGCCACTCGATCTCCTCGTTCGGCTCGAACGTCTCGAACGGCTCGACCGCGTTGCACTCGTCGTCGGTGGCGATCGCCGACGCGGCGAGCTCGTCGCAGAGCGGCAGCTCCGCCAGGCTGTCGTCGTCGTCCGAGGCGTCGTCGTCATCGGACCCGTCGTCGTCGTCCGCACCGTCATCGTCGTCGAGCCCGATGTCGTCGTCGTCCATGACGCCGCCCCCGAACACCTCGTCGTAGCAGCCGGCCGCCACGACCAGCGCCAGGAACGTCAACAGGGGTACAAACGCGCGCATCTTCTGACGCTAGCGGTGAGATGTGGCGGCGGCGTGGATATCCTTCCCCCGTGAAGCTCCCCCAGCGCGTCGGTGACTACACCCTGCTCGAGCAGATCGGCGCCGGCGCGTTCGGCACGGTCTACCGCGCCCGCGTCGAGGGGGACCTGGGCTTCCGACAGGAGGTCGCGGTCAAGCTGGTGGACGGGTCGCGCGCCAAGCAGAGCCCCGGCCTCATCACCAGCCTCGCTGACGAAGCCCAGTTCCTGGCCCGCGTCAGCCACCCCCACGTCGTCGCAGTGCGACGGTTCGTCCGGGCCGACCACGAGTTCCTCGGAGAGGCCTGGCTCATGGAGATGGAGCTCGTGCGGGGGGTGTCCCTCGCCCGCCTGCTCCGGTTGCTGGGCGAATCGAACACCCGGCTGCCCGTCGACTCGGTCCTGTCGCTGCTGCTCGAGTCCCTCGACGCCCTGGTCTACGCCCACGGCCTCAAGACGCCCGACGGACGATCGCAGTCCCTGGTCCACCGCGACATGAAGCCCGACAACCTGCTCGTCAGCACCGACGGTCGGGTCAAGGTCCTCGACTTCGGCATCGCGCTGGCGGAGGACCGGATGGCGACCACCACCGCCACCGGCGTGGCCAAGGGGACCCCGCTGTACATGAGCCCCGAGCAGGTGCGCGGCCTGCCCCTGGATGGGCGATCCGACCTCTACTCCCTCGGCGCGATCATCTTCGAGTGCATCACCGGCGAGCGCTACGTCGGGCTGCCGTCGGGCCGGATCGAGCTTCCCGCCATCGTGATGGCCGTCGCCACGGTCAAGTGGAAGGACCGGGTCGGCCTCCTGGAGGAGGCCCTGATGTCGCCGCCGCCGGTCGGCCGCGCCATCGAGCCGGCCCGGGCGCGCGGCATCGTCGAGGTGCTCGGACGCATGCTCGCGGCCGACGTCAACGCCCGGCCACAGCGAGCCAGCCGGCTCGCTCGAGACGTCGAAGACCTCGCCGCCGCCTGGAAGGTCCACCTCGGACGCCGCTACCTGCGCAGCGCCGTCGAAGGCATGGTCGAACCGGCGACGGACCCCGAGGCGCCGACCCTGGCGTCCGCCGATCTCGCGCTGACGATCGCCGAGAAGACGAACCTGAAGAACTTCGAGGAGGCGCTCGCGGCGGGACCGACCCGCTGGGCCGGGCGGGGCCAGCCTGCACCCGCCGCGGGACCCGATCGACGGCTGCTCGTCGCGACGGTCGCCGTCGGGCTGGCCTTGCTGCTCATCGGGATCGGCATCCTGATGCGACCGGGCGCCTCGACCGAGCCCGCTCCGACGCCCGCCCCCGAGCGGGGGACCCCCCTCGCAGCCCTCGAGGACCTGCCCACGGCAGCGCCGTCACCCACCGACGCGACGCCCGCACCCACCCCCACGCCGACGGCGACCCCCGCGCCCACGCCGCGACCGACGACCACGCCGGCCCCGACCCCCGCCCCGGCGACGCCCACGCCGGCGACGCCCACGCCGCGCCCCACCGCGACCCCCGCGCCCACCCCCGCGCCGACCTGGCCAACCCTCCGGCACAGCGGCCCCGGCCTGGTCATTCCGGGGAGCCCGCTGACGGTCTCGGTGCGGCTGCAAGGAGGAGACATCGCCTGCACCCCCGAGATGATGATCCGGCCGAAGGGGGGCACCTGGCAGCGCCGGGTGATGCAGAGCACCGGCGGCGGCGCGTGGTCTGCCACAATGCAGGTCCCTTACGACGAGAGCTGGAATGGCGGGGCCGAGTACTTCATCCGATGCTGCGAGGGCGGACGCTGCGGAGCGTCCGTCGGGACCCGGGCCGCTCCACGCTCGATCAAGGCGCCCGAGTTCTAGACGGCCCATCACTCATGTGCGGCCTCACACCGGAGAGGGCACGGGCCCGAGACCCAGGAGCGAGGAGGGAGCGATGCGGGCCATCGTGACCGACGAGCGACGCCGGGATCGGGCTCGTGGACCGACGGTGTGTGGGCTGCAGGTGGGTGATGGGTCGTTTAGATCCCGACGGCGCCGCGTCGTCCTCCTCCTGACGTTCGTCCTCTCCCTCCTCGTCGCCCCCGCGGCGGCCCAGGACGTCGGCACCGCCGTCTCCGACGCCTACAGCGCGTGGTCCGCCCAGGACTACGAGGGCGCCCGCGACAAGGCCCGCGCGGCCATCGCCCTGGACGACGGCGTGCCGACCCTGGTCGCCCGCAAGGTCCTCGTGCTCGCGCTCAAGGAGCTCGGAGAGCCGGCCGAAGCGCTGGACGAGCTGGGGCAGTACCTCGCGTTCGACCTGCTCCCCGCCGACCGGAGCTGGGCCGACCAGATCGAGCAGGAGCTCCGCGCCCCCCACCCCCCCCCCCCCCCCCCCCCCCCCCCGCCCCCCGGCGGGCCCGGGCCGCCGCCCTCCCCGACGACCCCCCCGCCGACGACCCCCCGAAGGACGACCCCCCGAAGGACGACCCCCCGACGGACGACGACCCCGCCGGCGGAGCTCAGCCCCCCGGCGACGACGGGCCCGCGGACGATCCGCCCGACGGCGCCACCCTCGCCGCGACCACCCCGCTGGTGTTGCTCGCCTTCGGCGGCGGCTTCCAGCAGCTCGGCCCCTGGTCCTACGGCGCGCCCTGGATCGACGCCTCGATCGCCCTCGTCGGCCCCCTGCGGCTCGGCGTCGGCTGGCAGGGCGGCGTCGCCCCGGGTCAGACCTGCCCCACCGGCGGCGAGTGCCTCGCGTTCCTCAACTCGGTCAGCGCCGGGGCCCACCTCCGGGCGGCCGGCGCGATCGCTTCGCCGTGGGCCGAAGTCGGCTTCCTGCTCGGCCTCAACGGCGGCGAGAGCCCCTACCGGGCGGCCGTCCCGGGCGTCACGGTCGGGGGCGGCGTCGAGCTCGGCGAGCAACGCGTCGCCTTCCGTCTTCGCGGGGCGTTCCGGCTGCTCGGCCCCCTGAACGAGGGGCAGCCGGTGCGCCCGGGGTTCCTGGTGGGCGTCGACCTCGCGCTCCGCCTGGGCGAAGCCCGTCGATGAGCGGCCGGTCGTCGGCCGCACTCCTCGGCCTCCTCCTCGCGACGCTCCCCCCGGTCGCCGCGGTCGCGGGCGGTGTCACGTGGAACGTCGACCTGGACGGCAACGGTGACTTCAGCTCGATCCAGGCCGCGGTCGACGCCGCAGAGGACGGTGACACCCTCATCATCGCCGCCGGCACCTACGCCGAAGCCGTGGACCTGACCGACAAGGCGGTCACCTTGCAAGGCGCGGGCATCGGCCAGACGACCATCAGCGGCACCGGCGACGACACGACCCTCACCGTCGGCGTCGACCTGGGCGGCGAGGCGACGCTCGTCGACCTGACGATCGCCGGAGGCGACGCTCGGGGCACCGACGGCTACGGCGGCTGCATGGACGTCGTCGAAGCCTCCCCGCTCGTCGAGCGCGTCGAGTTCCGGGACTGCGAGGCGGATCTGGGCGGCTGCGTCTCCTTGCGCGGCTCCGGCGCGACGCTCCGCAACGTCTGGATCCACGGCTGCGAGGCGACCGTCGAAGGGGGCGGCCTGTACGTCGAGGGGGGCAACCCGGAGCTGGCCTGGCTCCGCGTCCACGACTGCGGCGCGGTCGACTTCGGGGGCGGGGTGGACCTGTACGAGACCGACGCCACCCTGACGGACTCGTGGCTGAGCGCCAACCACGCCGACTGGGGCGGCGGGCTGATGCTCCACGAAGGCCACCCGGTCGTCGAGCGGGTCTCCACGACCGACAACGTCGCCTGCCAGGGCGGCGGCGGCCACGCGCACTGGCTCACCGACGCGACGGTCACCGAGGCCGCCCTCTATCGCAACCGGATCGGGACCTCCGCCGATGGCTGCGACTCGGGGTACCCCGACGGCTCCGGCGGCGGCATCTGGATGCACACCGCCGACTCCACCATCAGCGCCAGCATCCTCGCGTACAACGACTCCGACGAGGCGGACGGAGGCGCCATCGCCACCGCCTACGGCTCGACCCCGATCATCGAGCGCTCGGTCTTCATCTGGAACGAGGGGGGCGACGGGGGGGCGATCGCCACCGGCATCGGCTCCCAGGAGGAGGAGGTCGGCGCCTTCATGACGCTGACCGCGTCGCTCCTGTCCGACAACACCGCGGAGACGAACAGCGGCGCCATGCTCCTGTACACGGGCGGCCTCTTCGAGGGCCTGCTCGTGGCCGACAACGGCGGGAAGGAGTGGAGCTACGACGGCGCCGTCGACGCCCTCCCGTTCGCGGGGCAGACCGTCACCCTGCGGAACAACGTCTTCACATCCAACTCCGGGGGGGTCGGCACCGTCGGCCTGGGCAACGAGTCGACCGTCTTCGTCAACAACACGGTCTACAACGAGGACATCGTCGAGGAGAGCAACGGCGGGGTGATCCGGATCTGGTCCGACCTCGACGTCGACGCAGACCTCCGGAGCAACATCGTCGCCGCCAGCACCGCCCCCTTCGACGTCTACGCCCCGAGCCCCGCGGGCAGCTTCGTCACCCGGATCGACTACAACTGGCTGGAGGGCGACTTCGGCGGCCAGGTCGCCACCCCCGACGGGTCGAACAACACCACCGGGGTCACCGCCACCTTCGTCGACACGGATCCCGATGAGTGGGACACCTTCCTGCGACCCTCAGGCGAGCTGCTCGGCGCCGGCGACCCGAGCCTCGGCGAGCCCCAGGACCCGGGCGCCTTCGGCGGCCAGTTCGCGACCGTCTGGGACGAGGGCGATCAGGACGGCGACGGCGTCACGGTGTGGGAGTCGGACTGCAACGACGACGACGCGGACGTGCATCCCGGCGCCGAGGAGCGCTGCAACTGCCGGGACGACGACTGCGACACCGCCATCGACGAGGGCTGCTCGACGACCGGGCCTTGCTTCGAGGACGGCCCGGTCTCCGACGACGACGACGCGGCCGACGACGACGCGACCGACGACGATGACGACGACTCCGGGGACGACGACGACTCGGCTGCGGGCCAGGCCCCGGCGGCGGGCTGCCTCATCCGCTGCGACGCGGGGGACGCCGGCTCGTCCGCCTGGTGGTTGACCCTGGCCGTCGTCGCGCTCGGCCGCCGACGCTACTCCTCGCCGAGCAGCCGCTCCACCGCGTCCTTCAGGGCCTGACCCCGCAGGCCCATCTGCCGGGCCTTGAGCAGCGCCTCGGCGAGGCCGTCCTCGGCCTCGGCGAGGGAGTGGGCCCGCAGCGTGGTCTGCACGTCCGACGAGACGAAGGTGCCCTGGCCTCGCTTGCGCACGAGCAGCCCCTGGCGGGTCAGATCGTCGTACGCGCGGCGGATGGTGATCTCCGAGACGCCGAGCTGTTCGGACAGCTCGCGGACGGACGGCAGCAGCTCCCCGGGCTTCACCTCACCGGCGCGGATGAGCCGGACGAGCTGGTCCTCCGCCTGGCGGTAGTAGGGGAGGCCGGTCGTTTCCGTCAGCTCGATGGGGAGTCGCGCCACACCGCAAGTCTAGAGCACCGATCACATAGTCGCTCGGTCGCTCCGTGGACGGATCCACGCGATCTCAGCGTCACTCCTCGTTGCGCATCTCGATGCGCGGCCTCGTCGTTCCTTGGCCTCGCGCGCCTCCGCCTCACGCGGCTCGGTCGGACTACATGATCGGTGCTGCAGCAACCCGACTCAGGTGATCTCGCAAACCGGGCGGAACCCGTAGGTGGCGTAGACGTTCCAGGCGAGGTCGTAGCCGCGATACGCCAGGTGGCTCGTCACCTGCGCCGAGTCCCAGGCACCGCCGCGCCGAGAGCGCAGGTCGGGGGCGTCGGGGTCGATGACGTGGGGCGTGCACCAGTCGTGGGTGCCCCCGGCCAGATCGCGCACCCCGTAGACCGACACGTCGCTGGGGCAGCTCCCCACCGGGGACGGCAGGAGGCGGCCCTTTGCGTGCCCTCGCACCCAGCACAGCTGGGCGTCGAACCGCTCCCCCCACGGGTAGGGCCGGCCGTCGACCCCTCGGGCCGCCTTCTCCCACTCGAGCTCGGTGGGCAGGCGGTGGGTGCGACCGTCCGCCCGGCTGAGCCAACGGCAGTACGCCTCGGCGTCGTCGCACGAGATGCCGACGACCCCCCACCGGGGATCCCAGCGATCGCCGTCGCGGTCCCGCTCTGGCACCCGGTACCGGCCCCCCGGCGCCGGCCGCTCCCAGTACTGCCCGCCGCCGCCGCTCATACCGACCGCCTGCCGGGGCGAGCGCGCCCAGGCCTGGTCGGGATCAGCCCGGTGCAGCTCGCTGAGGAACCCGGCGTATTGCTCGGTCGTCACCGGGAGCTCGGCGATCGCGAAGTCGTCCACGAAGCGGAGCGCCTCGGGCAGCGCCGAGCCGCCGAGGGCGTCACTCCCCGACACGAACGAGCCGGCCGGCACGAAGCGGAACCCCTCGGGCAACGCGTCGGGGGTCAGCAGGCGCACCGGCGACGTGCCGCCGTTCCAGCTCGATCGCCGGTGGATCTGGACGGGGTAGGTGCTCGCCAGGCGGCCCTGGGCGGTCAGCGTGAGCACGTAGGAGCCCATCGCCATCGGCAGGTCGACGATCGGCGTCCGGCCGAGCACCCGCGGCCGCCCGAGCTTCCAGACCAGGCCCTGCTGCTCGACCCGGCGGCAGCTGACCTCCGCGCCGGCCGGATCACTCAGGAGCGTGATCGACCCGTCGCCCTGCAACCACTCGGTGTACTCGCCCGCGACGTCGTTGGCCCGGACCCGCTCCAGCAGGTAGGGCGCGGCCAGCGAGTCCCCCTCCTCCTCGGCCGCCTCGAGCCGCAGCGCGTGCACGTGGGCGAGCAGCTGCCGGGCGGGGCGGCTCGTCGGGGCGTGGCTCAGCGCTCGCTCGCAGCCGCTGACCACCTCGCCGAACGCCCGAGCCTCCTCGGTGTGCAGCGCCTCGAGGCGCTCCCGGACGTCGAGCAGCTCCGACTTGCTGTCCAGCGGCGTCCACGGCCGGGCCGTCGTCGCCAGCTCGCCCTCCCGCGCGCGCAGCTGACGGCGCTGCTCGACCAGCCCGCCGAACACCTCCGCCGCGGCCTCCGCTTCGGCCAGCCAGGTGGCCGCCTCGGCCTGCCGGCGCTTGCCTTCCAGGAACCCGCCCACCGCGGCGCCGAGCTCCTCGGCGGTCGGCCGGTCGGCGGCCGCGTGGGCCAGCGCTCCGAGGCAGATCTCGGCGATCTCGTCCTCGACCCGCCCCCCGAACAGCCGCTCCCGCGGGTCCCGAGGCGCCTCCAGCGTGGCCAACATCCGCGCGGCGACCGGCCCCCGGGTGGCGAAGGGCGCCTGCAGGGTGAGGATCTCGTACAGGATCGCGCCCAGGCCGAACACGTCGGCCGGGGGGCCCGGGTCGTCCCCCTCGAGGATCTCCGGCGCGATGTAGCCCGGCGTGCCGAGCAGCAGGTCCTCCCCGGCGGCGTGCAGCGACGTGTGCAGGCTGCGCGGAGTCGCCCGGGCCACCCCCCAGTCGAGCACGAGCACCTCGCCGAACCGGCCGAGCATCACGTTGTCCGGCTTGACGTCCAGGTGCAGCACGCCGCGGTCGTGACCGAAGGCGACGGCGTTGCAGACCTGCACGAACGCAGTCAGGAGCGCGTGCCGCGACCACCGGGCGATCGTGGACTCGTCCTTGGCGAGCAGCCGGTCCAGGACCCGCGCCATCGCGACCCCCGCGACGCGCTTCATGACGAAGTACGGCGTGCCCTCCGGGGTGACGCCCGAGTCGTGCACCGGGATGACGTTGGGGTGCTCCAGCTGGGCGGTCAGCCGCGCCTCCTTGCCGAAGTCCTCGGGGTCGAGCGGGCCCGGCAGCTCCAGGAGCTTGATCGCGACGCGCCGGCCCAGCTGGGGGTCCCAGCAGTCGAGCACGCGGCTCATCCCGCCGACGCCCAGCTCACCGACCACCTCGTACCGCCCCACGGCGGCCGGCAGGGGGCGCCCCGACGACGCGGCCGGCTGCTCCTCGTACAGGAGGGTGGTCTCTGCCCCCTGCGGGGGGCGCGGTCTCCGGGGCGGGGTCATCCGCGTCAGTCTAGGACCGTCGCCGCTCGCCGGCCCGTCCTTGGCGGATTCGAGTTCACGGAGCGCCGCGGAGGTAGGATCTCGCCATGGAGATTGTCGGCGGACTCGCGATCCTGGCCATCCTCATGGCCTCTGGCCTGCTGCTCACCGCGATCATCTCGACCCTGTGCATGTACGCCGGGGCCGCGATGGTCGGGCTCGAGGACGCGACGCTCTCCCGTGCGTTCGTCGCCAGCATCCTGTCGGCGTGCGCGGCGTGGGGGATCTCGTTCCTGCTCAGCTGCATCCCCCTCGTCGGCTCCCTGGGGGGCTGGATGCTGGGCATGGTGTTCTCCGCCCTGATCATCCAGAAGGTCTATGACTGCAAGTTCGAGTCGGCCCTCATCGTCTGGATCTTCCACTTCATCGCCGAGCTCCTCGCCATCGTCGCCGTCGTCGCCGCGTTCCTCATGCTGGGGCTGGGCGCCGCCGCCCTGGGCGGGGCCGCCGGAGGCTACTGAGCCTCCCGTTCAGAAGCCGACCAGCAGCCGCACCCCGATCTGCAGCCTCGCCATCGACGCAGCCCCCGACAGCGGCCCGAGCTCGAACGACACGATCTCGTCCGTCGACTCGTCGCGCAGGTAGTACGTGTCCTGGGGGATGACCGCGAACAGCTGGTCGTGCCGCAGGAACAGCAGCCCGCCGAGCCTCCAGGTCCCGGACGGCAGCGTCCACAGCGGCCCCGCCGCGAGCTCCCCGCCGAGGGCGAGCGCCCCTCCGCGCCACCCCAGCGACTGGTAGGAGACCCGCGCTGACGCGCCGCCGACCTGGATCCGGGCGCCGTAGGGGACGTCGCCGTCGTCCAGCCCCGCCGCGGCTTCCTGGCAGGTCAGGCGCTGGGCGTCGCGGGGCCAGGTGCCCAGCGCGCCGAGGTGCCCGGTCAGCCGGACGCGGAGCCGCGCTCGGCCGGAGACCGGCCACGACAGCAGCGGCCCGACCGACAGGGCCAGCAGCTGGCCCCGGGTCTGCGCGGCGTCGCAGCCGGAGACCGGCAGGTTGCCGTAGGTGAGGCCGACGCCCACCCCCACGGTGGGGACCGGCGTCCGGATCGTGTAGGCGACGCCGATGGTGCCCGCCCCCTCGGCCACGGGGGTCACTGCGGACTCGGTCATCCGCCCCAGCAGGGCGAGGGCGGCCCCTGCTTCGACCGTCAGTCGAGGCATCGCCCCGGGCTCGAAGGCGGGGCGGTCGACCGGCCTGGGCTTCGGCTTCGGCTCCACCCGCGCCCGCTCACGACGCTCCCGGGGCTCCCGCTCGGGGCGGGCCGGCTTCGGGCGAGGCTCGGGCGCGCGCCGCACCGCCCGTCCGCCCTGGCCCCCCCGGCCCCGCTTGATGAGGCGCAGGCGGCGCTTCGCGTCCTGCACCTGGGACGCCAGGGCCGGGTCATCGGGCGCCTCCCGGACGAACCGAGCCAGGTCCTCCTCGGCCGCCTCCGCCTGCCCCAGGCACTGGGCCAGGGTGCCCCGCCAGTACAGCAGCCAGGGGGCGGGCTCCCGCTGGTACTCGGCGTCGACGTCGCCCCACACGCGACCCACCCGGACCAGGGCGTCAGCCCGATCGACCACCTCGCCGACCCCGATGTCCGCGCAGTACATCTGGTGGATCTCGAAGGCGACGAGCGCGATGTCGGTCGACTCCTGTGCCCGGGCGGGGCCGGCGAGCGCGCCGAGCGCCGCGACGAGCCCGAGGAGGGGGAGCCTGCTCACCGGTCCGCCGAGTCGTCGTCGTCGCCGGCCGCGGGGTCGAGCAGCTCGGGCCACAGCACGTCGAGGGTCGACGCGAGGGCATCGCAGGGCTCGACGGAGACCGTGCGGCTCCGGGTCGAGTACAGCGCGTCGGTGTACGGGAAGGTCTCCGGCGCTCGGGCGACGGCGCCGAAGATCGAGAATGACATGTCGACGCGGTCGCTCCCGGCCTGGTCCCACCCGGGCAGCGTGCCCCCGACCCGGAAGGGCTCGTCGTCCGCGTCGAACTGGATCTCCTGCTGGCTGGTGTACCGGTGGTAGTAGCGGTGGGTGGCGGAGCTGATCGCCAGGCCGTCCACGTCGGGGTAGGTCGTGTCGGCGTCCAGCGCCTCGTTGACGAGGGTGGGGAGCATCGAGGTGCACCCGGTGACCGGGTCGATGTCGTTGTTGAGCCAGGCGCCCGATGCGCCCGCCGGGAGGATGTCGGCCCCGTGCTGGCTGCGCTCGAACACCCGCCAGACCGAGGTCGAGGCGGTCAGCAGCTCCGCGCCCTCGTACTCGTCCGGGACCGCGCCGGGCGGGGCGAGGAAGAAGAGGCCGGAGTCCGGGCCCCCGTCGGAGACGTCGAGCAGCGCGTGGATCGCCCGGTAGCTCCCGTCCCCCCCGAACGCCCGCCGCGACGCCCCCGCGATCTCCTGGCAGGTCCACCCGATCAGATCGTGGGAGTCGCTGTCCAGCTCCTCGTCGGCCCGCGCCGCGTCCAGCTCCGCCTGGATGGCGGCCAGCTCCTGCAGGTAGTTCCCGTAGCCGGCGCAGGTGGCGCCGCCGTCGGAGGAGACGAGCGCGACGTGGATGAGGTCCCGCTGCGGCGCATCGCCGACGAGCGTCCGAGCCGCGAACCCGTGGACCTCGAAGCTCCCCCCGGCGTCGAACGGCGTCCCCCCGTCCTCGCTGTCCAGGGGGCCCCACCACGACTGGATCGGGGTGCCCTCGTCCGATGGCCCGCACCCGGCGACCAGCAGCCACGCCGAAGCGACCAGCCATGGCCGGACCATCGAGCGCAGCGGTGTGTGGCCGGGCCGGATTCGCCGAGTATAGGACCCGACGCTACGCCTCCGAGAGGGCGGCCCCCCAGGCGGCGACGGTCTCGTCGATCGCCGCCTCGTCGTGGGCCGTCGACACGAAGGCCGCCTCGTAAGCCGACGGGGCGATGTAGACCCCGCGCTGCAGCAAGCCGTGGAAGACGCGGCCGAAGCGCGCCAGGTCGCACGTCCGGGCGTCCTGCAGGGAGCGCACCGGCTCGTCGCGGAAGTAGACCGCCATCATCGACCCCACGCGCTGCACCCGGGCGCCGCCGCCGGCCTTGCCGATCGCGTCGGTGATGCCCGCCTCCAGCCGCGCCGCGGACGCCTCGAGCCGGTCGTAGACCGACTCGTCGAGGGCGTCGAGCATGGCCTGCCCTGCGGCCACCGCGAGCGGGTTCCCCGACAGGGTGCCGGCCTGGTAGACCGGCCCCGCGGGGGCCATCTGGCTCATCAGGTCCCGGCGGCCACCGTACGCGCCGACCGGGAGGCCACCGCCGATGACCTTGCCCAGGCAGACGAGGTCGGCCCGCAGGCCGTAGCGCTCGATCGCGCCGCCTCGAGCCACCCGGAAGCCGGTCATCACCTCGTCCACGATCATCAGCGCGCCGTGCTCGTCGCACAGCGAGCGGATCGCGCCGATGAACGTCGGGTCCGGCTCGACGCAGCCCATGTTCCCGGCGATGGGCTCCAGGATGACCGCCGCGATCTGGCCCGAACGGGCGGCGAACGCCTGCGCCAGGGCCGCGGCGTCGTTGTAGGGGAGCGACAACGTCAGGTTGGCGATCGCTTCCGGCACGCCGGGGCTGTCGGGTTGGCCGAGCGTCTCGGCGCCCGAGCCGGCGGCGACGAGCAGCCCGTCGCTGTGGCCGTGGTAGCAGCCGTCGAACTTGATGATGACGTCCCGCCCGGTCGCCGCGCGGGCGAGCCGAAGCGCCGACATCGTCGCTTCGGTGCCGGAGTTGACGAGGCGGATCATGTCGCAGCCGGGCACCCGGTCGCAGATCGCCTCGGCGAACGTCACCTCCGACGGGGTCGCGGCGCCGAACGACGTGCCGGTCTCCAGCACCCGCTGCAGCGCCTCGGTCACGACGCGCGGCCGGTGGCCCAGGATCAGCGGTCCCCAGGAGCCGACGTAGTCGATGTACCAGCGGCCGTCGGCGTCCCGGACGCGGCAGCCGTCGCCGCGCTCGATGAAGGGGGGACGCCCGCCCACCGCTCCGTAGGCCCGCACGGGGCTGTTGACGCCTCCGGGGATGCTGCGCACCGCCCGCTCCATCAGCTCGGCGCTGCGCGCGCCGGGGTCATGCTCGGTCATGGATCGTCCTTGTTGAGGATGACGCCGCGGTCCATGACCGCGGTCTCTTCTTGTTCGCGCCGCGCGCGGCGTTGCCTTACCGCAGCGAGCTTGACGTCCACAACCGCGGGGTTGGGGTGTCGCCCTCGAACGGCCTCGAAGACCTGCACGGCTTCGTCCAGCCGGCCCAGCTGCTCGAGCGCCTCCCCCTCGCCGAAGGCGGCCAGGGGAGCGACGTCGTGCTGCGCGAAGCGCTCCTGCACGCCCCGGTAGGCGGCGAGCGCCCCCTTGGAGTCGCCCTGGAGCTCGAAGCTGCGGGCCGCCTCCAGGGCGACGGTGGGGCCCAGCAGGCTCCGCGGGAAGGTGCGCAGCAGCTCGTCCCACTCGACCCGCGCCTGCTCCGGATCTCCGAGCACCAGGTAGGCCCGGCCGGACTCCAGGAGGCAGTGTTCAGCCCGCTCCCCCCGGGGGCGGAGCTCCACTGCGGCCCGGTAGGCCCCGATCGCGTCGCGCGGACGGCCGGCGTCCCGGAGCATGTCGGCGAGGTCCACCTGGCAGGTGTACCCCCAGTCGTGGTCCGGCCACCGGCGCGCGCAGGCGGCGAACGCCTCCTCGGCCCGCGGGATGTCCTGGGCCGCGTCGCGGTACAGCGCGGCCGCCCGCCAGGAGCCGTACGGCTGCCACTCCCCGGCCACGTCGGGCAGCTCGGCGTAGGCCACGGCGGCCTCCTCCCAGCGTCCCTCGGCGAACAGGGTGTCGGCGGCGCGCACCGCCTCGGCCCCCGGGTCCTTGCAGCCGGCCAGCGCGACGACGGCGAGCAGGAGCCCGCGGAGGCTACTCGTCAGCCGGCTCGTCACCCGCCTCCTCGTCGGCCTCGTCCGTCGCCTCGGGCTCGTCCGTCGCGTCGGGCTCCGGCGCGCCTTCGGCGTCGGGGGTCGCCAGCTCCTCGCCGGCCTCGCCCTCCTCGCCCTCGACGCCCTCACCTTCGAGGTCGTCGTCGTCGTCCTGGTCGGTGACCCGCGAGAAGCCCACGACGCGCTCGTCGTCGTCCAGCCGGATCATGCGCACACCCTTGGTGTTCCGACCCGTGATGCGGACCTCGTCGGTGCGGGTGCGGATGATCTTCCCGGTGCTGGTCACGATCATCAGCTCGTCGCCCGGCTCGACCCTCACCGCGCCGACCACGTTGCCGTTGCGCTCGTCGGTCTGGATGTCGATCAGGCCGATGCCGCCCCGGTTCTGCTGCCGGTACTTCTCGACCAGGGTGCGCTTGCCGTAGCCGCGCTCGGTCACGGTCAGCAGCTTGAGGCCCGGCACGTCTTCGACCTCTTCGGCCTCGGCGTCGGTCTCGGTCGTCGTGGCGACCTCTCCCGTGTCGTCGTCCGACTCGTCGTCGCTCTCCTCCATCGGCGGGAGCACGCTGAACCCGACCACCTGGTCGTCGCCCACGAGGGTCACGCCCCGCACGCCGGCGGCGGTGCGGCCCATCTCCCGGGCCTGCTCGACCTTGAAGTGGATGGACTTGCCGTGGGCCGTCGAGATCAGGACCGAGCTGCCCGGCTCCTCGACCAGCCGCACCGCGAGCACGTGGTCCCCTTCCTTGAGGCCGCACGCGATGATCCCGGAGGCGCGGATGTTCTTGTAGTTCAACAGCTTGGTGCGCTTGATCTGCCCGCCGCGGGTGACGATCACGAGGCTTCGCTCGTCGAACTCGCGCATGGCGAGCACCGTGGCGACGGTCTCGTCGTCCTGGAACGCGACCAGGTTGACGATCGGGCGACCGCGAGCCGCCGGACCGCCCTCGGGCACCTCGTACACCGGCAGCAGGTAGACCCGCCCCATGGACGTGAAGACCATCAGCCGGTCGTGGGTGCGGGCCACGAACACGTCGACGACGAAGTCCTCGTCCCGGGTGTTCATGCCCTTGCGGCCGACGCCGCCCCGCCGCTGGGCGCGGTACTCGCGCAGCGGCGTGCGCTTGACGTAGCCGAGGCGGCTGATCGTCACCACCACGTCCTCGTCCGCGACGAGGTCCTCGATGGTGAGGTCGCCCGTGCTCTCGACGATCTTCGTGCGCCGCTCGTCGCCGTAGCGGGTCCGGATCTCGATCAGCTCGCCCTCGATGAGCTCCCGGACGCGGATCTCGTTCGCCAGGATGTCCTTGAGGTCCTCGATCCGAACCAGCAGCTCGGCGTGCTCCGCCTCCAGCTTCTCCCGCTCCAGGCCGGTCAGCCGGGCGAGCCGCATGTCGAGGATCGCCTGGGCCTGCACGTGGGTGAAGGTGAACCGCGCGATGAGCTCCGCTCGAGCGATGTCGGTGTTGGCGCTGGCCCGGATGATCTTGATGATCTCGTCGATGTGATCGAGCGCCTTGAGGTAGCCGGCGACGATGTGCTCGCGGGCCTCCGCCTGGTTCAGCTCGAAGCGCGTGCGCCGGAGCACGACCTCCTTCCGGTGGGCGATGAACTCGCCGAGGATCTCGTCCAGCTTGAGCACCCGGGGCCGGCCGTTGACCAGCGCCAGGTTGATCGCGCCGAACGTGCTCTGCAGCGCCGTCTGCTTGTAGAGGTGGTTGAGGACGATCTGGCCGATCGCGTCCCGCTTCAGCTCGATGTAGATGCGCATCCCGCTGCGGTCGGACTCGTCGCGCAGCAGGCGGATGCCGTCGAGCTTCTTGTCGCGGACCAGCTTCGCCATCGACTCGAGCAGGCGCGACTTGTTGACCTGGTAGGGGATCTCCGTGATGACGATCGCCTTGTCGTCACCGTCGGCGTCCTTCTCGATCTCCGCCACGCCGCGCACGATCACCCGGCCTCGGCCGGTCGTCGCCGCCTCGTAGGGGCCGGTCTTGCCGTAGATGACGCCCCCGGTCGGGAAGTCCGGTCCGGGGATGTACTCCATCAGCTGCTCGGCCGTGAGCGTCGGGTCGTTGAGCAGCGCGATGGTGCCGTCCACCACCTCGGTGAGGTTGTGGGGCGGCACGTTGGTCGCCATGCCGACGGCGATGCCGGTGCTGCCGTTGACCAGCAGGTTCGGCACTCGGGTCGGCAGGACCGTCGGCTCGCCGACCGTGCCGTCGAAGTTCGGCGTGAAGTCGACGGTCTGCTTGTCGATGTCCGACAGCAGGTCCTCGGAGATGCGCTTGAGCCGGCACTCGGTGTACCGGTAGGCGGCCGCCGAGTCGCCGTCGATGTTGCCGAAGTTGCCCTGGCCGTCGATCAGCGTGTAGCGGAGGTTCCACGGCTGGGCCATGCGGACCAGCGCGTCGTAGACCGCCGAGTCGCCGTGCGGGTGGTACTTCTTGAGCACTTCGCCGACGACGCCAGCGCACTTGCTGTAGCGCCGGTTGTGCAGCAGCCCCTCGCGGAACATCGCGTACAGGATCCGCCGGTGGACCGGCTTGAGGCCGTCCCGCGCCGAGGGCAGCGCGCGGCCGACGATGACACTCATCGAGTAGTCCAGGTAGCTGGACTTCATCTCGTCTTCGATGTCGGTGCGGATGACGTCCGCAGCGAATTGGCTCATTCCTGACTCTCCTGGGAGCTCTTCGGCTCCATGTCACCAAACAGGTGGGTATCGATGGCCAGCAGGCCGTCGAAGTCGTAGATGTCCTCGGGCATGCGGGGCACGGTGGCCACGAACGACCTCCGTCCCGCGAAGCTGCGCAGCTGGGCGATGGCGTGCTCGTCGTCCCGCGCCATGGCGACGGAGCGGTCGAAGTGCGCCTCCAGCCGCTCGATGAAGGTCCGGACCTTCTTGGGCGAAGCCAGCTCCCCCAGCTGGTTTCGCATCCAGGCCCGGCTGTCGTCGGCCAGGTAGCGACCGCTCGCTTCGTCCCGCTGGGCGTCGCCGTAGGCGCCGACGCGGTTGACGAGGAACAGCCCGCCGGGCATGCGGCGCTCCTCCAGCTGGGTGTGGAAGTAGCGGGCCTCTTCCATCGACGTGCTCTGCGGCGTGCAGACGATGGCGAACCGGGTCTTGATCGGGTCCCGCAGCAACGCCGCCGTCGCGTCCGCCCGCTGCTTGAAGCCGGCGAGCAGGTCCTTGAACGCGAGGAAGAACTCGGCGATCTCGTCCAGGAACTCGGTGCCGAAGACGTTGCCGAGCAGCCGGTACACGATCGCGCCGGGCGCCTGGAGCAGCCCCAGCCCGAACCGGCGCCCGGTGGGCTCGGTCTCGTGAGGCTTGAGGAACCAGCCGACGATGCGGTCGTCCAGGAACCGCGACAGCCGCCCCGACGCCTCGAGGAAGTCGATGGCGTTCTTCATCGGCGGGGTGTCGAGCACCACCAGGTCGTAGTCGCCCGACGAGTGCAGGTCGTACAGCTTCTCCGACGCCATGTAGTCGTGGGACGCCGACAGCGTGTGGCTGAGGTGCTGGTAGACGCGGTTGGCGAGGATGCGGTCGACCGTCTCCTGGTCCTCGGCGACCGACTGGATCAGCTCGTCGAACGTGGTGCGGGTGTCCAGCATCATCGCGTGCAGCGAGCCGTGGCACTCGACCCCGAACTCGGTGAACTTGTCCGGCGGGATCTGCTTCTCGTCGTTGCCCAGGGCGTCCAGCCCGAGGCTGTTGGCGAGCCGGCGGGCCGGGTCGATGGTGACGACGCAGACGCGCCGCCCCTCGATCGCCGCGCGCACGCCGATCGACGCCGCCGTCGTCGTCTTGCCGACCCCGCCGCTGCCGACGCAGATCAGCAGCTCCCGGTCTCGGATGACCGAGCGCAGCTCCGCCTGGGCGCGGGTCGGACCCTGGCTGGGGATGTCGAACTTCATTGCACGAACACCCCGAAGACGAGGCTGAAGGACTCGGCGACCTGGTCGTGGGTGCCCGGGATGACCGGCAGCGTGAACGACACCTCGCTGCCGAACGCCTGGTTCAGCCGGTCCAGCCCTTCGCTCGCGATGCGCTGCTCGCGGCGGACCACCCAGGCCGCCTCCGCCGCGTGAGCGACGTTGTCGGGGGCCGCTTCGCGCTCGGAGACCAGCTGGTCGAGCAGCTCGTTGTCCTTGTCGGTGAACACCTCGTCCGGGTAGCGGTTGAGCAGGAACCCGCCGACGTGCGGCAGCCCGATGTCGAGGATCCGCTGGCGGGTCTCGATGGTCTCGTTGATCGGCATCTCGCCGGGCAGCGCGGCGAACAGCAGCGTGCAGACCTGGGGATCGCTGAACCGCTCGTGCACCTCCTCCGCCCGCGAGCGCACCGGCCCGCGCGCGAACGTGCCCTGGGCCAGCTCCGGGGTGTGGAACAGCGCGACCGCGTGCCCCGACGCCGGCAAGTCCACCAGGATGTGGTCCCAGCGGGGGTCGAAGCTGTACTCCCAGACCCGCGAAAGCAGCACCAGCTCCCGGGCGCCCGGGGTCGCGCTCAGGAACAGCTTCACGACCTTGTTCCGCAGGACCATGCCGACGACGCGCTTCACCGGCACCACCGACTCGACGTAGCTGCGCAGGCAGTTGAGGAAGTCGATGTTGGCGCCCTCGATGCGGGGGGCGAGCACCCGCGGCTCGTAGGTCGACTTGCCGCCGAAGTAGCTGGGCAGGTTCGGCCGCGGCGCGTCCACCTCGAGGATCAGCACGCGACGCCCCCGACGCGCCAGCGTGCGGGCCAGCCCGACGCAGATCGCCGTCTTGCCGGTGCCTCCCTTGCCGGTCACGAAGATGACGCGCTTGTCGCCGATGTCGAGGATGGCTCTGCCTCCGTTCCTACATGCGGACCAGCGACGCCGCCCAGGTGAAGCCCGAGCCGAACGCGGCGAGCATCACCAGGGAGCCGTCCCCGATGCGGCCGTCCTGCTTCGCCTCGTGGAAGGCGATGCCGATGGAGGCGGCGGTGGTGTTTCCGTACTTCTGGATGTTGTGCACGACCTTGTCCGGCGGGAAGCGCAGGACACGGGCGACCATCTCGTTGATCCGCATGTTCGCCTGGTGGGGGACGAGCACGTCGACGTCGTCCAGGCCGTAGCCGGTCTTGCCGAGCGCCTCGCCGATGACCTCGGGCAGCTTGGTGCAGGCGAACTTGAAGACCGCCTTGCCGTTCATCTGCGGGAACACCGAGCGGTCCTCGAACATGCCGGGCGGCGCGCGGTGCGGGAAGTACGACGAGCCGGGCGCGGGCAGCCACAGCTGCTTCGCCCCGCTGCCGTCCGCGTGCAGGCAGTGGGTCAGGAAGCCGCGGCTCGGGTCGTCCGTCGGGCCGAGCACCATCGCGGCTGCGCCGTCCCCGAACAGGACCGTCACGTCCCGGCCGGCGTCGCTGAAGTCGAGCCCCGTGGAGTGCACCTCGGTGCCGACCACGAGCACGTGCTTGCTCTGGCCGACCCGGATGAAGGCGTCCGCCGTGGCGAGGGAGTACAGCAGCCCGGTGCACTGGTTGCGGATGTCGATGCAGGCGGTGCCGGGCAGCCCCAGCCGGTCCTGCAGGAAGCAGGCGGTGCCCGGGAAGTCGTGGTCCGGGGAGAGGGACGCGACGAGGATCGTGTCGATGTCCCCGGGCTCCAGGCCGGCGTCGGAGATCGCGGCGCGGGCCGCCTTCTCCGCCATCGCCGCGGGGGTGTCATCCGGTGCGGAGAAGCGCCGCTCCTGGATCCCCGACCGCTGCTGGATCCACTCGTCGCTCGTGTCGAACATCTCCGCGAGCTCCGAGTTCGGCACCACCCGGGGCGGCACGTAGAACCCGCTCCCGAGGATCCTCGTCGCTGCGTTGTCTTGCGCCATGGCTCGAGCCCTCCCGGCCTCAGACGTCCAGGTTCTTGACCTTGAGCGCGTTCACCTCGATGAAGTTGCGGCGCTGCTCGACGGCGTCCCCCATGAGGATCGAGAAGATCTCCTCCGCCTCGGCGACGTCGTCCAGCTTGACCTGCACCAGCGTGCGGGCGTCGGGGTCCATGGTGGTGTCCCAGAGCTGGTCGGGGTTCATCTCCCCCAGACCCTTGTAGCGCTGGATGTCGTAGCCCTTGCGGGAGGCGGTCTCGATGAAGTCGTACAGCTCCCGCTCGGTCTTGAAGTCGATGGGATCGCCCTTGGGGCGCACCAGCGTGTAGGGGGCGCGGCCGTACTCGGAGACCTCCCGGTGCAGCCGGTCGAGCTCCTTCATCTCGCCGCTGGTGACGAAGTCCCAGCCCAGCACCGTGTAGTAGTCGACGCCGGACTGGCGGGTCCGTACCACCACCTCCCACGCGTCGAACTCCTCGGAGTGCTGCAGGTCGAGGCGGGTCAGCCGCAGGTCGTCCGGCCGGTAGAGCGCCGACAGCAGCTCGTGCATCGCGTCGACGACGGTCTGCATGGAGGCCTTGTTGTGCAGCCGCTCGGAGTCGCCGTCGAAGCACTCCACGAAGGAGTGCACGACCCGCAGATCCCGCTGACGCGACGCCTTCTCGAGCAGCCCGTTGAGCTGCCGGATCGACTCCAGGAAGCCCATGATCTCGGGACCGTCGATGACCGTCGACCGCCCATCGGCCTGGACCCGAAGGTCGCTCGCGCCCTGGTCGAACAGGTACTCCGTCAGCGCCTTGTCGTCCTTCAGGTAGACGACCTTGCGGCCCTTCTTGGCCTTGTACAGCGGCGGCTGGGCGATGTAGAGGTGGCCGTCGGTCACCAGCGAGGTCATCTGGCGGAAGAAGAAGGTCAGCAGCAGCGTGCGGATGTGGGCCCCGTCCACGTCGGCGTCGGTCATGATGATGACGCGGTGGTAGCGGAGCTTCTCCAGGTCGAACTCGCCCGGCCCGATGCCGGTGCCGAGGGCCGTGATCATCGTCACGATCTCCTCGTTGGCGAGCATGCGGTCGAACCGCGCCTTCTCGACGTTCAGGATCTTTCCGCGCAGCGGCAGGATCGCCTGGAACTTGCGGTCGCGAGCTGACTTGGCGGAGCCGCCGGCGCTGTCACCCTCGACCAGGTAGATCTCGCAGAGGGCCGGGTCCTTCTCCTGGCAGTCGGCGAGCTTGCCCGGCAGGCCGCCGCCGTCGAGCACGTTCTTGCGGCGGGCGAGGTCCCGCGCCTTGCGGGCCGCTTCGCGGGCCCGGCTGGCTTCGATCGCCTTGCCGACGATCTGCTTGCCGACCGCCGGGTTCTCCTCCAGGAAGTGGCCGAGCTGCTCGTTGACGATCTGCTCGACGATCCCCTTGACGTTGCTGTTGCCCAGCTTCTGCTTGGTCTGCCCCTCGAACTGCGGGTCGGGGATCTTGACGCTGATGATGCAGGTCGCCCCTTCGCGGATGTCGTCGCCCGACAGGTTCTCCTTCACCTTCTTGAAGAGCCCCTCGGACGTGCCCCAGGAGTTGATCGTGCGGGTCAGGGCGGCCTTGTAGCCGGACAGGTGGGTGCCGCCGAAGTGGGTGTTGATGTTGTTGGCGAACGTGAAGCACGTCTCGCTGTAGGCCGTCGACCACTGGACCGCGATCTCGCACTCCACGCCGTCCTTCTCACCCAGGAGGTAGATCGGCTTGTCGTGCAGCGGCGTCTTGTTGGCCGTCAGGTGCTCCACGAACGAGACGATCCCGCCCTCGTAGTGGAACTCGTGCGACCGGTCGTCCCGCTCGTCCCGGATGTTGATCCGGATGCCGCGGTTGAGGAACGCGAGCTCCCGCAGCCGCTGGCTGAGGATGTCGAACTGCAGCTCGACGGTCTCGAAGATCTCGTGGTCCGGCTTGAACGTGATCTTGGTGCCCCGCTTGACCGTCTTGCCGACGACACTGAAGTCGTTGCGGGGGTCGCCGCGGTCGTACTCCTGGGCCCAGTACCGGCCGTCCTGGAAGACCTCGACCCGCAGCCACTCCGACAGGGCGTTGACGACCGAGACGCCGACGCCGTGGAGGCCGCCGGAGACCTTGTACGAGTCGTTGTCGAACTTGCCGCCCGCGTGCAGCTTCGTCAGCACCACCTGGGGCGTCGGAACGCCCTCCTCGGGGTGGATCCCCGTCGGGATGCCGCGGCCGTTGTCCTCGACCGACACGGTGCCGTCGAGGTGCACGATCACGGTGACGAGGTCGCAATGACCGGCCAGCGCCTCGTCGATGGCGTTGTCCACCACCTCGTAGACCAGGTGGTGCAGCCCCGTCTCGGCCGTGTCGCCGATGTACATGCCGGGGCGCTTGCGAACCGCCTCCAGTCCCTCGAGGACCTTGATGTTCGCTGCGGTGTAGTCGCCACCGAGCCCCTCGGGGGCCTCATCGGGCGTCGTCGTGATGTCGCTCATGTCGCTCCGGGGATCCGCGCCACTCACGCGCGCGTCGTATGCGTGCGCGCGTGTGTAACCCTCTAATGGCGCGTGCTTCGGCGCAGTCTAGCGATCTTGGGCGCGCGGCGCTACCCGTTCGGCGCAGGTTTGATGACTCCGTCGCGGACCGTCCAGGCGGCGTAGCTCCCGGGGTCCATCCGGAGGTTCGACGGGTGGGTCGTCGTGATCAGAACCTGCGTTTGCAGCTCGCCCAGCAACCGCATCAGGTGGGCGTTGCGGGCCGGGTCCAGCTCGCTGCTCACGTCGTCGAGCAGAAACAGCGGACATCGCCCCGACTCCCGCTTCGCGAGCACCATCTGACCGATCCGCATCGCAAGGGCGGCCGACCGGATCTGCCCCTGGCTTCCGAAGCTGCGAAGCGCCTCCCCGCCGACCTTGAGCTCCCAGTCGTCCCGGTGGGGGCCGACCATCGCGAAGCCCCTGTTCGCTTCCTGAGCGGTCGCGGCGTCGAGCTTGGAGCGGAGGGCCGCCTCTACTCCGGAAAGTCCGTCAGAGAGCGCCTCGGACGGTACGCAGCCGCGATATCGGAACTCGGCGTGACCCTTCGCCGCCCCGGTGATGCCCTCGTGCACCTCTCGGAAGACCGGCGCGAACCGCCTCAAGAAGCCGGTTCGACGGTCCACCACCGCGGCCCCCGCGGAGGCCAGGCGCTCGTTCCAGACCTCCAGCATCGCCGGGTCGGGGGCGCGACCGCGTCGCCGGGCGTCCCGGAGCAGCGCGTTCTTCTGCTTGAGCGCGTCCCGGAAGCGGCGGGCGATGTCGAGATAGGTCGGATCGAGCGTGAAGGCCGCCCGGTCGAGGAACTCCCGGCGACGCTCGGGGGCCCCGTCGACCATGCGCAGGTCCGACGGAACGAACGCGACGGCCTTGATGTGGGCGAACCACTCCGGCAGCCCGCGGGGGCTCTTGCCGTCCAGGCGCAGCTTGCGGCCTCGCTTGTCGATCGTCAGTTCGCAATGCCGCGGCAAGCCTGCGGCGATCAGTCGGCCTTCGACCCGCGCCTGCGGCTGTCCCTTGCGGATCAGCGCCGGGCTCCGGGCGCCGCGGAAGCTCTTGAGGGTAGCGAGCAGGTAGACCGACTCGAGCAGGTTCGTCTTGCCCTGCCCGTTGTCGCCCCAGAAGACGCAGGGTCCTTCGGGGAGCTCCAGTTGGACTTCGGCGAGGTTGCGGAAGTCGCGGAGCTTCAGCTTCGCGAGGTGCACGGCGAAGCCCCGGGAGCCGGGTGGTTACTCGAGGCGCATCGGCATGATCACGAACAGCTCGTCCCCGCCGGCCTCTCCCGGTCGGATGAGGCACGGGCTGAGCGAGTCGCCGATCTCGATCGCGACGACGTCGGTCGTCAGCGCGCCGAGCGCTTCGCGGAAGTACCGCGCGTTGAAGCCGACCTCCAGGTCCGGCCCCTCCACCTGGGACTCGAGCTCTTCGCGGGCTTCGCCCCTCTCCGGCTGCTTGGCCGTGACCGTGACGTTGCCGTCGATGATCGCGAAGCGGACCGGATGGGACTTCTCGGACGCGAGGATGGAGACGCGACGCAGCGCCTGCGTCAGCGCGTCCCGCTGCACCATCACCCGGCGCTGCCAGCCGTTGGGGATGACCTGGGTGTAGTCCGGGAAGTCACCCTCGAGCAGGCGCATCGAGAAGCTGATCGCCCCGCGCTGGAACGTCGCGGCGTTGTCGGTGAAGGAGACCTTCCACTCGCCCTCGCCGTCGTCGACCAGCTTGCGCAGCTCCGCCAGCCCCTTCTTGGGAAGCAGCACCGAGCCCTTGGCGTCGAACGAGCCGCCGAAGGGAACGCCACACAGGGACAGCCGGTGGCCGTCGGTCGCGACCAGCCGCAGGTGGCTCGCGCCCTCCACGTCCGCGATCTCCAGGTGCGCGCCGTTCAGGCCCGTGCGCGTGTCGTCGCTGCTGATGGCGAACAGCGTCTTGTCGATCAGCGCCTTGAGGTCGTCGCTGCCGAGGGTGATGCCCTCGACGTCCCCCGGGTCGTTGATCTCCGGGAACTCGTCCGCGGCCAGGCCGAGCACCTTGAAGAAGGCCTTGCCCGAGCGGATCTCCATCTGCTGGCTGCCCGCCGGCAGGTCGAACGCGACCGCGTTGGTCGGCACGAGCCGCGCGATCTCGTAGAGCTGGCGGGCTCCGAGGGTCAGGCTGCCGGGCGTCTCCGCCTCGCAGGCGTAGCGGCCGACGAAGGAGACCTCCGTGTCGGTCGCGGCAACGCGCATCCCGTCACCGTCCACCTCCAGGAGGACGTTGGCGATGATCGGGTTGGTCGATCGCTTCTCGACGATCCCCTGCACCCGGCTGAGGGCACGGATGAGCTCGTCCTTGGCGATGTTGAACTTCATTGGGCGTCCCTATGACTTCTTAGATCAGGATCGATCTTTGTTCTTCTCGTAATAGTAGGTGCGGCCCGGATCTGTGGAGAGCATCTGCAAGGTCGCGAAATCGCTCAGTTATTCGGTGTGGACGAGACGTGGAAGATCCAAGTGGAAGATCCGTGGAGAACACCCCCGTCCATTCCGAGGGCCGGTTTCTAACACGCTGTCCACGGGCGCTTCAACACGGTTTGCACGCACATTTCCACAGGCTGTGACAAGTGAGAGAAAACCCCTGGGGATCCCACGAGGTGTCACGTGGAACCCCCAGGGGCTGTCGTCGTCTAGTTGGAGGTCAGGCCGATCGTCCGGGCGACGAGCTCGACCTTTTTGCGCGAGGGGGGATCGGTGTCCATCAGGCGGTTCACCTTCTTGAGCGCGTGGATGACGGTCGTGTGGTCCCGCCCTCCGAAGCGCTTGCCGATCTCCGGAAGCGACATGCCGGTGTGCTTGCGCGCCAGGTACATCGCGATCTGGCGCGGGAGCACCAGCTGCTTGGTCCGGCGCGGCCCCTTCATATCCTGCAGGCGGATGTTGAAGAAGCGCGCGACCCCGTCCTGGATCGACTCCACCGACACCGTCGGCTCGTCGACCTGCAGGTAGCCCTCCAGGCACCGACGGGCGAACTCCAGCGTGATGGGCGCGGCGTGGAAGCTGCTCATGGCGAGCAACCTCGTCAGCGTGCCCTCGAGCTCGCGGATGTTGCTGTTGGCGTGGCGCGCGATGAAGAACGCGACGTCCCCCGGCAGCTCCATCCCCTCCTCGTCCGCCTTCTTGCGCAGGATCGCCACCTTCGTCTCGGTGTCCGGTGGCTGCACGTCGGCCACGAGGCCCCAGTCGAAGCGGCTTCGGAGCCGCTCCTCCAGGCCCTGGATGTCCTTCGGATAGCGATCCGCCGTCACCACGATCTGCCGGCCGGAGCCGTGCAGCGCGTTGAAGGTGTGGAAGAACTCCTCCTGGGTGCGTTCCCGTCCGGCGAGGAACTGGATGTCATCGACGAGCAGCGCGTCGCACTGCTGGCGGTACTTGTTGCGGAACTCCTCCATCCGCTTGAACCGCAGCGCGTTGATCATCTCGTTGGTGAAGTCCTCGGCCGAGAGGTAGACGATCCGGGCTCCCCGATCGTTGAGCGCGATGCGGTTGCCGATGGCGTTGAGCAGGTGCGTCTTCCCGAGGCCTACGCCTCCGAAGATGAACAGCGGGTTGTAGTTCCGAGCCGGGTTGTCGGCGACGGCCATGCAGGCCGCCGAAGCGAACTGGTTGCCGCTGCCGACGATGAAGGAGGTGAAGGTCTGGTTGGGGTTGATGTGGAAGTGGGTCTGGGAGGCGGGTGCTGGCGGGGCTGCGCTGGGTACCGTCTCCTCCGCGAGGGAGGGGTTCGGCCCGTTTGCTGACGCTTCCATCGAAGGCTCGAATTCGTAGCTGATCAGCCACTCCCGATGCGTCACCAGGCGCAGGTGATGGATCAGCTTCGGTTCGAGGTTGTCCTTGATGAAGTCGCAATAGAGTTCGTTCGGTGTGGCTAGAACCACCGTCTCGTCATTGGCCTTGACGAAAGCGAGTCGATCCAGCCACGGGTCATGGAAGAAGCGGTCTTCTTCCCGGCGCACGCGAGCACAGACCTCGTCCCATTCGGAGCGAAGTAGCGCGGTCATTGTTCCTTTGTCGTCTCGTAAGGCCACGCGCCAGGCCGGGCGCGCGCGGCGTGTCCCTGTGGGGAATAAGTAACGAAATTCAGGCGGCCTTGTAAACGGCCGTCATCAGCCAAGTTCACCCGTGGGAAAGCGCGCCGAAGTGGCGTCCGGAAGGGACCGGATTCAGGGGGGTTCGGCAGTTCGCCCGGTGCGGTGCGGTAGGGCCTGCCCTCATGGGTCGGTCGGGGGGCGATCGATTACCGATCGGGCGAGCCGAGACCTACGAACGAAACGCGAACACCCCTCCCAAGGCGTCCACGACGTCCACCGATAATGATGTCCTGTGTACCGGATCTGCTTCTGATCAGGGCGCTTGTACGTCGTCCCCGAAGGAGACGCCTTCGACGACGACCGCGAAGATCAGCTCCTCGCCGGGGAGCACGTCGAAGAAGTGGCTCGAGCCTGCGGGGAGATCCACCCGGTCACCGGGGCCGACGATCGAGCCGTCGCTGTCCCGGTACCGGCCCTGCAGGACCAGCGTCACCTCGTCGCCCTCGTGGCGATGTTCGGGGAAGCGGGTGCCCGGAGCGACGCGGGCGAAGCCGACGTCCGCGGTGGCGACCCGGGGGCCGCCCTGCAGGTGGATCAGCGCGCAGCCGTCGGCGATCGCGGCCTCCCAGGCGCCCGGATCGCCGATCATCGCCAGGAAGCTGCTCGCCTGGTCCCGGGCGACGTCGAAGAGCTGGGCGACGCGATCGGCGAACGGCGCCCAACGCCGGGTCGGAGCGCCGGCCGACGCGAGCAGGCGGGCCTTGAGCCCGTCGCTCGGGCGGAGGGCCGGCACGGAGTCGGCGAGCGACACCAGGGCCTCGGTCAGCGCGCGCTCTTCGGCCGGACCCGCGGGGGGCTCGGGCAGCAGGTCGGCCAGCAGATCGCGCATGTCGTCGGTCACGATCCACCTCCTTCCGCCAGTGCGGCCCGGAGCTTGACGAGGGCCGCGGCGGTGCGGGACTTGACGGTACCGAGCGGCACGCCCAGTTGCTCGGAGATCTCCGAGCCGGACAGGCCCCCGAAGTACGACAGCTCGATCACCGCCCGCTGGGCGTCCGGCAGCTCGGCGAGCACCGCCTGCACGCGCTGACGATCCGGACTCCCCGAGGCGTCCTCCGGAGGCGCCGTCTTCGGCTCGGGGAGATTCGTCCCGTCGTGGTCCACCCGCTTGCTGATCCGGGCCGACCGGACCCGGTCGAGCGCCCGACTGCGCAGCCGGATCATCAGCCAGGTCTTCACCGTGCCCCGCCTGCGGTCGTAGCGATCCGCCGCGCCCCACGCTTCGAGCAGCACGTCGTGCACCAGGTCCTGGGCCTCGGCGCGGTCGCGGAGCATGCGGACGGAGACACCGAGCATGAGGCCGGCGTACCGGTCGTACAGGTCCGAGAGGCACGCCTGCTCCCCGCGGGCCATGCCCGCGACGAGCTCTTCGTCGGTCGGTAGAGGGGTGGGCTCGGTCACGGACGAAGGCGAGGCTAGCAGCCGCCTGGGGGACCCGCGCGTCTGGCGGTTCGCCGCGGCGGCGAGGAGCGAGGGGGGCAGCAGGGCGAACGCGACGACCATCGAACCCGATACGGCCCGAGCGGCCGTTCGGATCGACCTGGATGTAACCGAAGACCGACGGCGGCCGTAGCGAGCCTCGGCCCCGACCGGCGACCCCCTCTATATACAGTCGCGCGCGCGTCTTCCTAGGAGCCTGGAGCGCATTGGAGCCCGAGCCCCGTGAGACCGGGGCGTCCGAGGCCAAGGCGCGACGAGGAGATGCATCGGGAATGCGCGACGAGGAGCAACGCCGGGATCGGGCGCATCCGGTCCTCGGGGCGACAGGCGGCTATGCGCTCCAGGCTCCTAGCGGTCGGCCGCTGTCCGCGAGGGGTTCGCCCGCCGGACGGCCGAGTCGGCTGCGTCGCTATACTCCGCCGATGCTGCGCTGGGACGGTTGGGTCGTCACGCTGGGCCTGGTCGCGGTGATGGCCTGCGGCCCGGACCCGTCGCCGTCCCGCTCGCTGCCCGCGGTCCCGCCGGAGACGGCCTCGCCTGCCATGCCGTGGGCCGGTCAGCCCGGCCCCGAGTACCGAGCGGCGGCCCTCCCCGATCGCGACGGCGCGTCGCTGGCGCTCCTCGCCCCCGACGACCGGCCCTGGGCCCGCTACCTGGGCGAGCTGCTGCGGACCGAAGGGTTCACGACGTTCGATGTCGTCGGTTCGGCGACCGCCGACGCGCTGGGCGCGGCCCATGTCCTGCTCGTCGGCGCCGGCGCGGCCACCGACGCCGACGCCGACGCGCTGGGCGCACTGGTCACCCGGGGGACCGACCTGCTGCTCGTCCGCCCGACCGGCCGCCTGGCCGAGCTGGCCGGGCTCGAGGTCCTCGGGGAGCAGGCCGGCGGGGTGTTGACCCGGCCGGGTCGGGCGCCGCTGCAGGTGCTGGGGACGGCGATCCGATATCGGCCCACCGACGCGACCGCGCTCGCCGCGCTCCACGCAGGACTGGAGCCCGAGTCGGTCGGGCCGGCGGTGACGGTGCGTCGGATCGAGGGTGGGGGCCGGGTCGTCGCGCTGGGCTTCGACCCCGCCCAGACCGTGGTCCAGCTGCGCCAGGGCAACCCCGACTGGGCCGACGTCAGCCGGGACGGGTTCCGGCGCTTCCGGAGCACCGACCTGTTCTTCGGGGGGGCCGATCGGCCGCCCGGGGCGGGGACGGAGCGGGAGCCCGACCACGTGCTGTGGCCGCTGGCCGCCGCCCCCCAGGCGGACGAGCACCTGCGGTTGCTGCGGGAGCTCCTGGTGGCGGAGGACGCCGCCGCCCCGTTGCCGCGCGTCGACTACCTGCCCTTCGGCCGCCGCGCCGCCGTGCTGATGACGGGCGACGACCACGGCTCGGGGGGCACCGCCGGCCGCTTCGCCCGGTTCGAGGCGCTGAGCGACGAGGGCTGCCGACCGGAGCGGTGGGAGTGCGTTCGGGGGAGCTCGTACGTCGACCCGTCGATCCGGCTGGACCCCGACGAGGTGGCGCGGTGGACCGAGCTGGGCTTCGAGATCGGCCTGCACGTCGCGTTCGACGATCCGTTGGACGGAGCGACGTACGCCGAGCTCGCAGCGGCTCAGCAGGCGGCCCTGGACGAGGCGCTGCCGGGCCTGCCCCCGGCGACCAGCCGCCGCAACCACGGCGCGGCGATGTCCGGCTACGCGATCCAGCCCAAGGTGCTGAGCCAGGGGCCGGTCCGGCTCGACGTCAACGGCTACTTCTGGCCCCCGTCGTGGGTCGCGGACCGGCCGCCGTACCCGGGCGGGACCCTGCTCCCGATGCGGTTCGCGGACCGGGACGGCAGCCCGATCGACGCCTTTGGCTTGCCCACGGTGTGGACCGACGAGAGCGGGCAACACTTCCCCGCGGTGGCCGCGTCGATGCTGGACGGCGCCCGGGCCCGGGACGGTTGGCCCGGGGTCTTCGTCAGCAACTTCCACACCGACGCGGCGGAGTCCCGCGAGGCCGAGGTCGTCATCGCGGCGGCCCGCGAGCGGGGACTGGCGGTGATCTCCGGGCGTCAGCTGATGAGCTGGTGGGAGGCGCGGGAAGCGGTCGAGATCCGCGTCGTCGCCTGGGACGGCTCCCGGTTGGAGTTCGAGGTGCTCCCCCACGAGGCCGCTGGCGCCCGCATCGAGCTGCCGTGGTGGCACGAGGGCCGTTCGGCGCTCCCTGCTCGCGATGGCGTCCGGCTCCGGGAGCTCGAGGTGCACGTCGAGCGGGGGCGGGAGATCCTGACCCTGGAAGCGAGCCCGGGGCGCTACGTCGTCGCCTGGGGGGCCTCCGGGGGGACGCGGCAAGGTCCCCCAGCGACGTGCACTCCCTGGAACAGGCTCCCGACGACCCAGCTCGAGCTGCGCGGCCTGCGCCGCGGCCCCGACGGGGAGCTCCGCCCCGAAGCTGCGGGCCTCGGTCATCCCGACGCCGCCGCGGCGCTGACCGGCGGCGCGTTCGGCCGAGGCGGCGCCTCCCGCGCATCGGGGGGCGCCTGGATCCTCGATCACGCGTGGCTCGCCGAGCCGACCCCCGTCGAGGCCCCCGCCACCCTCCGGGCGCGCGTCACCTTCGGCTCCGCGCCGTACCAGTCGGTCGGCTTCGCCGCGTCGTTGACCGCCGAGCCGATGGCGATCGTCACCACCGGCGCCGACGGCTCGCTCCGCGCCTTCGCCCGGTCCGCCGACGGGACCACCTTCGAGCGGCCGCTGCCGGTGGTCCCCGGCCAGGAGGCGCTGGTGGAGATCGACTGGCGGGCCGACGGGGTCACCTGGTCGGTCGACGGTGCGGTCGCGGCGGAGCACGGCGCCCCCCCGTCGGGGCCGCTGTATCGCATCGCGAGCGACTTCCAGCTGGGGGCGGCGCTGCTCCGCGTCGTGACGCTCGACGCTTCGGAGGACGCGGTGCCGGGCGCCACCGTCGTGTCGGGGCCGATGCCCCGCTCGGACGTCGTCGGCTGGTTCGGGGACTACGACGGGATCACGGTGGAGATCGAGGACGCCGACGCCCCCGGCGTCTGGAAGGCGCTCGCCGCGCCCGGCCCGGTCGACGTCGGCGGCCCCTGGATGCGCGTCCGGGCGACGGTGCAGGGGGCCCGCGAGGTGCGCTTCGCGGGGCGGTGCGGCGAATGACGAAGACCCGCCCGGTCCTGCTGACCATCCTGGTGCTGCTCCTGGTCGGGCTGATCGGGGGCGAGGTCGTGCTCCGCGCCTCGATCCACCCGCCGCCGGACGCCGCCGAGTGGCCGTTCGTGTGGCCGCCGCTGGACCGGCACGTCTACGCGATCGACGCCCCCGTGCCGGGCCTCGGGGTCACCGAGGCGCTCGTCACCACGTCCTCCCTCGGCCTGCGGGCGGACGAGATCGACCTGTCGAACCACGACCGGCCGCGCGTCCTGACCCTCGGCGGCAGCGTGACGGAGTGCCTGCTCCTGGACGACGCCGACACGTGGCCCCGACAGCTCCAGGACGAGCTGAGCGACCGCGGGATCGACGCCTGGGTGGGCAACGGCGGCCGCTCCGGCCAGGCGACCGTCGACTACACCCTCCACGTCCTGGCCCTCGCGCCCCGGCTCCAGCCGGATCTCATCGTCGTGATGCCGGGGGCCAACGACCTGCAGGCCGCGATGGAGGAGCGCTACTTCCCGGTCGACCTGTCCGATCCGAGCCAGCGGCAGCGCATGGCCGACCGCGCCTACCCCGGGGATCGGCCGGCCCGCATCGAGGAGCTCGGCCTGTCCTTCCTGGCGTTCGAGCTGCGCCGCCGTCGCCAGGCCCCCCGCACCGAGGTGGGCGGCTTCTACCGGGCGATGAAGGAGCGCCGCGGCGCGGCGGAGCACCGCGACGTGCTGCCCGACGCGGCGCTGCTCGAGGAGATCTACCGCGCCAACGTGGAGCTGCTGGTGGAGGCGGCGGGCGACGTCCCGGTGCTGCTGCTGACCCACCCCCACCTGTGGAAGCCGGACCTGGCGCCGGACGAGGCGGCCGCGACCTGGGGTGGCTACACGTGCCTGAGCTGCCCGGACCCGGCCTACTACTCGGCCGACGTCGTTGCCGGTACCCTGGGCGCCCTCAACCGGCAGACGCTGGACGTCTGCGCCACCGGTCCCGCCCGATGTTTCGACCTGGACGCCGCCATCGACCGCAGCCTGCAGCACTTCTACGACGGGGCCCACCTGACGCAGGCGGGCGCCGCCCGGGTGGCCGAGGCGCTCGCGGATCACATCCTCGAGGAGGGTTTGTTGCCATGAGCCGGGAGGCCCGGAGGGGCGACCCGCGTCAGCACGTCCCGCAGAGACGTGCGAGAGCGCTGCTCCCGCTGCTGCTGCTCCTGGTCGCCTGTGGCTCCCCCGAGACCACCTCCGGCAGCCCCCTGCCCGACGCCCCGCCGGCCCCCGCGACGACCCCCGCCGCGGCGCTCCCGACGATGGACGCGGGCGCGACCTACGGCCGCTGGTACGAGCCCATCGAGGCGAACCTGTTCGTCGCCCCCCGGGCGAGCAAGCTCTACATCGCGTGGGCGCTCCCCAAGGACCTGATGCCGCTGGGCAGCGTCGCGTCGCCCGACCAGATCGAGCCGTTCCTCGTGAACTCCGCCTGGGCGCTGTGCCGCCGCTACGACGAGCGCGCGACGGACGAGCAGACCGACTGCCTGGTCCACCTGCTGCGGCTGGAGAGCAACGACGAGTACACGAAGTCGGCCGCCGGCGGCTTCTCGACGGTCGGCAAGATGGAGACCACCCGAGCCGCCGCGACCGCCACCGAGACGGCCGCCGTCGTCGCCGAGCCGCGCTCCGCGGTCCGGGCCCGCTTCGGACGGATCGAGCTCGACCTGGCCGGCTTCGAGCTGGAGACGGCCCGCGCCGCCGCGGCCGCCCAGGCCCCCGCGGGGCAGCTGCAGGGCGGGGACTGAGGCGCAGTGGACGTCCTGACCCCCGAGGTCGTCGGCATCGGCCTCAACTCCTGGGTCTTCGCGCTGCTGGGGCTGATCGCCGTGGTGGCCGGGCGCACGCTCCCGCGGATCGGCCGCCGCGTCGCGCTGGTGCTGCTCGACGTCCTCTTCGTCGCCTTCTTCGTGCACGCCTGGCTCGACTTCGCGGTGCTCGCCGGCTTCGTGCTGGCGACGTGGGGGATCGGCCGCTGGCGGGCCTCGGACCCGGAGCGGATGAGCAAGGCCGCGATGGCGACGGTGATGGTCGGCCTGTGGACGTTCCTGTTCCTCGTCCGGGACCCCGAGCTGCTGGGCGCCGCCAACCCTTTCTTCCACGCGCCGGTCCGCATCATCGGGATCAGCTACCTCGTCTTCCGCAGCATCAGCTGGCTCAACGAGGCGGACCTGGTGGAGGAGCGCGGGCTGCTCGCCTACGTCCACTACCTCCTGTTCTTCCCGACGCTGCTCAGCGGCCCCATCGAGCGCTGGCGCCGCTTCGACGCGATGGACGCCGAGCCGCCGGTGCCCCTGGACCGGTCCCTGCTCCCGGGGCTGCACCGGATCGCCAACGGCCTGCTGATGAAGTTCGTGCTGGCGGACAACCTGTGGCCGCTCTGCATCGCGTCGATGGACCCCGAGATGCCGACGTCGGCGCTGTGGGCCGGCGTCCTGCTGCAGTACCCGCTGCTGTTCCTGGACTTCGCCGGCTACTGCCACGTCGCCATCGGCCTGGCGACGCTGATCGGGTTCCCGATCGTCGAGAACTTCAACCGGCCGTTCCGGGCGAAGAACGTCTCGGACTTCTGGGAGCGGTGGCACATCTCGCTGTCGACGATGGTGCGCGACTACGTCTTCACCCCGCTGACGAAGGTCGTGATCCTGCGCTCACCGAAGGCGTGGCAGTTCGTCGGGGTGACGGCGGTCTACTTCGGTTCGACGGTGCTGATCGGCGTCTGGCACGACACCACGCTCGGCTTCGCGATCTTCGGCCTGCTGCACGGCGCCGCGCTCGTGCTGCTCCAGGTCAAGCGCAGGTACCGCAAGAAGGTGAAGCAGTACTGGCCGTTGAAGCGGGGCAACGAGGGGCTGGCGATCGTCGGCACCTACGTCTTCCTGTCGCTGACGATGATCCCCTGGATCGTGCCCGTCGAGGACTGGGGGCCGCTGCTCGGCGCGCTGCTGGGAGGTGGCCCGTGAGCCTCGACCGCAAGACCACGATCTCGGTGCTCCTGCTCGTGCTGAAGCTCGTGATCTTCGTGCTGCTCGCCAACCCCGAGACGACCGCCTTCATCTACCAGAACTTCTAGTCGTCCATCACGGACTCCACGCGGAAGGTCCCGCGTCCAGCGGGCGGAAAACGCGGAAACGCAGAAGGAGAAGAGAGAGTGTCCGAAGCGCCCCGGAAGACGCCGCTGCTGCCCGCCGCCGTCCTGGCCGCGGTGCTGCTGGCGATCGTCGACGGGGTGGTGGTGTTCGGCGTCGCGACCCCCGCGGCGCTGGCCGAGCCGACGCCGCTGGACGACGGGCCGACGCTGGTGGCCCGGCTGAGCGCGCTGCGCCGCCACGACGGGCCCACCGTCGCGCTGCTGGGCGACTCCGTCATCTACGGCCGCGCCCTGCAGGAGCACGACGCGGGCGACTGGCGCGCCGACAACCTCGCCCCGGCGCTCCAGTCGGCGCTGGGCGCGGACACGCTGGCGGTGAACCTCGGCATGAACGGCGCGCTGCCCGTCGACCAGGCGGCGCTGCTGCCGTCGGTGCTCGCCGCGGGGCCGGACCTGGTCGTGCTCGACGTCTCGCTGCGCTCCTTCTCGGCCGACTTCCGGGACGCCGCCGAGCTCGCCAGCCGCCCCTGGCTCGCCGAGGTGCGCCCCACCCCGACGTACGCCCAGACGCTCGACGGGCAGGCCCCCGGGGAGCGCCTGACGCGCCTCCTCCGCGCCGGGGCGATGCGCGTCTGGGCGCTCTACCGCTACCGGGCGTGGGTGCAGGCCCGCTGGCTGTCGGGCATCCCCCGGGACGCGGTGACGGCGGTCCGCGACGACGCCATCTCGGCGCTCGAGGGCGCGCCGGCGGACGACGAGGACGCCGCGCTCGAGGCGGAGATGGCCCTGATGCTGCGCACCAAGGCCCGCTACGCGACGGTCGACCTGGTCGACCACCCCCAGGCGGCGGCGTTGGTGGAGGTGCTGGCGGCGCTGCGCGAGGCGGGCCAGCCGGCGGTGCTCTTCTACGCAACGGAGAACCCGGCCCTGCTGCCGTCGCTGGTCGACCCCGAGGCCCACGCCGAGGACCTGGTCGCCCTCGAGGCGCTGATCGCCGCGGAGCTGGGCCCCGAGCAGGTGTGGCTCGGCCCCGAGCAGGCGGCCGACCCGTCGACGTTCCTGGACCACGTGCACCGCACCGGCCCGGGCCTCGCCACCCTCGCCGAGCGCCTCGCCACCGCCGCCCCCTGATGACGCCGGCGCCTCGACGGGTCACACTGTCGGCGCCATGGCGATCGACACCATCTGCTCCGAGCTGACCCCGATCTTCCAAGACGTGTTCGACGAGGACGACGTCGTCGTCACGCCGGCCCTCACCGCGGCCGACGTCGACGAGTGGGACAGCCTCAGCCACATCCGCCTCGTGGTGGCGATCGAGGCCCACTACGGGCTGTCCTTCACCTCGGCGGAGATGGCCGGCCTGCGCGACTGCGGCGAGCTGGCCGCGGTCATCGCCCGGAAGACCGGCCGCGCCTGAGTCGATGGCGTTCGACCCGACCGCCCTGCCGTGGCTGCCGCCACCGCCGACCGACCTGCGGGCCCGGGCCCGGGCGGTCGACGGCGACGATCGCGGTCGCGCCCTCCAGCAGCTCGCGACCAGCCGGCTCGATCTGAGCGGGGTCCGGCACGTCGCCAAGGCCGTGAAGCGGGCCCTCGACGACGGCGCCTTCGCCCCCCTGCGGCGGGTGGACCTCGCGATCCTGGCCGGCTCCACGGTCGACCTGATGAAGGACTCCATCGTCGCCGGGGGGGCCCGTCACGGCGTCGCGGTGGCCGTGCACGGCGTGCCGTTCGGGCAGGTCCAGCAGGAGCTGCTCGACCCCACGTCTGCGCTGCGGCGGTCGCCCGCCGACGTCGTGCTCCTGATGCTCGACCACCGGGCCCTGCCGGCCCACGGCGACCCCGCGACCCCCCACCCGGGCAGCGCCGAGGTGCTGGACCTGGTCGACCAGGCCCGCGCCGCGCTGGCCGGTCGCACCCTGGTCCTCGCGACCATGCCGGCCCCGCCCGTGCGCCGCTTCGGCGGCCTCGACCCGGC
>CAYQEG010000034.1:0-23112 GCA_964416435.1 uncultured Rickettsiales bacterium
GCGGCGTGCGCCGCCGCCCCACCCGCGGACGAAGCCCCCGTCGAGCCCGCTCCGCCGATGCTCGCCTGGACCGATCCCCCCGGCGCCGACCCCTACCCCGAGGCGCTCCGCGCGGACCTCACCGCCGCCCTGCTGGCCATGGGCCCCGACTACGTCCCCCGCACCGAGCACCGCGGGCCCGACGGGGCGCCGACCTTCACCAACCGGCTGATCCGGGAGTCCTCGCCGTACCTGCACCAGCACGCCCACAACCCGGTCGACTGGTACCCCTGGGGCGACGAGGCGTTCGAGGTCGCCCGGCTGCTCGACCGACCGGTCCTGCTCTCCATCGGCTACTCGACCTGCCACTGGTGCCACGTCATGGAGCGGGAGTCCTTCGAGGACCTGGAGATCGCCGAGTACATCAACGCCCACTTCATCGCGATCAAGGTCGACCGGGAGGAGCGGCCCGACGTCGACGCCGTCTACATGGCCGCGGTGCAGGCGCTGACCGGGCGGGGTGGCTGGCCCATGACCACGGTGCTCGACGCCGACGGCCGACCCTTCTTCGGAGGCACCTACTTCCCCGCCCGGACGGGCGACCGCGGCTCTCGCCAGGGCTTCCTGCAGATCCTGACCGAGCTCCAGGCCGCCTGGACCGGGGATCGAGCGGGGCTCCTGCAGCGGGCGGAGCGGCTCAGCCGGGCCGTCGCGCGGCGCACCCGGCCTGGACCGGCGGGCGACTTCGACCGCGCGACGGCGCGCGAAGCCGCCGCGGCGACCTTCCTGGGCGCCCACGACACCACCTACGGGGGCTTCAGCCAGAGCAAGAAGTTCCCCCGGCCGTCCGTCCTCCTCGCGCTGCTCCGGCAGCATCGGCGGACCGGCGACGCCGCGCTCCTGGACGCGGTCACCCGCACCCTGGACGGCATGATGGTCGGCGGCATCCGCGACCACGTGGGGGGCGGCTTCCACCGGTACACCGTCGAGCGAACGTGGCTCGTCCCCCACTTCGAGAAGATGCTGTACGACAACGCGCAGCTGACCACCGCGTACCTGGAGGCCAGCCAGGCGACGGGCCGCGCCGACTACGCCGCGGTCGCCCGCGAGACCCTCGACTACGTGGACCGCGAGATGAGCGACCGGCGCGGCGGCTTCTACTCGGCCACCGACGCCGACAGCCCCGGCCCCCGCGGCGAGGACGAGGAGGGGTGGTTCTTCACCTGGACCCCGGCGGAGCTGAGCGAGCAGCTCGGTCCCGAGCGGGCCGAGCGGTTCGCCGCCCGCTACGGCGTCACCGAGCGGGGCAACTTCGAGGGGCGGAACATCCTGTTCACCCGGGGCCGCCCCCTGGCCGACGTGGCCGCCGGGTTCGACCTGTCCGAGGACGAGCTCGCCGCCGAGCTGCGGGAGGGCCGAGCCGTGCTCTACGCCCACCGGGCGACGCGGCCGCCGCCGGGCCTGGACGACAAGGTCGTCGCCTCCTGGAACGGCCTGATGATCTCCGCGTTCGTGCGGGGCGGCGTGGTGCTCGGGGATCGCGGGTACCTCCGCCGCGCCGAGGCCGCGGCCGACTTCCTCCTGGAGAACATGCGGCGGGAGGACGGCCGGCTGGTCCGGGCGTGGCGCGACGGCGTGGCCCGCTCCGACGGCGTGCTCGAGGACTACGCGTTCGTGGAGGCGGCGTTGCTGGACCTCTTCGAGGCGACGGGCGACCCCCGCTGGCTGCGCGAGGCGCTGGCCCTGCAGGCGGTGATCGACGGCCACTTCGCCGACGCGGAGTCCGGCGGCTACTTCGTCACCCCGGACGACGGGCCGAAGCTGCTCGTGCGCGGCAAGCCGGACCGCGACGGCGCGCTCCCCAGCGGCAACTCGGTCGCCGCCCTGAACCTGCTCCGGCTCTCGGAGCTGACCGGGGACGAGCGGTTCACCGAGACCGCCGACCGGCTCTTCGGCGCCTTCGCCCGGCCCCTGACGGAGAACCCCACCGGCCTGCCCCAGCTGCTGGTGGCGCTCGACTGGGCCGAGGGCCCGGTCAAGGAGATCGTTCTCGTCGCGCCGACGGACGTCGCCGAGGCGGCGCCGATGCTCGAGGCGCTCCGGACGGAGTGGCTGCCCAACCGGGTGGTCGTGTTGACCACCGAGGCGGCCCGCCCCGACCTGGTCGAGCGGGTGCCGCTCTTGGAGGACCGGCCGCCCCGCGACGGCAAAGCCACCGCCTACGTCTGCGAGCGTCGCGTCTGCTTGCTGCCGACCACCGACCCGGCGGTGTTCGCCCGGCAGCTTCGGGAGTAGCCCCGATGCCCGGCCCCGTGCGGTGGCTCCTGGTCCTCGCGGTGGTCGGGCAGATCGTGCTGCTGGGCGTGCTCGCCTGGGGCGGCGCCGATCCCGAAGGCCCCCGGGCCGGGATCCAGCGCGGCGGCGACTTCCTGTCCTGGTGGGCGGGCTCGGTGGTGATGGAGCAGCAGGGGCCCGAGCACCTGTACGACAAGCCGGCCTACGAGGCCGCCCAGGACGCCGTGGTGCCCCATCGCCACCCCTACCAGCGCGCCTACCCGCCGCCGATCTTCCAGGTCCTCGCCCCCCTCGTGCCCCTCGGCTACAGCGACGCGGCGCGGGTCTTCATCCTGACCGCCCCGCTGCTCTGGGGCCTGGGCATCGCCCTGATCCTCGCCTCGCTGGGGATCACGGCGGACCCGCGCCGGGCGCCGATGTGGATCGCGTTGGGCAGCCCCACCCTCTACATGATCTCCGCCACGGGGCAGCCCGGCTTCTGGGTGCTCCTGCTCGGCGTCGGCCTGCGTCTGTGGACGAGTGAACGCCCCTGGGCGGCCGGCTTCGTCTGGGGGCTGATCTGCGCCAAGCCGCCCCTCGCGGCGCCGCTCGCGCTGGCGCTGCTGCTCAGCCGGCAGGGCCGGTCGTTCGGCGGCTTCGTGCTCGGCGGAGGCAGCCTCGTGCTGGTCTCGGCGGCGTTCGTCGGCGTGGCGCCGTGGCTCGACTGGGCCGAGCTGGTCGCCAGCGGTGGCCTCGGCAAGCTCGACGCCGTCCCGCACCGCCACCTCGTCGGCCGTCACCTGCTCGCCTACCCGGCGCGCGGCACGACCCTCGAGCCGATCCTCGGCGCGGCGGGCGTCGGGCTGTCGCTGCTCCTGGCGGCGTGGGCGATGCGCCGGTCGGGGGCCGCGCCCTCCCCGGTGGACGACGGCGGGCCCGCCAAGCTGGTGTGCCTGATCTCGGCCTGCCTGTTCGCCACCCCGCACCTCATCGAGTACGACGCGGGGCTGCACGCGGGCGCGTTCGCCGTCTCGGCGGTGGCGATCGCGGGGCGGGCCCGGCCCGCGGCCATGGCGCTGCTCGTGGCGGCCTGGTTCGCGCCGATCCTGTGGCCGCTGTCCCGCGCGGTCCGGTTCGATCTGGGCGCGCTCGTGGTCGGACTCTGGGTGGTCTGGATGTTCGTGGACCGACCGTGGGCTGCGTCACCAGGAGGATCCTGGTCGTCGCGGCCGGACGGGCCACCGGGGAGGACTGATCCGGTCAGCCGGACGCGGTGACCAGCTCTCGAAGTCGGGCGGCGCCGTCCCGGAAGATCGACTGACCGTCCCCCACCAGCACCGCCTCCAGGCCGGGGAGCTCGGCGAGGCGGGCGACCGAGCCCACCGCCGCCGCCCGGTCGCGCAGCTTGGCGGCCGGCAACAGGTTCAGGGCGCCGGCCCGTTGGCCGCGCACGAGGTCACCGGTGAGCAGGGTGTCCCCTCCGGGCATCAGGAAGGCCAACTCACCCCGCGTCTTGGAGCCCTGCATCCAGAGGCAGGTGACCCCGTGGTGGACGTCGTCGGGCTGCAGCCAGGTGTCGACCGCGAGGTCGGCGAGGTCGGGGTGGGCTTCCTCGGCCGCCGGAGCGGCGATCCTCGCCCCCCAGCGCGCGGCGACGTCCGCGGCGGCGCGCACGTGGTCGGCGTTGCTGATCATCACGGCGTCGACCCCGCCGAGGCGGTCGATGTGTTCGACGTCGTGAGCGCTGAGCGTCATCGGGTCGAACGCGACGTTGGCCCCGCCGTGCTGCACGAGCAGGTGTCCGTTGAAGTCGAGGTTTCGGGCCTCGTCGAAGGCGGCCCAGGCGAACAGATCGGATCGGTGCAGGCTCTTCACGGCGCGAGCGTACACCCGGGATCGGGGCCTCGCTCGGCCCACGTCCGTTACAAACGGAAAGACTGCCAGCAGTAGCCTGGAGACCCATCGAGGAGGTCCCCATGTTCGTGCTCCGCTCCGCCCCCTTCGGCGTCCTGCTGACCCTGTCCCTGCTGCTCGTGGGCTGCCCGCCCGAGGGCGACGCGCCGGATCCGTTCGATCCGCCGGACCAGGAGGGCGACGACCCCGTGGACGACGACGACTGGGGCGACGACGACGATGACGACGACGACGCCACCGACGACGACGACGCCACCGACGACGACGACGCCTGGGGTGACGATGACGACGCCTCCAGCGACGACGACGACGCCTGGGGCGACGACGACGACGATGACGACGACACCCCCCCGCCGGACGGCGAGGACGCCCTGTGCAGCGACGCCTTCGAGGCTCCGCAGACCAGGTTCGTGTCGGCCGACGACTCCAACAGCCAGGCCGATCCGGCCCACCAGCGTCACCTGATGACGCAGTACGGCGTGATCCAGTCCGACGCCAAGGCCTGGGAGTACCTCAACTACTTCGACTTCGACTACGCCCCCGCCGAGCCCGGCCACCTGCGGATCGACCCGCAGCTGGTCGAGGTCGAGGGCGAGCCGGGCAGCTACGAGATGGTCGTCGCGGTGGTCGCCCCGACCGTGCAGCCGGAGGACCGCGCGCCGCTGAACCTGGTCTTCTCGGTCGACACGTCCTGCTCCATGGGAGGCAGCGGCATCACCGGGGCGAAGGCCACGATGGAGGCGATCGCCGGCGCGCTGCAGACGGGTGACGTGGTCTCCATGGTCACCTGGAGCAGCAGCAGCTCGACGGTGCTCGAGTCCCACACCGTGCTCGGCCCGGCCGACCCGACGCTGATGGACGTGATCGACGGGCTGGGCACCGACGGCGGCACCAACCTGTACGGGGGTCTGCAGGCCGCCTACGCCCTCGCCGAGGACAACCTCTCGGCGTCCCGCACCAACCGGGTCGTGCTGATCAGCGACGGCGGCGCCAACCTCGGCCCGACCGAGGCGGACCTCATCGCCGAGCACGCCGAGGACGGCGACGACGTCGGCATCTACATGCTCGGCATCGGCACCCCCCCGGCCACCAACTACAACGACGTGTTGATGGACGAGGTGACGGACCTGGGCCGCGGCGCCTACTTCTACGTCGACAGCGCCGACGAGGCGGAGCGCCAGTTCACCCACGACCGGCTGCCCCAGGTGTTCGAGGTCGTCGCCCGCGACGTGCAGATGGCGATCACCCTGCCGCCCGGCTTCGTGGTGGCGGAGTTCACCGGCGAGGAGATCGGCAACACCCCGTCGGAGGTCACCCCGCAGCACCTCGCGCCCAACGACCAGATGATCTACGACCTGGACCTGCTCGACTGCTCCGCCGACGCCGCGACCGACGACCTGGAGTTCACGTTCACGGTCGAGTGGTTCGACCCGGCGACGAGCTCGAACATGGTGGACACGGTCACGATGTCCGTGGCCGAGCTGCTGTCCGTCCCCCACCGGCAGCTGGACAAGGCGACCGCGATCGTCGCCTACGCCCAGGCGTTCGGCGAGACCGCTTCGATGGCCGCCTCCCAGCGAGGGGCGATCGTGGACGACGTCATCGACCAGCTGGAGGCCACCTCGGCGAGCCTCGGCGGCGATGACGACCTGGACGAGCTGCTCGAGCTCGCCCAGACCTGGCGGGACATGCTGCCGTAGGCGCCCTGGTCAGCCGACCGAAGGCGCCCCGCAGGCCTCCTTGAGCGCGTCGGAGACCGGCACCACCATCGTACGACCGGCCCAGTCCCCGGCCTCGGCGGTCGCCTCCAGGAGGGGCCGCCGGGCCAGCTGCTCGTGGAGGGCGTCGAAGCGGGCGGCGTCCTCCGGGTCCAGGAACTGCGCCGGCCCTCGGGACATCGCGGCCACGTGGTACCAGGCCGGGTTGAAGGCCAGCCCGTCGTAGCCGAGCCGCTCGCACGACATCATCAGCATCCCGAGGATCTGCTGCACCGCCCCCAGGCCCGGGTGCTCCTGGCCCGGGAGCAGCGGCCGCTCGTCGGTCGGCGCCCTCCGCGGGTCCTGCAGCAGCAGCCACTCGATCCACAGCAGCCGCCACGGCTTGAACTGGCGGGTCTCCCGCAGGACCAGGTCGACCAGCTGGTCCCGGCGGGCGTCGGCCGAGAAGACCTGGGCCCGCTGCCCGGTCCCGTGGTCCAGCTCGAACTCGACCCGCACCGCGTCGTAGCCCCTGGCGCGCAGGTGCTCCAGCACGCCGTAGCGGTCCAGGGCCAGCTCGACGCCGTACTCGGTGTAGGTGTCGAGGAGCCGGCTGTGGGCGGTGCCCGGCATCAGGTCCAGCAGCACGTCGCTCAGGTCGATCTCCCCCGCCCCCGGACGAGCCCCCAGCTCGGACGTGGACAGCGAGCCGCGCACCCGCCGGAACGCGTGCAGCGCCCGCTCCACCGACGAGGAGATGGGCGCGTCCGAGCCCCCGTACAGCCAGCCGAGGGTGCGGGCGGTGTAACGCCACGAGTCGAGGCCGTAGCCGCCCGCGAGCGTCCAGACGATCGGCCGCTCCCCGAGCGCGGCGAGCACGGAGCGGTCCCGCTCCCGCCCCCCGGCGGGGCTGACGGGCCCGCCGCCCAGCGGGGCGTCGACCGCCCCGGCGGTGCCCCCCACCACCACCCCGCGGGCCGGGGCGCCCGGGTCGACGACGTCCGGCAGCGCGCCCCGGATCGCGGCGAGGTAGGCCTCGTCGCCGACGCCGGCGCCCAGGGGGATCGCCAGGTCGGCGACCGCGGGATCGTCGTCCCAGTCCTCGGCGTGCACCGAGAACGTGAACACCGACTCGTCCTCGGCGAACAGCGCCCGGGTGCCGTCGCCGGGGTGCACGTCGACGTCGACCACGAGCACCGATCCCGAGAAGCCCCGCGAGCGCGCGTGGGTGATGGCGACGGCGACGTCGTGGAAGAGGCAGAAGCCGGCCCCGCGATCGGCTCGGGCGTGGTGCAGTCCCCCGCCCAGGTGCACGATCGGCAGCCGCGGCGGCCCGTCCAGGGCGAGGTGGGCGGCCAGGGTGGTGCCTCCGACCATGCGGCGCTGCCAACTGACGATCTCGTTGCCGCGCGCCGACGGCGGCAGCCCTGGGAGCACCCGCTCCAGCTCCCCCCGATCGTCCAGCCGCTCGAGGTGCTCCCGGGTGTGGACCCGCAGCAGCTGGTTCAAGCCGGCGGGGGGCGTCGCGCGCACGTCCGTCTTGCGGACCAGCCCCCGGTGCAGCAGCCAGCCGAGGATCTTCGTGGCGCGCTGGGGGTCCATCGGCCCACCCGCGGGCGCCGCCGAGCCTCCGTCCACCAGCAGCGTCGGGGTCGCCCCCGCCCATCGCCGCATCGCCGCTCGCAGTCGCCCGGGCACAACCCATCCTGACACGTCGGCAGGGCCCCGCCGCCCGACTCGCGGGTCGGGAAACTCCCGATTGACTTCGGAATACCGGGCAGCTATTCAACTACCCGAATCCTCATTCGGGAGCCCGAATGTCACTCCGAGACAGTCAGAGAGAAGCGGCGATCCGCGCCATCCTGGACGCCGCCACCGCGGTCTTCGCCGAGCGCGGCTACCACGGCGCCTCCATGGAGGACCTCGCCCGAGCGTGCGACTGCGCCCCGGCGACGCTGTACGGCTACTTCAAGGGCAAGCGTGAGCTGTTCGCCCGCATGCTCGCCGACCACGGCGAGAGCTACCTGACCGGCGTGGCCCGGGCCCTGGAGCGGGCCGACGGCTTCCGCGCCGGCTTCGACGCCTACGTCCAGCACTTCGCCCACTGGGGCCAGAGCAACCGCGACTTCCTGCGGCTGCTCCTCACGGTGATGCGGGAGCCCACCGGCGGACACCCCGACCCCGACGGGGCCGAGCAGGCGCGGATCGCCTACTCGGGGATGATCCAGGGGCTGGTCCAGCGCGGGCTGGACGAGGGGCAGCTGCAGCCGGCGCGACCCGAGGTCCTCGCCGCGTCCCTCAGCGGCCTGCTCCACAGCAACGCCTGGCGCTGGATGTTCGACGAGGACCCCAGCGACCTCGGAGAGATCGTGAAGACGGCGGCCCGGTTGTTCCTCGAAGGGGCCAGCCAGCCGACGGGAGGTGTCTGATGCGACGGTTCGTCCTGGTCCTCCTCCTGGCCCTGGGTCTCCTCCAGTCGGGCTGCACCGGCACGTCGGGCGCCACCCCGACCACCGCCGAGCCCCAGTCCCAGGCGGTGCCGGTCCGCGTCGTCACGGTCGAGCAGCGGGTCCTGCGGCGCACCCTGGCGCTGGGCGGCGTCGCCGAGTCGGCGCGCTCGGCCCGGCTCGCCCCGTCGGCCCAGGGGGTGGTCTCCCGCCTCGAAGTGGAGCTCGGGCAGGAGGTCCGCAAGGGCCAGCTGCTGGCCGAGATCGACTCGGACACGCTGCGCCTGCAGATCCAGTCCGGCGAGCGCTCGGTCGACCTCGCCCGCTTGCAGGAGCAGGAAGCGGAGCGTGAGTTCGAGCGGGCCCGCGCGCTCCACGAGCAGGGCGCCTTGCCCCAGCAGGCGTTCGACCAGGCCTCCCTCGGGCTCGAGCTCGCCCGCGCCCAGGTCGCCCAGGCGGAGGCGTCCCTGGCGGTCGTCGGCGGCCAGCTCGGCAACGCGCGCCTCGTGGCCCCGTTCTCCGGCACGGTCACCGGCGTGCACCTGGAGAAGGGCGAGTTCTTCGTGCCGATGGCCGGCATGGGGGGGCCGCCGGCGCTGATCGAGCTGGACGCCCTGGACCCCATCCGGCTCGACGTGCACATCCCCGACGTCGACCTCTCCCGCATCCAGGCGGGTATGGAGGTGGCGGCCACGACCGACGCCTGGCCCGACCGTGAGTTCCCGGGCGAGGTCACGCTCGTGAACGCCGCCGCCGACGCCGGGGCCCGGACCTTCCTGGTGCGGATCTCGCTGCCCAACGAGGACCGCGCGCTGCGCCCGGGGCTGTTCCTCACGGCCCGCCTGGTGGTGGACCAGCGGCCCGAAGCGATCGTCGTCCCGGCCGTCGCGGTGACCGACGGCGTCGACAGCCCCTACGTGATGGTGGTCGAGGGCACGACCGCCCGCCGCACCCCGGTGGAGCCGGGCCTGCGGGGCGACGACGGCTGGGAGGTGACCGGGGTGTCGCCGGGCGCCCAGGTGGTGGTCGAGGGGCAGTTCGGGCTGCCCGAAGGCGCCACCGTGCGGGTCCTGCAATGAGGATCAGCGACTTCAGCGTCGACCGACCGGTCGCCATCTCGATGATGGTGCTGATCATCGTCGTGCTCGGCCTGCTGAGCCTGTCGCGGCTGGGGCTCGACATGATGCCGGACGTCGACTTCCCGACGGTCTCGGTGGTGACCCGGTTCGAGGGCGCCTCCAGCGAGGACATCGAGCGACGGGTGACGCGCCCCATCGAAGGCACGGTCGCCTCGGTCAGCGGCGTCACCAACGTCAAGTCGATCTCCCGCGAGGACGTCAGCTACGTGCTCGTCGAGTTCGCCTGGGGGACCGACCTGGACGCCGCCGCCCAGGACCTGCGGGAGGCGCTCGGCCTCGTCGTGCCGCTGCTCCCCGACCGGGTGGAGGAGCCCCAGGTCCTCAAGTTCAGCCTCAGCGCCTTCCCGGTGCTCAGCTACGGCGTGACCGGCATGGGCGGCAACACGGTCGCCCTGAACAGCTACCTGGACGACACGCTCACGCAGCGGATCGAGCGGCTGGACGGCGTCGCCGGGGTCATCATGATGGGCGGCGCCGAGCGGGAGGTGCAGGTCAGCGTCGACCGCACCGCCCTCGAGTCGGCGGGCCTGTCGATGCAGCAGCTGGCCCGAGCCCTCGCGGCCCAGAACATGGACCGGCCCGCCGGCCGGGTCGTCGAGGGGCGCGAGGAGTACCTCGTCCGCACCCTCGGCGAGCTGCGGCAGGTCGATGACGTGATGGAGTCCGTCGTCGGGGTGGGGCGCGACGGCGCGCCGGTCCGCGTGCGGGACGTGGCCGACGTGCGGGTCGGGGTCGAGGAGGAGCGGAACATCATCCGCACCAACGGCGGCCGGGCGCTGTACGTCATCGTCAACAAGCAGTCCGGGGCGAACCCGCTGCAGGTGGCCCGCAAGATCAAGAAGGAGCTGACGGACATCCGGGCCGAGCTGCCCGGCGACATCGCCTTCGACATCGTCATGGACTCCGGGGCCCAGATCCAGCTGATGGCGACCAACGTCAGTCGGACCGGCCTGCTCGGCGGGCTGCTCGCCATCTTCTTCATGTTCCTGTTCCTGCGCTCGGTCCGCCCGACGCTGGCCATCGCGGCCGCCATCCCGCTGTCGCTGCTGGTGACGTTCATCCCGATCTACGCGATGGGCGAGACGCTCAACCTCATGACGATGGGCGGCTTGATGCTCGGCATCGGCATGCTGGTCGACAACGCGGTCGTCGTCATCGAGAACGTCTTCCGGCACCTGGAGATGGGCAAGACCCGCCAGCAGGCGGCCCGGGAGGGGGCGCGGGAGATCGCGATGGCGATCACGGCGTCGACGCTCACCACCATCGCGGTGTTCCTGCCGCTGTTCTTCGGCGGCGGCATCGCCGGCGAGCTGGTGCGGGGCCTCGCGATGGTCGTCGCGTTCGCGCTCGGCGCCTCCCTGCTGGTCGCGCTGACGATCATCCCGATGCTCGCCGCGGTCTTCTTCAGCCAGCACGAGGCCCGGAAGGCCAAGGAGCTCGCGGAGGGCCGGTTCTCCCGGTTCCAGGCGCGCTATCGCCGCCTCCTCGGCTGGTCGCTGGGACACCGCAAGTCGGTGCTCGCGCTCGCCCTGGTGCTGTTCGTCGGCTCCCTGGGGCTGCTGCCGCTGGCGGGCAGCGACTTCCTGCCGGGCACCGACCAGCCGATCGTGATGGGGCTCGTCCGGCTCCCGGTCGGCACCCCGTTCGACGAGACGGATCGGGCGGTCCGCCGGATCGAGGCCTTCGCGGCGCAGCTGCCGGGGATCGAGACCGTGGGCTGCTCCGTCGGCGTCAACGAGGACGACCTGGGCGCCGGCCTGAGCGAGTTCAGCCCCGCCGGCGTGCACGAGGCGCAGTTCTTCATCCGCCTCGCGGACGAGCGGGACGTCACCGCGGACCAGGTGATCGAGATGCTGCGCGACGGCGCCCCCCGGGCCGAGGGGGTCTCGGTCGACTTCTTCGACATGGGCAAGATGATGACCGGCGGCAGCGCCGGCAAGCCCATCCAGGTGCGCATCACGGGCCCGGGGCTGGAGGTCCTCGACGGCATCGCGAGCGACGTCATGGGCGCGCTCGCCACCGTCGACGGGGTGGCCGACATCTCGAGCGACTTCGACCGGGCCAAGCCAGAACGGCACCTCGTCATCGACCGCAACAAGGCGAGCTCGTACGGCCTGTCGGTGGCCGAGATCGCCCAGGCGGTGGAGGCGGCCACCAAGGGCGTGGTGGTCGGCCAGTTCACCCAGGCCAACGAGGAGTTCCTCATCCGGGTCCGGTACTCGGAGGAGGACCGGGACGGGTTCGACGACCTCGACCGGATCGTGGTGCCGACCCAGCGCGGCCAGCTCGTGCCGCTGCGCCAGGTGGCCGAGTTCACGACCGGGCTCGGGCCGGTCCAGATCATCCGCGAGTCGGGGGCCCGCCAGATCAGCGTGAGTGCATCACAGAGCGGCCGTGACCTCGGCACGATCATCGCGGACGCGGACGAGGCGCTGGCCCCGATCCGGTCCAACCTGCCGCTGGGCTACCGCATCGACTACGGCGGCACCTACGAGCAGATGATGGGCGCCTTCCTGACGCTGCTCGGGGCGCTGCTGCTCGCGACGCTGCTCGTCTACATGGTGATGGCGGCGCAGTTCGAGGCGTTCGTACACCCGCTGGTGATCATGGCGACGGTGCCCCTGGCGATGGTCGGCGTGAGCGTCGCGCTGCTGGTGTCCGGCACGGCGGTCTCGGTGGTGACCTTCGTCGGCTTCATCATGTTGTCCGGCATCGTCGTGAACAACGGCATCGTGCTGATCGACTACGTCAACCAGCTGCGGCGTCGGGGGATGACCCGCCGCGAGGCGCTGATCGAAGGCGGGGCGACCCGCCTGCGCGCGGTGCTCATCACGTCGGGCACGACCATCTCCGGGCTGCTCCCGATGGCCCTGGTCCCGGGCCGCGGGGCGGAGCTGACCTCCGACATGGCGATCACCGTGGCGGGCGGGTTGGCTGCCTCCACGCTGCTGACCCTGCTCGTGCTCCCGGTCGTCTACGACCTCTTCGACGCCTTCGGAGAGCGCGTCCGCGCGTTCCTCGACAAGCTCCTCCACGGCCGAGACCAGGTCGTGGACCTCGCCTCCAGCCCCGATCCCGCGGGAGTGCCCTCGTGAGTCCCCTCCGCCTCGTCCTGTCCTGCGCCTCCCTCGGCGCGATCGTCCTCGGTTCGCTGCCCGGCGTCGCCGCCGCCCAGGAGGGCCCTCCCCTGGAGCTCTCCTCCGCGGTCCAGCAGGCGCTGGACAGCAACCCCAACCTCGCCGTGGTGGCGGAGATGATCCCCCAGGCGCGGGCGTCGCGGGACCGCGCCTTCGCGATGGTCCAGCCGCAGCTGAGCCTGGGGCTGCAGTACCGCATCAACGATCGGGAGATCGCGTTCGACCCGGCCGAGGGGTTCGGCGACGGCGGGCTCACGGAGGCGTTCGAGGGGCTGTACGGCAACCTCGGCGTGATCTACGGGCAGCTGTTCGAGGAGGGGATGATCGACGCGGACGACTGCCTCGAGATCGCCCTCGCCAACGGCTTCGACAGCTGTGACGAGCTGACCGAGCTGTTCCTGTCGGGCGAGGAGATCGAGGCCCCCGACACCGGCGGCGACACCACGATGGAGCCGATCGTCATCCAGCAGAAGGAGCAGCTGTACGTGAACATCGACGCGATGTGGCCGGTCAACCCGCGCGTCGTGCCGCTGGCCCGGGCGGGCAGCCACCAGGTCGACGCGGCCCGGGCGCAGGTCGCCCAGACGAAGGAGCAGGTGATCGGCGCGGTGGTGCAGACCTACGCGATGGCGTTCCAGGCGCAGGAGGCGGGCCGGGTCATGGAGGCCCAGGTCGAGCTGGCGCGGGCCCACCAGCGGGACACCGAGGTGCTGCTCGCGGCCGGCGTGGTGACCGAGGACGCGGTGCTCCGGGCGCGGGTGCAGGTCGCGCGGATCGAGCTGCAGCTGACGCAGTTGCGTCGCCAGGAGGCCACGGCGCGGCGGGCCCTCGGGCTGCTCACGGGGGCCGAGCTGTCCCCGGGTCCCCTGGCCGGCTTGAGCGCAGCCGAGGTGACCGCGGTCGACCTGGAGCAGGCCCGCACGGACGCTCGACGTCGACCCGACCGCGCCGCCGCCGCGAGCCAGGCGGAGGCCGCGCGGGAGATGCAGATCGACGCCGGCATGCAGTTCCTGCCGACCTTCGCGGTGTCGGGCCAGTGGAACTGGTCCGACGCGAGCTCGGGCTTCGACGACCGGCAGAGCAGCTGGTTCATCGGCCTGGGGGCGTCGCTCCCGATCTGGGATGGCGGCCTGCTCGTGCACGGCGCCCGCGAGGCGGCCTCCCGACGCCGACAGGCGGTGGCCCAGCTGGACGCGCTCACCGACCAGGTCGACGTCGAGGTCCTCGACGCCCACGGCAACTGGCTCGCCGCGGTCGAGGCGCTGCCCGTCGCCGAAGCGGAGCGCGCGCTGGCGGAGGAGACCTACCGCCTGGTGCAGGTCCGCTACGCCGCCGGCCAGGCCCGGCAGATCGAGGTCCTGGACGCCCTCGCCGCCCTGCAGCAGGCCGAGCTGAGCGTGCTCAACCAGCAGGTCCAGGTGCAGGTCCAGTCCGTCGCGTTGCTCCAGGCCACGGGTCAGCTGCGGACCTGGGCCGCCAGCCTGTAGCCCTCCCTACAGGGGCCCCACGCCGGCGTAGGCGACCCCCGTGAGCCGGGCCACCTCGGCCTTCCAGGTGCTCAGGTCCCGCAGCTCGAAGTCGGCGAGCCGCCGGTGGCCGCAGGCCCGGGCGAGCACCGCCATCAGCTCCACCGTGGCGTGCAGGTAGGTGCTCAGCCGCTTCGCGGACGCCGCGACGACCAGGCGCTGGCGCAGGTGGGTCTTCTGGGTGGCGATGCCGACCGGGCAGTTGTTGGTCTGGCACGCCCGCATCCCCAGGCAGCCGATCGCCTGCAGCGCGCTGTTGCTGATCGCCACGCCGTCGGCCCCCAGGGCCATCGCCTTGACGAAGTCCGACTCCGTGCGCAGCCCGCCCGTGGCGATGAGCGTCACGTCCGGCGCGTGCTCGTCCAGGTGGCGACGCGCGCGGGCCAGGGCGGCCATCGTGGGCACCGAGATGTTGTTCTTGAAGATCTCCGGCGCCGCGCCGGTCGCGCCGCCCCGCCCGTCCAGGATGATGTAGTCGGCGCCCGCGGCGAGGGCGAAGTCGATGTCCTGCTCGACGTGCTGGGCGCTCAGCTTGAACCCGACCGGGATGCCGCCGCTGGCCTCGCGGACCTCGTCCCCGACCCGCCGGTAGTCGTCCACCGTGCTCAGGTCCGGGAACCGCGGCGGCGAGATGGCGGGCTGGCCCTCCTGCAGACCTCGCACCTCGGCGATCTTGCCCGTCACCTTGGGGCCCGGCAGGTGGCCGCCGGTGCCGGTCTTGGCCCCCTGTCCCGCCTTGAAGTGGAACGCCTGGACCCGCTTCACCTTGTCCAGCGACCAGCCGAAGCGGCCCGACGCCAGCTCGTACAGGTACCGGGAGTTGGCCGCCTGCTCCTCCGGCAGCATGCCGCCCTCCCCCGAGCAGATCCCAGTGCCCGCCGCGTCGGCGCCCGTCGCGAGCGCGACCTTGGCCTCCTCCGACAGCGCGCCGTAGCTCATGTCGCTGACGAAGATCGGGATGTCGAACGCCAACGGCCGGTCCGCTCGCGGCCCAAGCACGAGCGACGTGTCGACCTCCGCGTCCTCCATCAGCGGGAGCCGGTGCAGCTGGGCCGTGAGGATCTGCAGGTCGTCCCAGGTGGGGAGCAGCGTGCGACTCACGCCCATCGCCGAGACCGGCCCGTGGTGGCCCAGCATGCTCAGCCCGTCCCGCGCGAGCGTCTGGATGTGCTGGTTGTGGGGCTCGTCGGGCGTGCCGTGCACGTCGGCGTACAGGCCCAGGTACTCGTCCCGCTGCTAGGGCTGGGGGTGATCGAGGCGCCACGCCTCCACCTCGGCCTCGTCGACGAACACCTCGTCCGCTTCGTTCCAGGACGTGAACCGGTGCAGGACCTCGTGGTTGTTGTACTCGCTGACGCCGGTGTCGAGCCGGTAGTCCCAGCCGTGCAGCCCGCACATCAGGTTGTCTCCCTCGACGTGGCCGTCGGCCATGATCGCGCCGCGGTGCAGGCACCGCCCGTAGAGCACCGAGACCTGGTCGTCGAAGCGGGTGACCACCAGGTCGACCCCGGCGACCAGGGCGTAGGCGGGCTCACGGTCGGCGAGGTCGGACAGGCGGGCGACGGAGACGGGACGGCGGGACATGGCTCTCCAGGACAGATTGCGCGGACGGGCGTGAGTCCTCCCAGGACGTCCATCGTTGCACCACGATTCGACGTTCGCTCGCCGGGCGACGCCGCCGCGTCGGGTAGCCTGTCGCCCCGTGGATCGCCGCAGCTCATCCTTCGCTCTCGTCGTGCTCGGTGTCGTCGGCATCGGGCTGACCCTCTTGACCCGCCTGGTCCCGTCCGAGCCGCCGCCGCCGCCGCCGCACCTCGTCGCCCAGCCGGACTCCGCGCCCCCGGCGGCCCCCGACGCGCCGCTTGCTCCAGCCGAGGGCGGACAGGAGGCGCCGGCCGATCCTCCGGCCGCCGCGACGCCCGCCGAGCCCACATCCTCCGAGGACGCCCCGTCCGACTGGCGCCGCGAGCCTCCGCCCGCACCCGCCGGCGGCGACGAGCCGTCCACCGACTCCCCCGCCGACCAGCTGGCGCGGGCCGCCGTCATCTCCAAGCTCCAGTCGGGCATCCGAGCCCAGCTGCCGGCGATCCGCGACTGCTACGACGCCTGGCTGAAGCAGGACCCGGCGCTGGAGGGCGCGCTCCGCATCGAGTTCACGCTGGTCGAGGGGGAGGACGAGGACGGCGAGCCGATCGGCCTGGTGGACGCCGTCGAGGTGACCGACTCCGAGCTCGACAACGTCTGGATGGAGGGCTGCGTGGCCGGGGCGATGGAAGACGCCGATCTTCCGGTCCCCCTGGATGGGGAGCTGGTCGTGCAGTACCCCTTCGAGTTCACCCGCCGCCAGTGATCCCGACCGAGGCCGAGCCATGACCCGATCCCTGCTCTTCGCCGCCGCGATGCTCGTGGCCGGCGCCGCCCTCGCGGACGAGCCGAGCACGCCCCCGTCCGACCTGGAGGGGCCGGCCCTCGCCGCCTGGATCCAGGTCAAGGGCTGCCCCGGCTGCAGCCTGTCGGGCGCGTTCGGCGGCCTCGACTTCGGCGGCGCCGACCTGCGGGGCGCCACCTTCGCCTGCACCCCGTTCATCGTCGGCGCCGCCTGCACCGAGGGGGGCGTGGACGACGCCGGTGTGCTGCACCTGGAGGGGGCCGATCTGCGGGCCGCCGACGTGCAGGGCATCCCCAACGTGAGGCTGGACGGCGCCCAGGTCGAGGGCGCGGTGTTCTACGCGGCGTTCCCCCCGAGCCTGCTGAAGGCGACGTTCGAGACCGTGCGGCTGGGGCCCACCTACGGGTCGGCGTCCGAGCCGCTCGCCTTCTCCCGGGCGGAGATCGAGCTGCTCGCTCCCTACGTCAAGCACTGGGAGGGCGCCTGGGGCGTGTACGGGTTCGAGCTGGGCGCCGGCGGCAAGCTGGCCCCGTCGTACGACTGCGGAAAGGCGAGCACCGAGACGGAGAAGGCGATCTGCGCCCGCGAAGACCTCGCCGCCCTGGACCGCGCGCTGTCGGCCACCTACCGGGACGCCCGCGCCCGCCTCGGCGACGCCGCGGTCAAGCAGCCCCAGCGCAAGTGGCTCGCCGAGCGCAACCGGTGCGGCGGCGACTCCGAGTGCCTGGGCCGACGGATGCGGGAGCGGCTGGTCTTCCTGAGCGGCCAGCTCACCGACGGGGGGCTCGTGCCAGCCAACGTGAGCGGCAAGTACCACCCCACTCACGGCCTGCCGCCGAGGTTGCCCGACGGCCTCGCCGGCACGGAGACCGGACGCAAGCTGCAGGCGCTGCTGCGCCACGACTCGGACAGCGTCACGCTCACCTCGGTCGCCCCCGGCCGGGTCACGGTCGAGGGGTTCGCGCTGGGCGCCAACGGGCACACCTGCACGCTGGACGGGACCTGGGTCCAGGACGCGACGAGCGGCTGGTATCGGCCCGAGGGGGTCGCCGACGACAGCGAGGGGGAGCTGCTGATCAGCTCCGGCTGGCTCGAGGTGCGCAACGCCTTCTACTGGTGCGGCGCGCGAGCCTCGCTCGACGGCCTGTGGCTCCGGGCCGAGTGAGGATCAGGCCCCGCTGAGGGGGAAGGTGCGCCCCAGGCCAGCCTCCTCGGCGCGGTCGTAGCAGCCGCGGTCGGGGGCCCGCAGGTCGGCGAGGGTCGCGGGCAGGGGCTCCTCGATGGAGGCCAGCAGCAGCCGCGCCGCGAAGTCCCCCTCCTCGGCCGACGCCCAGGTCCTCAGGACCGCGCGCAGGCGGAGCAGCAGCCGGGGGTCCAGCACCGCCGCCAGGGAGCGGTTCGGATCGGGCCGGCTGATGAGCGCGAACAGCAGCTGCGACAGCACGCGCCGGGCGATCTCCCGGGGCCGCAGCAGCGAGGACCACGGATCGCTGGGGCCGAACTCGTCGCCGCGCGGCGACAAGCGGAGCTCGGCCCGACGCTCGGGCAGGCCCAGCCGCTCCAGCACCCTCACCACGACCGAGACGATCTGGGGGGTGTCCATCGGCTCCAGGAGGCCGAAGTAGCGGCCGGCGTAGCCGTCGAACGAGATGCCCCGGTCCAGCTCCATCGCGGTGTCGCAGCTGCTGCCGATCCGGCCCAGGGTGCTCAGCAGCTCCAGCCGGGGCTTGACGCTGACCGCCGCCCACCACGCGGTGGGGTCGGCCCGCCATCGCTCGTACAGGTCGTCGGGCCGCTCCAGGGGGTTGACCTGGCTGACCCGGACCCACCAGCGGCCCCCGTGGTCCATCTCGACCAGGGCGAACTTCGCGCGTTCGTCGCCCCGGAGGTGAAGCACAGTGGCCCGGTTCTGCCCGAACGAGACCGCGTCCCGAGCGCGGACGCTCACGCGCGCACCCGTCTCGAGGGTCCGATCGGCGGGGGGGGCGGGGGCGGGTTCGGGGCGCGAGGCGGGGCTCTTCATGGCTCCTCCGGGGCGGGGTCCATGCCCAGCTTGCGTTCCGTAAACGACGCGCTCCATCGCATGACGATGTGAGTGCTGAGCTACAGTACGCCCCGGCAAGGAGGAGCAATGTCAGAGCATACCGGGAAGCTGAACTGGGTGGCGATCATCTTGCTCGTGGTGGTCCAGCAAGGCATCGGCGCCGGCTGGTACACGCTCTTCGGCGACCAGTGGATGGCGTCGATCGGGCGGGTCGAGGCGGACTTCGAGAACGCCGGCACGATCGTCTACGGCGTCTCCATCGTGCTGTCGCTGATCCTGACCTTCGGGATGGCGATGTTCTGGCGGGCGATGAACACGAAGGGCTTCGGCCGAGGGGTCGCGCAGGGGGTGGTCTGCTGGCTGGTGTTCATCTTCACCTACCAGGCGGTGCACACCTCCTTCGAGGCCATCACCGACGCCGCGCTGATGGACCCCGACACCTGGATCCAGGCCGGCATCGACACCGGCATGAGCCTCGTGGTGTTCGCGCTCAACGGCGGCGTCCTGGCCGCCTGGCGCAAGGAGTAGTCCCCCTCAGCGGCCCTTGCTGACCACCCCGCGGTCGATGGGGGGATCGGTCCCCGCGGCCGCCGGTGTCCTGGCGACGGCGGCCGCGACGAAGTGGTCGTCCGTGATCCGGATCGCCGTGAAGTGACCCCGATCGTCGGCGTTGTACTGGGTGTAGTAGGGCGAGCCGACGTTGAGCACGTCCAGCCCATCCTGCTGGTAGGCGAACGTCGCGTGCACGTGGCCGTGCACGTAGGCGACCACGTTGTAGCCGTCGACCACGTCCAGGAAGTCGTCCCGCTGGTCGTCGGTCCACCACCGCTCTTCGGTGCTGAAGCCGTCGAACCCGTAGTGGGCCATCACGATGACGGGGCGCCCCGAGTCGGCCACGGTCAACTCCAGGTCCGCCTCCAGCCAGCTCAGCGCGTCGCGCGGGTCGCGGACCCGGGACGTCTCGTCCGCGTCGCTCGGCTCGTCTGCGGGGCACAGGTTGACGTTGACGAGGTGGACCCAGCCCCAGTCCCAGCTGTAGTGGCCGGCGTCGTCCGGGGCGACCTGGGTCAAGCCGAGCCGGTCGGGGTTGCGCTCGGACACCCGGTCCGCCGACGGCGTGGAGTCGGTGTCGTAGTAGAAGCGCCAGTCGAACTCGTGCCAGTCGCCCGGCTCGCTGGGGTCGAAGTCGTGGTTGCCGTAGCCCTCGTACACCGGCAGGGAGAGCAGCGACTCGTCGCCCGTCAGCCCGTAGTCCGACTCGAACCGGCCGAGCTCGTCGCTGTCCAGCGGGGAGATGCGCCCGTCCTGCCCGTTCTGGGTGAGATCGCCGGCGATCATCACCCCCCGCGGGTCGCTCACCGGCTCCCCCGCGAACGGCGTGCCGTCCGGCCAGGGGGTGCCCGCCAGCGCGTTCAACGCGGTCACCTGGAAGTCGTTCTTGTCGTCCGCCCCGCCGCCGTACTGGGGGTCACCGAACGCGTAGAACGTGATGTCCGTCGGCACGTAGTCGGGCACCCCGAGGGGCTCCGGGCCCTCGGGGGGCTCTTCGACCGGGGTGCATCCGACGAGCAGGGCCGCCGCGACGGCCGCCAGCCTCATCGTCCTCTCACTGTGCCGCCCAGGCTTTCTGACCACGCCTCCTCCGTCCCGCGGCCCGATCCCAGCGTCGCTCGTCGGTCACATGGACTCGACATGCTCCGCTCCTCGCTCCTTGACCTCGGACCGCGGGCCTGTCGGATCCGTGGCCACACAACCTGGGCGGCACAGTCACTCGCCGACATGGCGCGCAGGATAGCGCCCCGGAGGGTCAGGGCGTCGGCATCACCGCGAGCTGGTCCTTCGCCTGCTGGGCGAGCTTGTCGTCCGGTCCCCGGGCCGCCTCCTCGAAGGCCGCGCGGGCAGCGGCGAGGTCGGTCTCGGCCAGGGTGTAGCCGCGTTGGATGGCGATGATCTGGGGGTCGGCGCCGAGCATCAGCGCGCGGTCGAACGCGGCGGCGCTCGCGGCGGAGTCCCCGTCGACAGCGTAGCGCGAGCCCCGGGTGGTCCAGAGCTGACCGAGCATCGCCAGCTCCCCCATCGCGGACACCTTCTTGCTCGACGACGGACCGACCGCGGCGGCCAGGAACCACGCCTCCGCGTCCTCGAGCTGGCCGGTCTCCTTGCAGATCCAGCCCAGCTCCAGGGAGGCGCGCTGGCGGCCGGCGGCCCCCGAGGCGTCCCGCGCCGTGCGCCACGCCTCCAGGGTCGCGTCGCTCGAGCGGGCGCGGCGTTTGCTGCGCTCGGCGGCGTCGAGCAGCGACTTCTCGACCGAGCGGTCCGGGGCCGCCGCCGGCAGCTCGGCCTCCGCGGCGGACGCGGCGGTGAGCAGCTCGGCGAGGCTCGGCAAGGCGGGCGGCGCGGGGGCCTGCTCGGCCGCGCCGATGTGCTCGATCTCGCCCGTCGCCTGGGCGGCCAGCTCGGCGTCCGGCCCCTCCGCCGCCTTGTGGAGGAACACGAGCGCGCCCGCGGCGTCGATGCCCTTCTCGAAGTAGCCGCGCTCCAGCATCACCCGCTGGATGTCGTCACCCGCGCACGCTTCGGCCTGCACGAAGGCGGCGCGGGCTTCTTCCACCTGGCCCTCCTCGCCCAGCCGCACGGCCCGCTGCAGCCACAGCCCCTCGAGCACCTGCAGCTCGGCGAGGGCCTGGTCCCTCAGGTCCGTCGCGCCGCCGTGCCCCAGCGCCGCGCTCTCGAACGCCTCCCGGGCGGGCCCCAGCTCGCCACGGGACTTGTGGATCCAGCCGATCTCCAGCGAACAGCGGGCCTGGGTCTGCTGGTCCGAGACCGCCCGGGCGTCCTGCCAGGCCGCCAGCGCCGCGTCCGACCGGGGGTCGGCGCGCTTGGCCCGCTCGGCCATCCGGACCAGCCGCTTGGACTGACGCTTGTCGACGCGAACCTCGTCGGCCGCCTGGTCGGCCCCCGCGACCGCGACGGTCGGCATCGCCAGGAGGAGGGCTGCGGACAGGGCGAACAGAAGTCGTGGGGATCGCATGGTCGCAGGGTCCCCCGAGCCGCCGCGGAGGGCCCTTGATCCCGGTCGGCAAACCCGTTGATCGGTGACCGGCGGTCAGTAGGGGCTGAGCAGCAGGTAGGCCTGGCCGACGTCAGCGGAGGAGCCGGGCCGGTGGGTGCCTACGAGCAGGTCGTCGCGGCTGTCCCCGTCGACGTCCCCGACCCCCGCGACGCCGAAGCCGGCCGCGTCGCCGGCGAGGTCGCCGGACCACAGGTGGTCGGCGTCCAGCGTGGACAGCTCCCCCGACGCCGGCAGGCCGGCGCCCAGGAAGAGCCCGACCTGGCCCGCGGCCCCAGCCTCGGGGAACCCGACGAGCAGGTCGGTGACTCCGTCCCCGTCGACGTCGGTGGCGACGCCGGACGGCCCGTGGATGACGCCGGGGAAGCGCAGCGTGGCGTCCGAGAGGGGCACGACGCCGGAGGCGGGGGTGTCGCCGCTGAGGGCGACCCGCAGGCCGGCGTCCCCGCTGAGGTTGCCGACCATGGCCTCGCTCCGGCCGTCGCCGTCCAGGTCGTCCGCGAACCGCACGATCTCGCCCGCCTGCTCGTTGTTGGCGACGCCCTCGAAGATCACGTCGGCGTCGCCCAGGTCGTAGACGCCGGAGCCGCCGACGCTCGCCCCGCGCACCAGGTAGGCCCGGCCGGAGCCGAAGCCGACGCCGTCCGCCGACGGGGCGCCGATCAACAGGTCGGCCCGGCCGTCGCCGTCGACGTCCCCGTCCCCCGCGACCGAGGTGCCGGCGAACTCCCCCGAGCCCTCGCCGTGGAACCGGTGCGAGATCGAGCCGGCGTCGGACGTCCCCGGCGCGCCCAGGGAGGCGCCGAGCACCAGGTAGGCCCGTCCGGCGTAGCCCCCCGCCTGGTGGGCCCCCATCAGGAAGTCGGCCAGTCCGTCCGCGTCGACGTCCCCCGCCGCCGAGACGGAGATGCCGAGCTCGTCGCCGATCTGCTCGCCGGTCCAGGCGTGCGTCGCGACCGAGGGGCTCCCGAGGTCCAGGATCCCGCCCGCGACCAGCGCGGAGCCGGGCACGAAGTAGACCTTGCCGGCGTTGTTGCCGGCCGAGTCGTTGCCGAAGGCGCCGATGACGAGATCGTCCCGGCCGTCGCCGTCGACGTCCCCGACCCCGGCGATCGAGGTGCCGGAGAAGTCGAGGCTCCCCTCCCCCTCCAGCTGGGCGTGGGCGTCGCCGAGGCTGAGGGTCGCGGTCGACGGGACGGACAGCTGCGCGCCGAGGAACAGGAGCGTGCGGCCGGCGGTGAAGGCGCCCGAGCCGGTGGTGTTGGAGCCGGGCGCGGCGACGAGCACGTCGGCGAGGCCGTCGCCGTCGACGTCCCCAGCGGGGGCGACCGCCCCGCCGAAGACGTTGGCGGGGCTGCTGCCTTCGAAGACCACCGACGAGCCGCCGAGCAGGAGCGCGGCGTCCTGACCGTCGCAGTCGCTGTCCTCGCCGTCGCCGGGCGCCTCGAACCATTGGCCGGGGTAGACGTCGGCGGCGCCGTCGTCGCAGTCGCCGC
>CAYQEG010000034.1:23122-45826 GCA_964416435.1 uncultured Rickettsiales bacterium
CACCGTCGTGGGCCGCCGCGGGCGCCGGCACGGCGCCGGCGCAGTCGGCGTCCCGGCCGTTGCAGCGCTCCGGCGCGCCGGGGAAGACGGCCGCGTCACCGTCGTCGCAGTCGCCCGCGCAGGGGGCCAGGCCGTCGCCGTCGCTGTCGACGCTGGGGGGTACGCCGTTGCAGTCCTGGTCGATCTCGTTGCACTCCTCGATGGCGCCGGGGTGCACGGTCGGGTCGTCGTCGTCGCAGTCGCCGCCGCACACGAAGTGGCCGTCGCCGTCCGCGTCGACCTCGGTGGCGTCGGGGTGGCAGTCGGAGTCGACGCCGTCACAGACGTCGAGCGCGCCGGGGAAGACGGAGGCGTCGGTGTCGTCGCAGTCGTCGCCCAGGCTGTCGAGGGACGCGTGGCCGTCGCCGTCCGCGTCCGCCCCGTCGACCCCGTCACAGTTCTGGTCCCCGCCGTCGCCGACATAGTCGTTGGCGCCCGGGGAGGTGAACCAGTCGTCATCGTCGCAGTCGTCGCCGCCGCTGGCGAGGGACGCATGGCCGTCGCCGTCCGCGTCGACGCCGTCGGCGCCGTCGCAGTTGTTGTCCACGCCGTCCCCAACGACGTCGTCGACGCCGGGGTGGACCGCGGGATCGGCGTCGTCGCAGTCCTGCAGGTCCCCGTGCTCGGGGTGGTTGGCGACGTTCGACGGGTGCCCGTCGCCGTCGACGTCGACGCCGTCCCCGCCATCGCAGTCGTGGTCGACGCCGTCGCCGTAGGGGTCATCGGCGCCGGGATGGACGGCCGGGTCGTCGGGGGCGCAGTCCAGCGAGTCGGCGTGTCCGTCTCCGTCGGCGTCGGCGTAACCGGACGAGCCGCAGCCACCCAGCGGAAGGGCGAGTAGCAGGGAGGCGCAGAGGAGGGCCGGCCGCAGCATCGGCGGATTGTAGTCCCCCGACGGTCCTCTTCGGGCCCTCGCGACCCGTGGACGCGACCCTGCCTCCCCAGAACGCCGAAGAGGGACGCCGCGATCGCGGCGCCCCTCCTCGGGTTGGAGGTTGAAGTCGGTGACCTGAACGGCCCCTCACAGTACTGAGGCCCCTAGCCGAACAGGGACTCGAGAGCGATGTCAGCCCAGTCGGCGGTCTTGTTGCAGTTGCAGTTGCAGTTGCAGCACATGCGCGAAGGGTCCTTCCTCCCCGTCGAGTGGGACCCGGTCCGGCGGCGCGGGGGACCGCCGGGGGCCGTGGAGGCTCAGCTGAAGAGGTGCTGTCGGACCGGCTCGCCGCAGGCGAAGCAGCGGTCGGGCGTCGGCGGCACGAAGGGGCGCCAGATGAGGTCGAAGCCCCAGCCGACGGTGTCGAGCTGACAACGGCAGTCGCTGCAGAGGGTGTCGTGGAACATCGCGGTCTCCTTTCAATGGAAGTCGCGCGATGGGACACAAGGCCCGACTCGACGACGCAATGGGTTGGGATGACTGGGGAAACTCGCGTTCGCTTGTGTCCGCGCCCTGCTAGGTTCCGGGCATGAGCCCGGCAGATCCCCTGCTCACCCTGACGGACTGGTCGCCCGAGCTCTGCCGCGAGCTGAGCGAGGCGTGGCGGACCGGAGCGCAGCTCAGTGAGAGTCAGCGCAAGCTGCTCCGGGACGTGTTCGAGCTCGGCCTCGTCCGGGTGCTGCCGGAGGCGTCCCGGCAGGTCGGGGCCGCCGACGTGGAGGCGATGTACGCGGTGGCCCGGTCGGAGCTGGAGCTCCGCATCGAGGAGCCCAGCCGCCGTCGCTCGTTGCCGGGCGATGACCTGGTCGAGATCTTCGAGGCCCAGGTCGGTGATCTCGTCGTCTTCGAAGGAGACGACCCGGACTGGCCCGAGCCTCCGTTGTCCTTCCCGGCGTTCAAGGGGCTCCAGTGGTGGGGGGAGCAGGCCCTCTGGCGCATCCGCCCGGCGTCGGAGCTCGACGACACCCAGGCCGAGCTCGCCGCCGAAGCGGCGTCGAAGGCGTGGCGACGTCGGCTGCTCCGGAGCCTGTTCGAGGGGGTCCTGCCGGAGGGCCGGCCCATCGCGTTGCTGAGGGGCATCCTCGCCAACTGCTCGGGCGAGGTGCAGCGGAGCACGGTGCGGGTGGAGATGCACGCGCGCGAGACCGCCCGGCGCGCCAGGCAGGAGGGTCCCGCCCCGTTGGACGAGCCCGGCGCCGACGCCATCCCGGGTGATCCCGCCGCCGCGAACGACCCGCAGGCCTCCACGCTCGTCGCGTTCAACCTGGCCGCGCTGCGCGCGATGCCCGATCTGCGGAGAGACGACGGGCGGCCCCGCTTCCGGGGAGAGCGTCGCGAGCTGCTCCGGCGATGGACGCGGGGAGCCGCCATCTACCTCAGCGGAGACGTGGACCACAGCTACGGCGCCGCGTTCTGGCGGGCGCTGACCCGCACCGAAGGAGAGGCGCGCACGTTCCAGCTCCGGCGCCTGGTTCGGGCGACACAGCGGGCGGGGATCGACTGCCCGGCGCCGGACACGCTGCGACGTCGTTTCACCGACTTCCTGGACGCGTTCGACCAGGCCCTCCAGCAACAGGTAGACAAGTACGCCCAACAGCATCCGGGGGCGGCCTCGGTGGCCGCGCTGGTCCTCGGCGTCTCGCTGGAGCGACTGGCCGCCAGTCTCTCCAGGGTGCCAGTCGCCACCGCGGTGACCGCGACTGCCTCGGGGGCCGCGACGACGGCCGGGGGCGGGGTGGTCGCGGGCCTGGGGTTCGCGAAGACCGGAGCCGGGCTGGCCGGGATCGCGCTCGCCGTGCTGGCGCTGTTCGCCTGGTGTCAGCCGGAGCCCCACGGGCCCGTGGCGACCGACGAGGTGGTGAACGGCGAGCCGCGGGACACGGCCACCCCGAGGGAGGTTGTCGAGCCCCCGACCGGCCTCGCGTTGGGGCTGCTCCCGCCCGGCGTCGAGGGCGAGGTCGGCTTGATGCTCCGCGGGAGCCAGCGGTGGCTGTACGTGGCCGACGCGCTCAACCGCCCGGCCCGGGACGGCTCGGTGCCGGCGGATCGGGTCTGGTGCTACGCGAAGTGGTGGAGGCCGAAGCCGTCATCCCTCGATGCGACCGTCTCCTGCTTCGGCTCGCTCGACCGGTGCGGAGTCCGTGCGCTCGACGACGGCATCGACGCCCCCGATCCGTGCGTCTCGATCGACCTGGCGATGGCCGGGGAGCCAGCGTCGCTCCGCTGTGACCCGTCCACGATCCGTCCGGCGAATCGGTCTCCGGGCGAACAACGCCGGGGCTGCGCCTGGTTCAGCACGTGGTGCTCGGTCTCCAACCCGGAGGACGACTGGGCCGTCGTGGAGTTGGCGGCGGGGCGGGGCGTACACCGCCTCAGGTTCCCCGTACGAGGCCGAGGGACCGACGGGCTCTTCGGCTTCGAGCTCCCCGGAAGCGAACCGCTGGACCAGCGGAACAAGGCACTCTCGATGCCTCCCGCCATCCTGCCGCCGCAGACCACGGTCGACGTGGACGTCCACGCTCTGATCTGCGACCCGGCGGAGCGCGACGCCGAGCTGATGTACCGCACCTGGTCCGATGGGGAACCGGGCGACTGGGGCACCGAGCAGATCCAGTGGCCGCCCCTCCCGCCGCCCGCCGACCCGTAGGCACGCCCTGGGATCGGTCGGGGCCCGCCCGCCGGTCCTCCGCTAACGTTCCCCCAGGAGGCTCCCCATGTACGCAGCCCAGGGTGCGGTCCTCGACGTCGACCTGAGCAACCACACGGTGAAGCGGGTCGAGATCGACCCCGACGATCTTCAGCGCTTCTTCGGCGGGAGCGGCTGGTCGTGCGCCCAGCTCCTTCGCGAGGGCGACCCCGCGGACATCGACCCGCTGGGCCCGGAGAACACGCTGCACTTCATGGTCGGCACGATGGTCGGCACGGGCGCCCCCGCGACGCCCAAGGTGCTCGTGTCGGCGAAGTCTCCGCTCACCGGCATCTGGGGCGAGTCCGCCGCGGGCGGCAGCTTCCCAGCGCTGCTCAAGCGGACCGGCGTCGACGGTGTCGTCTTCCGGGGCCGCTCCGAGACCCCCGTCTACCTGTTGGTCGACGAGGAGGGCGGGCGCCTGCTCCCGGCCGACGACCTCTGGGGCAAAGACACCTTCGACGTGCACGACGCGCTGGTCGAGCGGCACGGCAAGAAGGGTCGGGGGGCGATCATCGGCCAGGCGGGCGAGCGGCTGGTCCGGTTCGCGTCGGTGATGTGCGACGGGCGGGACGCCCGCGCGGCCGGGCGCTGCGGCATGGGCGCGGTGATGGGGAGCAAGAACCTCAAGGCGATCTTCGCCCAGGGCTCCATCAAGCCGACCCTGTTCGACGCCGGTGCGCTCAAGGCGTCGGTCAAGGACTTCCGCGGCGACCTGCTCGCGGCGACGAAGGGGCTGACGGACCTGTCGACGGCGGGCGGCGTGGAGGCGGTCGAGCACCACGGCGACCTGCCGGTGAAGAACTGGCAGCTGGGGGCGTGGACCGCGGGCGCCCAGAAGATCGGCGCCCAGGCCTACATGGGCAAGTACCTCTCCCGCCACGGCACCTGCAACCTCTGCCCGATCCGCTGCCACAAGCTGGTCGAGGTGGAGGAGGGCGAGTTCGCGGCGAGCTCGTGCCACGGCCCCGAATACGAGACCCTCGCCGGGTTCGGCAGCAACCTCCTCATCGAGCAGCCCGAGGCGATCATCCGGGCCAACGAGCTGTGCAATCGGCACGGCCTGGACACCATCTCGACCGCCGGGGTCATCGGCTTCGCCTTCGAGGCGTACGAGAAGGGGCTGATCACCGAAGCGGACGTGGGCGGGCCCCTGCTGTGGGGCGACGGCTCGGCGCTGGTCGCGATGGTCGAGCTCATCGCCTCACGGGCCGGGATCGGACGCCTCCTGGGCGAAGGCAGCAAGCGCGCCGCGGCCGAGATCGGCGGCGGGAGCGAGCGCTTCACGGTCGAGGTCAAGGGGCTGGAGCTGCCGTTCCACGACCCGCGGGCGCACGTGTCGATGGCGCCCAACTACGCGACCTCCAGCCGGGGCGCGTGTCACCTGGACTCGTTGAGCTACTTCGTCGGGCGCGGGGTGCCGGCGCCGGACCTCGGCTACACCGAGCCGTTCACCGACCACCACTCGACGCCAGACATGGCCCGGCTCTGCTACCTGACCCAGAACTACCAGTCGCCGTTCAACCCCCTGGGGCTGTGCAAGTTCCTGTTCGTCGGCCGGACGGGCCCCAGCCTGCTGGCCCGCTGGATCCACCTCGCGACGGGGTGGGAGCTGGACATGGACGGCTACATGGAGGCGGGCGAGCGGTTGCTGCAGCTCAAGCGGCTGTACAACGTGCGCGCCGGGGTCCGCCGCAAGGACGACACGCTGCCCCACCGGCTGCTCCACGAGCCCCAGCCCGACGGCATGGCCGCGGGCGTCGTGCCGGACCTGCCGGTGATGCTCACCGAGCTGTACCGGCTCCGGGGCTGGGACGGCGACGGCGTGCCTACCGCGGACACCGTAAGTCGCTTCGACCTGGATGAGTTCGCCCTTGCCTGAGGGGCATCTTCGGGTGCTCCTGCACGCTCACCTCCGCTTCCACAACGACGGGGAGGTCGAGTCCAGCGTGCGCTACCGGCCGGGGGCGACCATCGCGGAGTACCTGGCCGAGCTGGCCATCCCGGAGCACGAGTTCTACGGCGTGGTCCTCGACGGTATCCTGAGCGGCGATCGCAGCCTGGTGCCGCAGGAGGGCTCGACCCTCGAGCTGCTCCCGGCGATCGCGAGCGGCTGACCATCGAGCTGAGGACCAGACACAGATGAGCGAGTTCTTCGAGGTCGTCTCCCTGCAGGAGGCGCGCGCCCTGTCGGGTCGCTTCGGCGTCACGGAGGTCGACACCGTCGGCCTGGGTGAGGCCCGAGGCCGGGTGCTCGCCGCGGACGTCGTGGCCCCCGCCGACCTTCCGGGCTTCGCCCGCTCCACGATGGACGGCTACGCCGTGCGCGCTGCGTCGACGTTCGGGGCTTCGGACTCGGCGCCTGGCGTGGTGCGGCTGGTCGGCGCGGTCGAGATGGGTACGGCGGCCGAGGGCACGGTCGGCCGGGGCGAAGCGGCGTCGATCCTCACGGGGGGCATGCTCCCCGCCGGCGCCGACGCGGTCATCATGGTCGAGCACAGCGAGGCGCTGGACGACACGACGGTCGAGCTGACCCGGGCCGTCGCTCCCGGCCAGAACGTCATCGCCGCGGACGAGGACGTGGCCGCGGGGACGGTCGCGCTGACCGCTGGGGCACGGCTGGGTCCGGCCGACATCGGGCTGCTCGCCGCGCTCGGCATCACCTCGATCCCGGTCCATCGGCGTCCTCGCGTCGCGATCCTGTCTACCGGGGACGAGGTCATCCCGGCCGACCGGGAGCCGGGCCCGGGCGAGGTGCGGGACGTCAACTCCTGGACGCTCGCCGCCCAGGTCGACGCCGCAGGGGGCGATCCAGTGCACCTGGGCATCGTGTCGGACGACTTCGACGCGCTGCTCACGGCAGCCCGGGCGGCGATCGAGGACGCGGACATGGTGCTGCTCTCCGGCGGGTCCTCGGTCGGTACCCGAGACCTCACGATCGACGTCATCCGTGAGCTCACCGACAGCGAGGTCCTGGTCCACGGGGTGTCGATCAAGCCGGGCAAGCCGACGATCCTCGCGCGCGTCGGCGACCGTCCCTTCTGGGGCCTGCCGGGCCACGTCGGCTCGGCGATGGTCGTCTTCGAGGTGCTCGTCCGGGGCTTCGTCGAGCATGCCGCAGGCCTGTCCGGCCCGGTCGGCGGCGCCCGACTCACGGACGCCACGCTCAGCCGGAACGTGCCCTCACGCCACGGCAGGACGGAGTTCGTGCCGGTGCGACTGGAGCGGCGTGAGGAGCAGACATGGGCGCTGCCGGTGCTCGGCCGCTCCGGTCTGGTGCGGCCCCTCGTGCAGGCGGCCGGGCTGATGGAGATCCCGCGTGACACCGAGGGGCTGGACGTCGGCGCCCGCGTCCTGGTGAGGCTGCTGACTTGACCGACTGCACTCACGGCACTCACGGCCGCAACGTCTACCTCGCGATGAAGAGCCCCGACGAGGCGCGTGAGTCGCTGCACTCACGGTTCGACTGGAGCGGGACGCTCGACTCGGAGACGGTCGCGGCGACCGCGGCGACGGGCCGGGTCCTGGCGGCGCCGGTGCGCGCGGCGATCTCGTCCCCGGCGTACCACGGCTCGGCGATGGACGGGGTCGCGGTTCAGGCGGCCCGGACCTGGGGGGCGAGCGAGGCGACGCCGAAAGAGCTCACGGTCGGGCCGGACGTGGTGTTCGTCAACACGGGAGAGCCCCTGCCGCCCGCCTGCGACGCGGTGGTGATGATCGAGGGGGTGCAGGACCTGGGCGACGGTCGGATCCGGATCGAGGCGCCGGCGTTCCCCTGGCAGCACGTGCGCCGGGTGGGCGAGGACATCGTGGCGACGGACATGCTGTTCACGCGTCACCACCGACTCACGCCCTACTGCGTCGGCGCGCTGATGGCCGGGGGCGTGACGACCGTCGAGGTGAAGCGTCGCCCCCGCGTGCTGATCGTGCCGACGGGGGGCGAGCTGATCGCGGCGTCCGACGTCGGCCCCGAGGGCCCCCCGCCGGGGGCGATCATCGAGTTCAACGGCACGATGCTGGGCGAACTGGTGCGCCAGGCGGGCGGCGAGTTCGTGCTCGGCACGCCGGTCCCCGACGATCTCGAGGCGCTGGTCTCGGCCGTGAGTTCGGGCGCGCGTGAGTTCGACGCCGTGCTGTTGATCGGAGGCTCGTCGGCGGGGGCTCGAGACCTGTCGCGGGCGGCCATCGCCGAAGTCGGCGAAGTGCTCGTCCACGGGGTCACGATGATGCCGGGCAAACCCACGGTGCTCGGCGCGGTGCACGACACGCTGGTCGTGGGGGTGCCGGGCTACCCCGTCTCCGCGATCGTCAGCTTCGAGCAGCTCGTCGCCCCGGCGCTGGCGGCGATGCAAGGGGTGGAGGCGCCCCAGCGCCGCGAGGTGGAAGCACACCCGGTCCGCAAGATCGCCTCGAAGCTGGGGCTCGAGGAGTTCGTGCGGGTGCGGCTCGGGCGGGTGGGCGACCGGCTCGTCGCCGCTCCCCTCCCCCGCGGCGCGGGGGCGATCACGAGCATGACGCGAGCGGACGGCATCCTGCGCATCCCAGCTCACGTCGAGGGGGTGGAGGCTCATCGTTCCGCGCGGGTGGAGCTGCTTCGGCCCCGGGCGACGGTCGAGAACACGCTGGTGGCGATCGGCAGCCACGACATGACGCTGGACGTACTGGCGGACCTGCTGCGGGCTCGGGGGGACGGCTCCGGGCTGACGTCGACGAGCGTCGGCTCGCTGGGCGGGCTCAAGGCGCTTCGGGACGGCGCTTGTCACCTGGCCGGCTGCCACCTGCTGGACCCGGCGGACGGGACGTACAACGTCTCCTACGTGCGCCGATTCGCCGGCGACGAGCCGATCCGGCTGGTGCACCTGGTGGAGCGTGAGCAGGGGCTGATGGTGCCGCCCGGCAACCTCCGGGGCGTCCGCGGGCTCCAGGACCTGGCCGCCGGAGGCGTGACGTTCGTGAACCGCCAGGGCGGCTCCGGCACTCGGGTCCTCCTGGACTACGAGCTGGGTCGGGCGGGCATCGACCCCGACGCGATCGCCGGGTACGACCGCGAAGAGACCACCCACATGGCGGTCGCCGTCGCGGTCCTCAGCGGAGCCGCCGACGTCGGCCTGGGCATCCGGGCGGCGGCGAAGGCGCTGGGGCTGGACTTCGTGCCCGTCACGTCCGAGAGCTACGACCTCGCGATCCCCGAGCGCTTCTTCGAGCTGCCGGCCCTGGCGCGCCTGCTCGAGGTCATCGCGTCCCCCGCGTTCCGGACCCGGGTCGCAGATCTCGGCGGCTACAGCACCGCCCGGACGGGCGAGGTGTCCACGCCCTAGCGGCTCGATTGGAACGAATCCAAGACCCCCCCTCCCGCGCCCCCGATGAACGTCCAACGAGACGATCACGTCCACCTGCGACTACGAGCCGTAGGACCGAACGGGGGGCGTCTCTTCGGCTGGCCACGACCGACGGGGGCGGTCCCCCCGCGGTCAGCCACGCGCGCGAGAACTGCAAAGAAATCGTCAAGAAGCGCGATTCCCTGACCCCCTGAGGTGACCCCGGTCCGTTCCGGGTCCCGAGCCTCGATAGGGAGGCCGGGAGATCGCCATGCATCGCTTCGCCTCACGCGTCGTCTCATCCCTCTTCGTCCTCACCCTCGTCGCATCGGTGGATGCCCTCGCCGGCGGGAGCCTGCCGGTGGTGGAGGACAACTCCGGCGCGTTCACGTACCGCCTCCCGCTCGACGTGCCACCGGGGCCGGGCGGCGCGACCCCCGACCTGGCGCTGCTCTACAGCTCCGCTGGCGGGGCGGGCAACGCGGGCTTCGGCTGGACGTTGCCCTACAGCTCGGTGCGGCTGGACCTGAAGTGGGGGGTGCCGTCGTGGTGGGCGCCGGACGACGTGTCGGGGGTCTGCGACCCGGGGCAGTTCGCAGGGCGGCTGTACGTCGACGACATGGAGTTGGTGCCGCAGGAGGTCGACCCGCTGCATCCGTCGGGCACGTGCCTGTTCCGGACCCGCCCCGACACGTTCGCGGTCGTGGTTCCGATCTTCGGCCACGCGACCGGGGAGGTGCTTCAGACGGGGATGCCGACCGGCCTCGCGGTGGTCCGCCAGGACGGGACGGTCTGGTGGTACGGCGACCCGGACGGGGACTCGGTGACGGGTCGGGTGCTCGCTCCCCGCCCCGACGGCGGCGCGCTGACGGTGCAATGGCTGCTGCGCCACGTGCAGGACCGCGACGGCAATCTCGTGAGCTTCCACCCGGATCGGGACCCGGAGCGGTTCGAGCCGCTCGCCGGACGGGACCTGGCGCCTCGGCCGCCCGAGAACGTCGGCGCGTGCGACGGCTGCCTGCGGGCGGTGACGTGGGCCCGGCTCGACCGCTCGGACGCGCTGCACTGGGACGACCAGGAGCCGGGGATGCCGACGGGGTACGGCGCGGGCGGCGGGGTGACGGGCCGGTTCGACGACTTCCTGGCCGACCCGGCCTCGTTCTGGCCGACCCCTCACCCGCACTACTACGCGGCGATCGTCGACTGGGAGCCCCGCCCCGACGTCCGCACGAGCTTCATCACGGGTCGTGCCCGGGTGCGGGACCGGCGGGTACGCCAGGTGACGGTCGCGGCGGCCGCCACGGTCTGGCGCTCGCCCGACGACGTCGTCCAGATCGATGACCAGCACGCCGAGTACGTCCGGTCCTGGCGCCTCGACTACGACGCCGGAACCACCGGCCGCTCACGGCTGGTGCGGGTCTGGACGTTCCCCGGGGAGTACGACCCGACGGCGCTGTACGCCCACCACGGCGTCCCGGCCGACGGATCGGAGGCGTGGGAGCCGGAGGCCTCGACGGATCCGTGGCTGCTGAACCCCTGGGAGTTCGTCTACAGCGACAGCTCGGTCCTGGACCCGACCACGTTCTCCTACGACCTCGGCGCTCCTCAGGCCGTCGTGCCGGACGCGGTCACCGAGATGGAGTTCGCCGGACCCGCCTGGGAGGCCCAGCCCTGGCTGGGTGCCACCTGGAACGAAGGGGGCTTCCCGACCATCACCACGCAGGATTGGAACGGCGACGGGCTCGTCGACCTGGTCCAACACGACCCGCAACTCCCGCGGTACCCGGTCTTCGAGGCGAGCGTGCTCGAGGTGCTGATGCCGTGGAACGACATGTCGCCCAACGACGACAACGCCCTCCACGCGAACAACGACGCCGCGGACGCGTCGTTCTGGGTCCGGTTCAACCAGGGCGACGGCTTCACCGAGCTCCAGCCGACGGCGTTGGATCCGTTCGCCGTCCAGCCCGTCGGTGACTTCATTCCAGACCTCGCCGACTACCCCGACCTGGCGGAGGCGGAGCTGCCCACCCCACTCGAGGCCAGCCCGGACGGCCTGGTCGTCTCCGTCCTCTCGGAGCCCGACGACGAGGTGGCGCTGGCTCGTGCAGAGGAGCTCGCCTGGGGCCTCTACCCCGAGGACGACCCGTGGTCTCCGACGCTGCGCGACGTGGTGATCGAGGAGTTGATGTCGCTCCGGGCCGACGGGCCGGCCGCGGACATCGAGTCGACGGTGGGGCTGTACGACGAGGCCTGGCCGCCAGGCGAGAACGGAGGCCTCTGCGCCTTCTGGTGGACGGGGCTCCCGAACCTGCTGGCGTGGTTGGGGACGCCGCCGCCCGTGGACCCGATGTACGCGTCCTGGTGCGAGCACCGCTCTTGCGCGCCGTTCTGCGAGGTCGGGACGACGGTCACCGCCGGGGTGGGCCGCCGGATCGCCGGCCAGCTCGCGTCGACGTCAGCCGTCCCCGAAGACGTGCTCACCCTGGAGATCACCAAGCCGAGTGGCTCGGGCCCGCAGGCGGGCGACCTGACCCTCTGGCGCCGGTATGCGCTGACCCGCTCGGCGACCGGCCACTGGCTGGCGACCGCGTCCGACATCCACGGGACGGACCTGATCCTCGGCGGGCTGGAGCCCCGCTCCAAGGCACGCTGGGTCGACGGGTTCGCCCGAGCGAGCTTCCAGACTCGGGTGCGCAGCTCACAGCTCGAGCGGCTCCGCACGGCGGGGGAGCCGCTCGACTCGCATGGTCTCAAGGACGCGTTCACCGGTTCGCTCCACCGTCCCGCGACCGTCCAGGACGGGCTGGTGCACGACACCATCGACATCGACGGCGACGGCTACGCCGACCGGGTGCTCGGCGGGGCCGCGGTGCTGAGCAGTTCGCTCACGCTCGACGAGGCCATCTGGAACAAGGACGTCGAGGCGGACAAGGAACAGGTGGTCTCCACCGCCCACATGCCGTGGTTCGTGTCCCGGTTTGACCCCGTAGCGGGCGAGTTCGGGCCCGTCGAGGTCTGGCGCATGCAACTGGACCACCCCTGGCTGATGGGCGGCGCCGCCTCGTTCCCGGACCCGGCGTGTGAGGTGGTGGACCAGAACGACCCCCGCCTGTTCGCGGAAGACCATGGGTTCAGCTTCCTCGGGATCTGGGAAGGGACGAGCGAGGCGTCGACGTCCCCCGTCCAGTCTCGGGCTTCGGTCACCATCGGCGCGTCGGGGCCCGCGGCTGGCGCGTCGCTCTCGTTGGGGGTGGTCAACCTCAGCGTCTCGATGACCGCCAACGGCCCATCTTGGGGCGTGGGCATCGGGCCCGCGTCGTTTGGCGTCCACGGGATGCAGATCGGCCCGGTGACGTTCGACTACTCCGGGAGCGTCACAGCGAGCGCGGCCTCGGTGATCCTCTTCGTCATCACGAAGGCCCTCGAGACCTTCGACATCCCCTATGGAGCGGGCGTCGGTATCAGCTCATCCGGCGTGTCCTTCGAGGTGCCCGGGGTGGGCGGTGACACGACCGACATTCCGGCTTCCATCCGATGGCAGCGTCAGGGCCTGGTGGATCTGACCGGCGACGGGCGTCCCGACTACGTCATCGCTCACAACCCCGGCTGGAACGAGGGCCTGTCCGACACCGAGGTCCAGGACCCTGCGACGTCGCCGGTCCGCTCGGACGAGCTGGACTGGGTCGTCCTCGTCAACGAGGGGGACGGGTGGAGCGACCCGGTCGCCTGGCCCGGAGTCCACACCCAGTACCTCAGCGCGGTCCGCAACGATGCCTATCGACGGAATGGTCTGAGCGAGTCCGGGCCGGGGGTCAACAGCGACCTCGGCTACCGGCGGGGTCATGAGGTCGCCGGCCTTCGCGATCTCAACGGCGACGGTCTGGTCGACTTCGTCTACGCGGGCTTGCGGGACTCGGATGGCGGCTGCCTCGCCCCGGCGTGGGACCCGTACGACCCCGAGTCGGGTGCGTTCGCGTGGGCCTGGGCTCGGAAGAAGTCCTCCCTCGACTCGGTGACTGGTCGGGTGACGCTGTGCGTACAGTTGAACACCGGGGCCAGCTTCGACGAGCCAGTCGATTGGTTCCCCCTGGGGTCTCCCAGCACCGTCATCGCGAACCCGACGAGCGGGGAAGGCGTCCACGTCCCTCGGATGCAGCAGTTCGTCGCGCTCTCGTCCACTCGTGTCCGATTCCAGCAGTCCGAGGCCTACAACGACCAATGGGGTCGAGGCGTCAGCGGGCTCGAGGACTTCAACGGAGACGGGCTACTCGACTGGTGGATGATCGACGACCTGTGGGAGCCCCATGGGCTGGAGGACGGCCACCCGCGGGTCTTCTTCAACACCGGCACCGGCTTCGACACGCGTCACGAGATGGCCGACGGACATCGGTACGGCGCCGTCCGGTACGAGGCCTCCTCAGTCGCGGCCTACCAGGCCCAACCGAGCGCCTCCCCTGACTTCAGCGGCCAGCGGGCGCAGGTCCAGCTCGATCGGAACCGGACCTTCGTCCGCCCCGGCGGCGCCTACGTGCAGACCGCCCGCCTCGACATCGACGGAGACGGCACGCTCGACTGGGTGCAGTCCCACGTCAATGAGGCGGGCGGCTCGCACATCTACGCCTTCCCGTTGCAGGACGCGGTCCCCGACCAACTCCTCCGCGTCTGGAGCCCCTCGGGCGGTCTGACCGACGTCGCCTACGCCCCGGCCCGGGACTTCATGGACCTGCCGGGCGCCCCCGCCGGCGACGCACTCCCCGACGGCACCGTCCTGTCCGACGGCGTCCCCGACATCTACCCGGCGTCGGCCCAGGTGGTCACCTCACGCACGGTCCGGGACGGCCTCGGCCCCCGCGGGGCGCCGCCCCAGACCGTCGACTATCGCTACGCCGACCCGCACAACCACCGGGCCGACGACCTCGATCGACCCTCCTTCTGGCGTCGTCCCCTCGGCTTCGGGACCGTGGTCGCCGAGGACGCCGAGGCGACCGCGTGGGCCGACTACCACACGACGCTGCTGCGGGCCGGCCTGACCGCGTCGTCCGGCTTGATGACGGCCGACGGCGAGCCGATCTCGCACGTCGAGACCACGTGGGACGCGAGCCGGTTCGCGTCGAACTACCCGGGCCTCGCCGACCCCGGCCTCAACTGGCACTTCGCAGAGGCGGGGACGATGTCGATGACGTGGGAGCCAGGCTCTTCCGACGTCCTGATGGCCCACCGCTGGCTCGAGCACGACGTCCGCAACGGCCTCGTCACCTGCGCCCAGGCCGACCCCGACGGGGATGGTGACGTCGACCTGCTGGAGGTCTCCGAGTACGACGACGCGCTGCTGCTCGACGGGCGCATGGACGCGGTCAACGGGTCGACGATCGCCACGCCCGGGCCGAACACCCCACCGGGAGGAGCGCTCTGCGATCCCCGGAGCGACGCGCTCGCCAACGGTCCGGCGGTGCGCCGCACCCTGACGGAGTTCTTCGAGACGGGCCGGCCGGCCTCGGTCACGACGGTCGACGCGACGACCGGCGACGCGCTGTCGGTGGACTACGACTACACCTCGCACGGCAACCCGACGATGGTCCGCGATCCCGCTTCCGCGGAAGCGTGGACGCTCTACGACCCGGTCATCGGGGTGTACCCGCTCACGTCCATCGCGCCCCCGAACACCGACGTGTCGCCCCCCGTCGAGCACGTAAGCCGGGCTGAGGTCTGCGGCTTCGGCGCTCCGGACTGGGCGTGTGATCCGCCTTCGCTCGGCCTGCACTCGGCTCACGGTCAGGTCGCTCACGCCGTCGATCCGTCGGGCGCCGAGGTCTGGACGATGTTCGACCCGCTGGGCCGGACCTTCGCGATCGGCGACTCGGTGGCGGCCGCCAGCGGCGCAGGCCCGACGATCACGGCGGTCGAGCGGAGCGTCCGTCGCGACCCCGTCGACCTCTACCTGGCCGCGGACGAGCCGCTGCCGGTGGGTGGTCTGCCAGCGATGGCCGCCGTGAGCGCCCCGTTCGACGACCCGGCCGCGCCGAGCTCACGCCGGACCAACAGCTACGCCTTCGTTGACGGGCTCGGCCGCACGGTGCTGCAGCGTGAGTCCTGGATCGACGACACCGGCAAGCCCGGCCAGCGGGTCAACGGGTACGCGGAGCTCGACGTCCGGGGCCGGCCGGTGCTCGCCCAGCACGCTTGCTTCAGCACGGACGTGTGGGACGATCCGTCGGACTTCGACGCGCTGTCGCCCGCGACGCCGGGGGCGCTGTGCGCGGATCCGCCCGCCGTCGAGGCGTTCGAGTACGACGCGGTCGACCGGGTGGTCCGGCACGACCGCCCCGACGGTGGCTACCTGCTGCAGGACTACGCGATCGACTCCGGGTTGGGCGGCGGCTCGACCGAGACGCGGCTGTTCGACCCGAGCCTGGGGCTCCTGCAGCACACGCGCGTGGTCGCGGCGCCGTTCGAGCTGCAGACGACCCGGTACGACGCGGTGACCTCGCAGCACGACTCGTTCACCGCGCCCCTGCCGGGCGGCCTGGTCGCGGGGCCGTCGGAGCTGGTGACGATCGAGCGGTTCGACGCGCTGGGTCGACGCACCGAGGTGGAGCGGACGCCCTTGCCGGGCCCGAAGACGCTGTTCGAGTGGGACGGGCTGGACCGGCTGGTCTTCTACGAGGACCCGGACCAGGGTCGCTGGAGCTTCGGATACGACGGAGCGGGGCGGCTGGCGGAGCGGGCGCGGGTCGGGCGGTTCGGGCTCGTCGAGGACGGCACAGGCTGGACGTACGACACTCACGGCCGTGTGCTCACGGAGGCGCGGTACGACGACGGGCTGGCGTGGCTGAACGACTCGCCCGACGCCTGGTGGAGCTGGGAGTACGACACGGGGGACCTGCTGGAGGACCCGAACGCACCGGCGACGGCGGCGGCGACGGCGCTGGGACCGGTCGGCCGGGCGTCGCTGGCGATGCACACGGAGGCGGATGCGTGCGGCGACGGGGTCGACGCGGTCGACGTGGTGCTCACGTGGCGGCACGACCTGCGCGGCCAGGTGGTCGAGGAGGGACAAGCGCTGAGCTCGTGCGAGTGGCCCGTGCCGGAGGTGCCCGAGGCGCTGTACACGCATCACGGGTACGCGAACGGCGGTGCGCGGACGTGGACGCGTCGGCCGCTGAGCGGCGAGTCGGTGCGGACGGCGCTGGACGACGTGGGCCGGGCGTCGGCGCTGTACGAGGCGAAGGAGACGGGGGCGTGGTCGTTCTCGGCGCCGATGACGCAGTACGTGGCGGACGCGACCTGGGAGATCCGGGGTCGGCCGTCGACGCTCCAGTACGGCAACGGGGTGGAGCACGGGTTCGAGTACGAGACGGGCACGGACGCGACGGGGGCGCTGCAGCGGGTCGAGCTGGTGGGTCCAAGCGGAGTGCTCCTGGACCGGCTGTACGACTGGGACAGCGCGGGGAACCTGAGCGGCTGGTCGGACGTGGCGACGTCGGGGCCGTCGGGGCTGTGGTCGGCGCCGGCGGAGGAGTGGGGCTGCACATACGACGGGATCGGCTCGCTGCTGGGCTGCAGCACGGTGGGGCCGGACAAGACGAGCTTCAGCTACGCGTACGACGCGGCCGGGAACCTGGTCTGGGAGCAGTCGTACGGCCCGACGGGGAGCCGCGAGGCGTCGCAGTACGTGGCGAACGGCGCGCCGCTGGCGTTGACGCCGGGCTACCGGGCGCCGCTGAACGCGCCGGTGGCGCGGCTCGAGGTGGACACGACGAGGCCGACGGCGGAGCGAGCGCAGAGCTTCGAGTACGACAGCCGCGGGCACCTGGTGGCGCAGCGGTACCACGACCCGTCGGGGGTGCTGTCGTCATCGACGGCGGAGGTCTCGGAGCGGGGCCTCGCGGACGGGTCGGCGCCGCTGCCTCCGGTGGCGGAGCGCCGGTACGACTGGGACGCGACGGGCCGGCTGCGGTCGGTGTCGGTCGCCCCGGCGAACGCGGGCGTGCCGGGTCCGTTGGAGGAGACGAGCTTCTACCGGTACGACGCGGGGGGCTCACGGATCGAGTCGATCTACATCCCGGCGACGGGGGCGTTGGCGGACGCAGAGCCGGTGCGGGTGCGCCGGTTCGCGGGCGTGGTCACCACCGAGCGCTCGACGTCGGGCACGGACGGCACGTTCACCTACGGGTTCGCCGGCCTCGCGGTGGCCCAGCGGGACATGGGCCCTGCGGACCTGAACCCCGGCGGCCCCTACGACGAGGTCCGCTGGCTGGCCGGGGACCACCTGGGCAGCGCCACGATCGTCACAGACGCCGCCGGGGAGCTGCTGCGAGGCGTGCGCTACGAGCCCTACGGCCGCATCCGCGCCGAGTGGGGCCCGGAGTCGGACCAGCCCGACTACACCCCCGGCGCGGTCGAGGACCTCTTCAACAACAAGCCCCGCACCCGCCGAGCCTTCGGCCTGGACGGCCTGGGCTTCGAGCTGGAGGGCTACGACTACGGGGCGAGGGTCTACCTCCCGGAGCTGAGCCGGTGGGCAAGCGCGGACTCGATCACCCCGGACGCGGTCTGGGAGGCGAACCCGTTCGCGTACGTAAGAAACAACCCGCTGAAGTACGTGGACCCGACGGGCCATGCAGCCGAAACACCCCTCGATATCGGGTTCTTCATCCTCGACTTGGTACTGCTGAGTCTCGACCCGACCTGGGCCAACGCTGGATTCGCGACATGGTCTGGCGTCTCGATCTTCGTTCCGATTGTCCCAGGTTCGTACGCCGGTCGTGGTGGCGTCTTCATTGCCCAACACGGAGACGAGGTGGTCGACGGTGGGCGGATGGTGGTCGGTCTCGGTGACGAGATGCTCGACTCGACGCTCTCGTGGTGGGCCTCCGAAGGAGCCCAGGGAACCAAGGCACTCGGAGACTACGGCGTCTCGGTCGTCGAGGACTACTGGGCTCGCATGCTTACCGGCGCCGAGCGACATCACCCCATTTTCAGATACTTGATCCGGGCCATGGAGAAGGCCGGAGTCAAGGTCGTTCGGACTCCAGGCGGTCGGATGAGACCACAGACACTCGTAGATATGCCTGCCGGGTGGCATCAAGAAATGCACCGAGCCTTTGACGCTCTCCACCCAGACCTGTCACGCCGCGTCTTCGAGGAGGGCGTCAATCCAGTCGACGAAATCGCGAGGATGCTCAAGGACGGGGAAATCACGCCGGGTGAACTGCTCGACAGGCTGGAGGGGTTCCAAGCGGTCTTCCTGAAGGACTATCCTGAGGCCCTCGAACAGGTTCGACGTTCGATCGAAAGCTACAGACGACGGACTGACCTCTAGACATCGGAGCGACTCATGCAGGTCGGCATCAAACTCGCTTCTGAGCTTCCCGCTGGCTCTGAGGCTGCTCTTGGCGGCCTAATACACGTCCGGGGCGGTCAGCTCACCTCTACCGACGCCCGGACGACCAAGTGGCAGCACCTCTTCACCCTCCTTCGCAACCTCGGAGCCCAGGTGGAAGGGGTGAGATTCTCCCCTGGCGGGGGGTGGCTGACGCCCACGGCGGAGATGATCGGCGGTGTTCTTTCCTTGCCACACCAGTCGGCATCGAATCCCATCGATGAGTACGACCCGATGCTGCCGGAGCCATGCCGAGGCTTCCTTCCGTGGGAGCTTCCGCTCGAGGTTGGTCGGGTCCCAGAGCACCCAGTGGCAGTTGTCGGCCAGGATCTCGTCGGGACCCCGGCGATCGCTGAGGAACTTGGAGCCGACACCGCACCAGTGACGCTCGGCGGCTTGCCCAATGACGGTCTGGTGAGACTACGACCTCGGGAGCGTCACAAGACACTGGACCCCACTAGTTTCATCGTGGGCAGTTGCGGTCTTTGTCGCGCCGAGAGGCTCCAGCAACGGCTGCTTATCGGCAGGCCCGCGGGAACGGAACCGACGGGGTGGACGTTCGACCTGCTGGGCGCCGGTCACCTCGGCCGTGAGCTTCTCGTCGTCGTTGGTGCTCGCCAGTCTCATGATCTTGAAAGGAAGTACGGAGGAAAGTACTCACGCTTCCGGGTCCAGCCGATTTGGGCGCACGACGGGCCAACGGCAACTCTGACCCACGATATCGAACGGATGGCGGCCCAACTCATGGCGGACGTCTGACGGCTCGCACCACCAGGTCACGAGTCCGAACTGACTGTGCCGCCCAGGCTTTCTGACCACGCCTCCTCCGCCCCGCGGCCCGATCTCAGCGTCGCTCGTCGGTCACATGGACTCGACATGCTCCGCTCCTCGCTCCTTGACCTCGGACCGCGGGCCTGTCGGATCCGTGGTCACACAACCTGGGCGGCACAGTGACCTTCATGGGCGGGAAGCTCATCGACACGACCGACCCGGGCCCTCAAACACCCCCTCCAAGAACCTCAACACCGGCCTCGCCCCCCGGGGATACCCATAGTCCTGTCGGAGCAACGGCATCGGCGGAGGCGTCGAGTGGACCAGCTCGTTCCAGTACCAGAGGTCGGCCGAGGCCTCGTCGGAGATCTGGCCGTCGTCCTCGAACCTGGCCATGTACCAGGTGGTGTGATCGCTGACGAGCGCGGCCCAGCAGGGCTCTATGAAGGACACCAGGTTCGCCGTCGAGCTCCCGCCCGAGTGCCCCATCATGGCGATCCGGTCGGGGTCGATGTCCGCTCGGCGACGCAGGTAGTCCCGCGCAACCACCATCTCGTAGGCCCGCAGGCCGATCAGGCTGTGCCCCTCGAGCAGCAACCCGAGCGACACCCGGTGCTCCCACTCATCTCCCTCGTTGATTCGGGGCTCCAGGATCAGGACCGCGTAGCCGGCCTTGATGAGCGGCCCGACCAGGCGGTGATCACGGTGATACACCGCACTCTCCGAGTGCCCCGGCTGCGCAACGACAGCTGGCCGAGGCGTCTCGCCACGGTCGGGGATCAGCAGCAGCGCGTCGAACCGTCCCACCCAGGGGTCGTCGAACTGCAACGGGACCTGGGTCGCTCTCTTCCAGCGACTCTCGACCCCGCGGACCACCGGGACCTCTCGTCCTCTAAGGTCGTCGAGCAACCACCCCACCCGCGACGCCGTCCGAAGCTCGGCCCCAAGCGTCGTCCCGGCCGGGACTTCTTTGGCCGCGGTTCGTTCCTCGTGAAGGATGGTCCTCAAGTCGGCCCAGAGTGCGTCTTCGGCGACCGGACTCGCGTGCTCTCTGGCGCGCTCCAAGAAGCCCGCGTAGCCCTCGGTGCACCGACCGGGCGACTCGCAGGCGGGGAAGCGATCCGGAGCCAGCGGCTCGGCATGCGTGAGACTCGGCGGCTTCCCCCCACATCCGGTCAGAAGACCAGACACACCGAGACCCCCGAGAGCCAGACCGATGGCGAGGAGCAAGCTCCGGACAACCCCGTCCTGCCTTGTTGTCCCCGCCATTGCTAGGCTCTCCGCCAGTGTCCCCGAAGCTAATCGGTGTCTGCCTCGCCGCACTCTACGTCGTCGGTCCGTCGCTCGCCCATGCAGCGGACCTCTCCCTATGCGTAGCCCCGTCGGGCGAGAGCCCTGAACCCGGCGAGTGCCTCGACGGCACGTTCCCGACCATCGCGGAGGCGCTCGCCACGGCGGAGGCGCTGCCGACCGGCGGCCCCTCGGACACCACCTTCATCACGCTGCTGGGTGGTCCCGAGAGTCCTCCGCACCTGGAGTCGATCGTCGTCGACACGCGAGGCAACGCCATGGAGCCGCAGTTCAGGCTTCTGCTCTCGCACCGTCCGCTTTGTCCAACCCCCGACTCCCCGCCGGGCGATCCCGTCATCGAGATCGCGACGAACGGCAACTCCTCGGTCGACGGCCTCAACCTCGATCTCAGCCCCGAAGGCCCGTGCCCAGGCACGCGATCCGGCGTACTCGGTTGGGGAGGCGGCCAGGTCGGCGTGATCAACTCCGAGATCGTCGGCTGGACTGGCTTCGCGGTCGCCGACGGCCTCGCGGGTGAGCCGCTGGAGCTCACCCTCTACAGCTGTTCGATCCGCGGGGGGCTGGGGAGCGCCGTCCGAGCTCACAACTCGTTGGTCATGGGCGGCAACGAGATCGTCGGAAACCGGCTCCCCAACAACTCGCTGAGTCCGGCCCTGGTCTGGATCGACACGACGGCTCGCGAGGTGAAGATCTGGGACCTGGTGCTGTTCGGCAACCTCGTGCAGGGAACCGGCGCCTTGATGCAGACCCAAGCGGATTGGCTACGGAACGTCGCCTTCATCGCCAACGGGACCGAGGGCGGGCCGCTCCTCCGGGCCGGCTTCGGCGAGTGGCGGCACGAGGCGGGCGCAGATCCCGGAGAGGTTGACCTCATCGGTCTCTCCGACTGCATCTTCGCCCGGAACAGCCGTGTTGGGGGGATCGAGTCGGACTTCGAGCTCCCCGCCTGGGAGGAAGGCGGGATCGTCTCGCCGCTGGTCTCCGGCGGCTTGCGGTGTCTTGGAGAGGGGAACCCCGCCCCCTACCACGAGCGGCCCAACCCGTTCGATGGCTACGGCGGCGGGGAGGGCCCGTTGATCGAACTCGATCCCGCGGTGGGCTATCCCGACGAGGGCGGTCTCATGATCGCCCGGAGCTTCTTCGTCGAGAACCAGGTCGGCGCAGGCCCACTGGTGGAAGCGCGTCTGGCTCCAGGCCTCTCGGTTCAGTTCATCCACAACACCGTAGGGGGCAACGACGCTCTCTCACAGGTCATCTCGGCGGACGGGGGCGGCGCCGGCAGCGAGGTGGTCGCCGTCCGCAACCTGTTCATCGGCTCGGGCGATTCGACCAGCCCCGGTCTGGTGACTACTACCGCCGGCGTCGACAGGGTGTTCGTGTCGATGAATGGCTCGGTTGACGGTCCCCCCTGGAGCCCCGGCAGCGAAGAGGGTCGGGAGGCCGAGCTCGTCGGCCCCCAGGTCCCCCTCACAGGCGCGTTCTTCCGCGATGGCAGCGCCGTCCGCATCTCGAGCGCATGTGACCAGCTCCTGGAGCGCTGTGGAGGGCTCACCCCCGAGGCTTGCGACACGTGGGCAGGCGAGCACGGCACGGTCCCGTGCGCCATCGACGCGGCGGCCAACTGGATCCCGACGCCCGGGTCGGCGGGCTCGATGAGCTGGGAGTGGCCCTGGGACACCGAGTTCCTCCCGCGCGAAGTGGCTGGCGCCGACCGCCTCGGAGCGACCGGCTGGCTGTTCGATGAGCAACGGGGGACCCTCGACGGAGTCGAGCCTATCGGCGACGCGGACGGGTACCCGGACCTCTTCGACTGCGACAATACGGACCCCGACGTCATCCCCCGGGTGCCGGAGTTCAACGGGGTGGACAGCGCGACATGCGTCCCGGACGGCGGGAACTGCTGGGTCTGCCCCGAGGGAACCGAAGCCGACGACGACGACGACGACGACGACGACTCGGCCACCGACGACGATGACTCCTCGGAAGGGTCGCCGGAGGAGCCGGGGGCCGACCCCGAGCCGGAGGAGACCTCGCCACTTCGGGGAGACGGATGCGAGTGGGGACCTGGCTGCGGGTTCTCGTGGTCGGCCAAGGGTGCGTGGGTGTTGTTGCTGCCAATCTGCGGGGCGCCATCGAGGCGTCGTCGCCCGAGGACTCGGTAGGCCGCTGCACCCGGGTCGGCGACTACTCCGGCTGCGCCAACACCAAGTACACCCAGTACGCCCCGTGCCCCCCCTCCAGGCCCCCTCCCCCGCCCTTCTCG